>CAVJBF010000032.1:0-24369 GCA_963647785.1 Acutalibacteraceae bacterium
ATGCAAAAGGTCCTTAGAAAGGCAGCTAAGGCAGTCAAGAAAAAGGCAGGCTAACCCTCTCTAAACATCGATATGGAGACCGGCTATTTTTGGAAGCAAAAACGGGGAATAAATTGGTGTAGGGTTAATATTGGTCGTTTCCAAACTGAAGCCCGACGTTTCAATAAACCATTCGGTGTCTCCACCGTCATCCACCAAATAGCCTTGGGGTGATTTTCTAACACGCACCACCACTTGATCGTTGGTCCCAGGAAGTTCCAACGGCGTCCGAACGAGATCTACATTCGGACTCTGCGTCTTCTTCACTTCAAAAAGACGACTCCAGTCTGTCGTTTTCATCGCTGAACTCCAAACAGATCTTCATTTTCGGAAAGCGGCATGCGAATGCTCAGTCTCTCGCACACAATGCTCACCAGCTGATCAATACCAGCCAGCGTCCTCACATCAGGCATTGTCTGCGAATACACCGACAACTCCGGCGCCTGGGCCAGCATCCTCGACGTGTAGTCCCTGTCGGTGCCGCAGGGCACCTTGCAATGAATGCCCTTGTGACTTGAGTGGTAATGCCACTCTGCCAACGCGCCAGCAAGAATCCCCAGCAGGCCCAAAACTTGCAGTCCTCCAACAGCGCCGCCTGCTTGTAGGCAAACAGCACGACCTGATTCGGCGCCACCGTCAGCAAGTCCGACACCATCGTCGTGCCACGAAACTGGTTGAGCGGCCTCGGATACTGCCGCGAACGAGTCCCCGCATAAAACTTCGGGTACGCCGGCAATGCCTTGGGCTGATGGAACCATCGGCGAAGATCTCGCGAATCCACGGGCCGTTTCTCCTTACATCACGTCCTCAGTAACCATAACACGCCTTGGCCACGCCGGCGACTGCCACCAAATCCTCCGGCAAGGTATCCGTAGGCTTCACCAAAAAGTTCACTCTCACCTCCCCTCCGCGTCCTTCAGCGCCCACCGTCACCACGCAGACGATGCCCTTTCCCGGCTGCGCTTTATTCTTCTTCAAGAGCTCCATCGTCTTCTTGAGCTGCTCCGCGCCGGAGAGCGCCACAAAAAGCCGCGCCCTCCGACGCACGCGAATGTCTTCGAGCGTCATCACTTCATCCGCCATGAAGGACATTTTCTGCCGCATTTCGTCAAAGCGGCCGCGCCCCGCAAAAACGCCCACTTCGCCTGCCTTCAGCGCATGGCGATAGCGACTCAGCACTTCTTCGCTGTAGATCAGGACGTCCATCGACTGATGCCCGTCTTCAATCATGACGACCGCAAAGCGGCCGCGCTTTCCTTGAATGTAGCGCACGGAGAGGATGATCCCGGCAATCGTCGCCGTCTGCTTCGTGGCGCGCACGCCCGACAAAGCCGTCGCAAAGGTGGACACCTCGGCGCGGTAATAATCAAAGAGGTTTCCGGAGAAGCAGAAGCCGAAGGCTTCGATTTCCGCCGTAAGCCGCTGCTTTTCGTTCCACGCCGGCGCATCGATCCAGCTCACGATGCGCTCGGCTTCACCGTTTTCATCCGCAAACAGACTCGCCTGACCAATCGACGCCTTCACCGTCTGCGCCGCCTGCAGGGCCTGCGGAATATTCGCAAAATTCTTGCCGCGGTCTTCATCAATGGAGTCGAAGGCGCCAGCGCGAACGAGCTGCTCCAACACCTTGCGATTCACCGTCGGCACGCGCGCCGCCACGTCAAAGATATCCAAAAACATCCCGTTCATGCTGCGCTCGTAGAGAATGTCCTCCACGATGTTCTGGCTCATGCCCTTGATGGAGCCAAGTCCCATGCGAATGGTGTGCTCATCGGGCACCGTGAAGAACCACTCGCTCACGTTGACGTCGGGCTTCAGGAACTTGACGCCGCATTCCTTCGCGTCCGTGATGAGGGTGTTCATCTTTTCGCCCTGATCCATCACAAGGCAAAGGTTCCCCGCGAAAAACGGCGCCGGATGGTGCACCTTCAGGTAGGCGGTCTGCCACGCCACGTAGGAATAGGCTGCAGCGTGCGACTTGTTGAAGCCATAGCCCGCGAACTTTTCCATCAAGTTGAAGATTTCCGTCGCCGTCTTTTCGTTCACGTTGCGTTCAGCCGCCCCCTTCACAAACACCGCACGCTGCCGCTTCATCTCCTCCACGTTCTTCTTGCCCATGGCGCGGCGCAGCAAGTCAGCGCCACCCAGCGAATAGCCGCCGATCGCGCGCGCCACCAGCATCACCTGTTCCTGATACACCATAATGCCAAAGGTTTCCGCGAGAATCGGCTCCATGCGCTGGTCGAGATACTCCACCTTCTCGCGCCCGAACTTTCGGTCAATGAAGTGGGGAATCTGATCCATGGGGCCCGGACGATAGAGAGCATTCAGGGCGACGAGCTCTTCAAGGCACGACGGCTGCGCCTGCCGCAGCTGGTCTCGCATGCCTTCGGATTCAAACTGAAAAACGGCGCCGGTGTTCCCCGCCTGAAAGAGCTTCAGGGTGGCTTCGTCGTCCACGGGGATGCGCTCCAATTCAAAGTGCTTTCCCGGCGTCAAGCGATCGATGTACTCCACGGCCTTTGCAAGAATCGTCAAGGTCGTCAAGCCCAGAAAGTCGAACTTCACAAGTCCCACGTTCTCCACGTCCTTCTTGTCGTACTGGCTCACCGTGTTTTCGGGCTTGCCGTCGGCGTTGTAGAGGGGGCAGAAGTCCGTAAGCTTGCCGGGGGCAATCAGAACGCCGCCCGCGTGCATGCCGAGGTTGCGCGTGATGCCTTCCAACTCCATCGCATATTCCATCAGCCGCTTGTACTCAGGCTTTTCCGACTTCTCCTTGAAGTCGGGATCCATTTCCTTGGCCTTGGCAAGCGTGATGTCCATGCCGGGCTTTTGCGGGATGAGCTTCGCCAAGGCGTCCACCTCGCCGTAACCCATGTTCAGGACGCGCCCCACGTCGCGCACCACGGCCTTGGCGCCCATGGCGCCGAAGGTGACGATCTGGCTCACGGCCTCCTTGCCGTAGACGCGCTTCACGTATTCAATCGTGCGGTCGCGGTTGTGCTGGCAGAAGTCCACGTCAAAGTCAGGCATGGAGACGCGTTCGGGGTTCAGGAATCGTTCGAACAGCAGCCCATAGTGCAACGGATCCAAGTCCGTGATGCCAAGGCAATAGGCGACCAAAGACCCAGCGCCCGAACCTCGCCCCGGCCCCACGGGAACGCCGTTGCGCTTTGACCAATTGATGAAGTCCTGCACGATGAGGAAGTAGCCGGGAAACTTCATCTTGATGATGGTGTTGAGCTCGTATTCGAGCCGCTCCATGTATTCGGGGCGCTTTGCGTCCCGCACCTTCTCATCGGCGTAAAGGAAGGCAAGACGCTTTTCCAGCCCTTCTTTGGAGAGCTTCACCATGTAGTCGTCAAGACTCATGCCGTCAGGCGTCGGAAAGACCGGGAGCTGCGGCTTCTGCAGAACGCCGTCCAAATTGCAGCGCTGAGCGACGATCGCCGCGTTTTCCAGCGCCTGCGGCAAATCCTTGAAGAGCTCCCGCATCTCGTCTTCCGTCTTGTAGTACTGCTCCGCGGTATAAAGATGGGGGCGGCGCTTGTCTTCCAAGACGTAGCCCTGCGCAATGCAAACGCGCACCTCGTGCGCGGTGAAGTCCGTCTTCTTCAAAAACTGAATGGGATGTGTCGCGACGAGCGGCACTTGACAGTCAATCGAAAGCTGAACCATGCGCCCCACGAAGACGTCTTCATTAAAGGCGCCAACCCGCTGCACTTCAAAGTAAAGCCGCCCCGGAAAGGCCGCCATGAGCCGTTCAATCGCCGCCTTCCCTTCCGCGGGCGTCTTGCCGGCGTTGAGCCGCTCAATAATCCCCAAGGGGCCGCCCGACAAACAGATGAGCCCCTGGCAGTTGGCTTCCGTGAACCACTCGAACTTGAATTCACCGCGCCCCAGATACTGGTTTTCCATCCAGGCTTTGGAAAGGAGCGTGCAAAGCGACAGATAGCCCGTGTGGTTCTGGCAGTAGAGCGTCAGGCGATAGGGCTCGTCACGCTTGGCGTCATTGGTCACCCAGATGTCGCACCCCACGATGGGCTTCACGCCATCGGCCAAAGCGTGCGTAAAAAAGCGCAGCCCGCCGAAGATGTTCATGTTGTCGGTGATGCCGAGCGCCACGTCGCCGCGGCGGGCGGCCTCTTCCAGAATCGGATCCAGACGCACAATGCCGTCCGTGACGGAGTATTCCGAATGAAAGCGCAGATGAACGAACTTGCGGGACATGGCAGAAGCAGAAACGGGAGTAAATGAAAAGCCGCCGATGACAACACCGGCGGCCCTGATTTCGTTGAAGCTAACGACTAGTGCTTCAGCGGCTTGAAGCGCAGGCGGTGCGGACGCGCCGCTTCTTCGCCCAGACGCTTCTTCTTGTCGGCTTCGTACTCGTTGTAGTTGCCGTTGAAGAACACCACCTTGCTGTCGCCTTCGAAGGCGAGGATGTGCGTGGCGATTCTATCCAAGAACCAGCGGTCATGCGACGTCACCATGGCGCAGCCCGCGAACTCCAAAAGCGCCTCTTCCAGAGCGCGCAACGTTTCGACGTCCAAGTCGTTCGAGGGTTCGTCAAGGAGCAGCACGTTGCCGCCCTTTAAAAGCGTGGCCGCGAGATGGAGTCGCCCTCGCTCGCCCCCCGACAAGACGCCCACGAGCTTCTGCTGGTCGCCCCCCTTGAAGTTGAAGCGCCCCAGATAGGCTCGAGAGGGCATGGAGAACTTCCCCACCTGCAGAATGTCCTGCCCGTCCGAGATCGCATCAAAGACCGTCTTGTCGTTGGGCAAGCTGTCACGCAGCTGCGCCACGGCCGCCAACTTCACCGTATCGCCCAGTACGATCGAGCCCGAATCCGGCGCTTCCTTCCCGTCAATCATCTTGAAGAGCGTCGACTTGCCGGCGCCGTTGGGACCGATGACGCCCACAATGGCGCCGGGCGGCACCGTAAAGGACAAGTCATCAATCAAGAGGCGATCGCCGAAGCCCTTTGAGACGTTATGAAATTCAATCACCTTGTTGCCGAGGCGCTCGGCCACCGGGATGAAGATTTCGTTCGTTTCATTGCGGCTCTGGTATTCGTAGCTCGAAAGCTCCTCAAAGCGCGCGATGCGAGCCTTCGCTTTCGCCTGACGGCCCTTCGGGTTCTGGCGCACCCATTCCAATTCGTGCTGAATCGCCTTGGCGCGCGACTCCTGCTGGCGCTTTTCCATTTCCAAGCGCTTTTCCTTCTGATCAAGCCAGGAGGAATAGTTGCCCTTCCAGGGAATGCCTTCGCCGCGGTCCAGCTCCAGAATCCATTCCGCCGCGTTGTCCAAGAAGTAGCGGTCATGCGTCACTGCCACCACCGTACCCGGGAAGCGATGCAGGAACTGCTCCAACCACTCCACGCTTTCCGCGTCGAGATGGTTCGTCGGTTCGTCCAAAAGGAGCATGTCGGGGCGCGACAAGAGCAGGCGGCACAGCGCCACGCGGCGCTTTTCGCCGCCCGAGAGGTTCTTGATCACCGCATCCCACGGCGGCAGGCGCAGAGCGTCCGCGGCAATCTCCATCTGCGTCTGTGCGTCAGTGCCGGCAGCAGAAATGATGGCTTCCAGCTTCGCTTGCTCAGCCGCCAACGCATCAAAATCCGCATCGGGTTCGGCGTATTCGGCATAAACCTCCTCGAGACGCTTCTGCGCCGCAACGACTTCACCCATGCCCTCTTCGACGCAGTCCTTCACCGTCGCTTCGGGATTCAATTCCGGCTCCTGGGGGAGATACCCGATCTTGAGGCCACCCAGCCAAGTGATGTCGCCGTCGATGTCCTTGTCCACGCCGGCCATGATCTTAAGGAGGGTGGACTTGCCCGCGCCGTTCAGGCCCAGCACGCCGATCTTGGCGCCCGGGAAGAAGGAGAGCGAGATGTCTTTCAAAATCTGACGCTTCGGGGGAACGGTCTTGCTCACCCGGTTCATGGTCATGACGTACTGGGCCATGGATTTTCCTGTTTAAGTTTAAAAAATTCGCCTCTTTGCCAGAGGTCACCTTGAAACTGCTTCGCGAAGACAGCGGGCGTCTTTCGCCGCCAACGCTGTCCTTCGCTTCACTCCATGCTCGACAGAGACGGCTTCACCCCGCTTTCGTCAAGCATCACTTGTTCTTCTCTGAGGCTTCGCCAAACAGCCTCTGCATCTGCCAGGGCCATTCCGCGCCTTCCTTCACCGAGTTCTTCTCACTACGCAAGGAGAACCAGCGAATCTCGGCCCGAGGCTTTTCCTCGGCGTCAGCCGTCTGGTCCTGCCGGTAGAGCTCCCGAACCAAAACCACCGAATGCGTCGCCACAAACACCTGCATTCCCAACGTCGCCAGCGCCCGCAAGCACTGGGCGACGACACGAAGGAGCCGGGCGTCCATATTGGCTTCCGGCTCATCCCAAAAGAGCGTGCCGCCCGACCGCAAGGCGCCTGTGTCAGCCAGGCGCACCAGCATGACGATCTTTCGCACCCCTTCATCCACCAGCGTCATTTCCCGAGGACCATCGCCCGTCTTCAGCAACAGCTTGCCGCTCGCCCGGTCCACCGTCACTGTGCCGCCCAGTGCCGCCTCCAAAGGATCAAGCAGCCGCTGCATCTCAGGCGTTCGCACTCCCTTCTTCGTCGGACCAGCCAAGAGCGAGCACGTATCCCGCCATAAGCCTTCAAACTCCACATGACAAGCGTCGTACAGACTGACAAACCACGGACAAAACGTAGCCAGTTCGCGCGTCGGCAGAAAAATCGGCCGCACGGGCAGGCGCTTCTCCGGCCTCTGCGTCAACACCACTTTCTTGGAAGCTGCGCCAAACGTGAACACCGTCGACTCGCGGCTCTCCTCATGCGTTATCCCTACCTCCGCCTTTCGGCATCCCCGCTGTCGCCGCACCAGCCGCCCCAAGGCTTCGGTGCGGAAATTCTCCACCAGCTTCTCGCCAATAGTCTGCCCCAGCGCCGTCTTGCTGCGATCCTTGGCCACCGCTAGCACCTGCTCCACGGTATAGAGCAATTTCATCAGCAGCGTCTTTCCCTGCCCGTTTTCCGCCAAGATCACATTCAGCCCGCGGCCAAACTGAAACTCAGCGTTCGGCAACCCAGAGAATCCTTTGACAGCCAATGTCCTGATCATGATGCTTTTTTCTGAAACGTACGCAGAGCTCAACCAGCGATTTCGAGCAGGGTGCCGTCGCCGAAGCTGGAACGGCGACAGGATACCCGAAATTTCCTTTCGTTACGTGAACTCCAGCTCGGCCGCCGCCTTCTCTCGCACCGCCAGGCGCTCCTCCACCTTGAGCGTCTCCACCACCCAGCCCGAAACCTGGCAGTTCTTGATGAAGCGGTGGAAGCCATTGACGCCGTCCTTTTCCTTCAGGGTCACGACAAGCGTAAACGGCATGCCGCGCTCGGAAAAGGTGTTCAATCGATCCATTAGATCCGCTCTAAAGCCCCAGTAGGGCGTATAGGCCTTTCGCGACTTGACAATCTCGTCCTTGAAGACCTTCACATTGGACCACTTCTGAAACATCATGCGCGCCTCCTTTTCCGGTATCCACTGAAACCTCGGATCCTCCGTCAAGGGAAGCCGCATGTCCTTCACATCCTGCGTGCCTTCGGCGCCCGTCACACGCCCGAATCGCACGTCGAGTTCCGTCGTTGTGTAATCCACGCCCTGCTCGCGGCAGCAGTGCGGGAAATAGCAAACCGTCGCCCGCGCGCTGTAGTTGAAGTCGCCGTCCCGATTTCTCGGCACCGGAATCGCGTAGTGACTGGTTCGATACGCTTTGGTTTTGGCGTGAATCACAAAGCGGATTTCATCTGGAGCAGTGTGCAGAATGTCTTCTATTCTCACCGGCACGCGTCCGTACCCCACCCGAGGCCACTCGGGATCGGGATACTTTCCCCACCCCACAGCGCTGTCAATCAAAAGCGCCTTGGCCGTCTCTCTTGCGAGCCCCATGCGGTGAATGAGATACGCTAGCTTTCGCGTAATCCACGGCGCAGCAAACGACGTGCCGATTTTCATGGCGCCAGAATTCCAGCGCTGGGTGGAGCCCGTGCAAACGTTGATGCCGTCCGCTCCCTCACCGCCGAAGCAGGCGACATCGGGCTTCACAAAAAAATTAAGCACCGGCCCGTGCCGCGTATACGCTGTCGGCACGCCCTTTCGATTGACGGCGCCGACGCTTACGCCATTGATCGTGTCTGCTGGCGCGCCCAGCCGCATCGGCCTCGAATCGGGCGAATTCGTCGCCGCCACCACAAAGATCACGTTGCACTCGGACTGCAGCTCATCCAGTATCGCCGCTTCCGGTGAAATGAAGTCTTCCTGCGTCTCATATTTCGCCCCAAGCGACAAATTCCACACCCGAATGTCGGGATGGCTGCGCACAATGTCCCGCACCGCCTTCATCAAATGGAATTGGCTGATGCTCCCCACGGTTGCCACGCCGAAATGCCGGACGCGAAAGCGGCCGCAGCCGTCGTCGAGCCTTGGGTTGGCGGCCGGTCCGTCCACGATAAGAGAGCTCACCGCTGTGCCGTGCACATAGTCTGCCGGCGTCAAGGGCCGGTTCACCGCCAGCACCGGCTGGTTGTGAACCTCCACCCAGTCCGAAAAATAAGCCCCTTCAGCAAAGAGCGTGTCAATCACCCCCACCACCGGCTCGTCACCAGGAGGCGGCAGCCGATCGCGCCCCAGCGGTTCATCCATCGAAAAATCGGGGGCAGGGATTTCCGCCAGATCGCTCATCGTCATGGCGATGAAGCACCCCGCCTTTTCCACGAGCCGCTGGCGCTGCACCGGCGTCAGCAGCACCGTGTTTTCATCCAGAAAATAATCCGGCGTGAGCGACAGGCCAAACCCCGCCAGAAGCTGCGGCAACGGCACCCCCGTGCGATAGAAGCTCGTGATGGCGCTTTCTTTCAATTCATCCGGCAGCTGGTCCACGGCAAGGCGATCCACATACGCCGCATCCTTCAAATAAACCCATAGCCGCGGCGACGGCACGCCTTCCACTAAAAGCTTTTTGTCTCTCACCGCCTCCAACGTTTTCTGGGTCACCATCGAAACACCGGCCGCCTTCAGCGCCGCCACAACGTTGTCCAGCATTGCCCGCGCCTCGCGCAGCCTCTCAAAAGACAAAAAGTGCGTAATGACGTGATTGTTGACAACGCCGTTCTTGCGCTCAAACCTTGCACCCCGAATTGTTTTCCATACCTCGCCGCGCAATCCCAGCAGCTCCGACACTCGATTGGACTTTGCGACAAAGCGGCGATAGTGAACGCTCAGCAACACGCCCCCCACGTCCACCTGATGCCGCCAGAAAGCGTCCACTGCCGCCCAATCCCGCCCCAGGCTCTCCAAATGACTCACCGGATACTCCGCCCAGGCAGGCAGCTTGAAGCCTCCGCCCCCCTTTTCTCGCGGCGTCCCCTCCAGCGTGCCGCGAAGGATCAGCAGATCATTGGTTTCTCTCATGACGGCCGCCTCGTGTCCTTTGAAACCTTGCTCTTCGAAACGCCCGTCAGAAATTCAATCTCCCGCACCGTAAACCCGCGCGACTTCAGAGTCGCCGCCGTCAACGCGTCGCCCCGGCACACGCTCTGATAAAGGCGCTTCAAGTAGTCGCCCTCCACCGCTTCATCACTAAAGACGAGCGACGTCTTCACGAGGTTCTTGAGGTCTCCTGGATAAGGCAGCGGCTCCATCAAGGTCAGAATCTTGCGAAAGAGTCCCTTCTTGGCCGCCCTGCGCTTGAAGGCGGCGAGCTGGTGCGCCAGCAGCTTGTCCGCTACTTCCAGAAGATCGTCCTGCGTGTAGCGATTGAAGTCCACCACCGCATCAAAGCGACGCAGGAGCGCCTTGTCAAAGTGCTCGTAAAGGTTGGTCGTCGCAACGAGAATAATCCGCGGCGCAAGCTCGTCCAACATTCTCAAGAAAACGGACGTCACGCGTCCCATCTCCCGCAGATCCTGCTGATTCAGTCGATCCATCGCGATCGCATCAATCTCGTCAATGAGAAAGAGGTACTGGTCTGGCGTTGAAACCGCATTCAACTCCTCAAACACCGCCGTGATGTTCTTCGCCGTCTGTCCCAGCTTGCTGTCCACGACCTTCGCAAAGTCGATTCGGTAGAGCTCCCGCCCCAGCAGGCGCGCCATCTGCTTTACGGACTCCGTCTTGCCGGTGCCCGGCGCCCCCTCAAAAAGAAATTTGTTCACCGCCCGATGCCTGCCAACGGC
The DNA here is from genome assembly GCA_963647785.1 of Acutalibacteraceae bacterium. GTDB lineage: Bacteria > Pseudomonadota > Gammaproteobacteria > Burkholderiales > Burkholderiaceae_F > Duodenibacillus. Next base: position 10,290 of record CAVJBF010000032.1, read on the forward strand.
GTTCACAATGCCCAAGAGGTCCTTCATGATGACGTCGGGCAGCGGCAGGGGCTCGGTGCTCGCCGCCAGTCGAACAAAGCTGTCTGAAAACGTCGGCGACGCGACGTCCTGCGCCTCAAAAACATTCTCTCCCGCAAGCTGCATCATGATGTACTGTGCCAGCTCTGTGTCCCCCGTTCGGTCAAATTCCGACGCGATGGCATAGGCCGTCGTGCGAAACCCCGGCTCATTGCCTTCGGCGTGGTAGCGAATAAGATCCAGTACCGTCTGCTTTTTCATGGGAGCGCTCCTTTTGTCGTGGACATTTTACGTCAAAAGGAGACACTCTCAGCAAAACAACACCAACATCAAATGTGTACAACTTGGTTGTTTATTCTCTCAAATAAAGCTTTTTTAAATTCTGTAATTCGATCGCCATTTCTGCTTTCTGCGATTCTTCCGACGGTCAGTCAGCGAAATACGGCCGCAGACCTTCTCGTCCGAACTGTATTTCTCTACAATCAACAACGTCGTCAAACTCTTCCAAACTTTTGTCACTGAACTTCATGCCTTGTTCTTCCCCTCAGCCACCAAAAATTGCTGTCATCGTTCCGATCTACAATGTGGAGGGCTATGTCGGCGCCTGCCTGCAATCGTTGCGTAATCAAACATTCAGAAATTTCACGCTGATCGCCGTCGACGACGGCTCAACCGACCGCTCCGGCGAAATAGCAGAGGACATGGCCCGAGAGGATGGCCGCCTCATCGTTCTCCACCAGACCAACGGTGGTCTGAGCGTCGCCCGCAATACCGCGTTGGATTGGCTCAAGACGCAATCCGCGTCATTTGACTACGTAAGCTTTGTAGACAGTGACGACATTGTCGCCCCCGACTTTCTAGAACGCTTGGTCAATGTCGCCCTCACTTCTAATGCCGACATCACCATCTGCGGCTTTTACAAGTTCACTGACGACGGCCGACGCTTTGACAAAGAAAAGGGACCTGCCGGCACGACACTCCTTTCGCGCGAAGAGTTTCTGAAACAGCTATTTTCCTTGCCGCCTTGGGATCGCGGCAGTGCGGGCGGCATGGTCTGGAAGTGTTTTTACCGCAACAGCCTCATTGAAGAAATCCGATTTCCCGTCAATCGCGAAATTCTTGAAGATGAAATCTTCAACACCCAGGCGGCGGCCCGCATGACAAAAGCCGCCTACTTTTCTGACGCCATTTACGGCTACCGCATCCGCGCCACCTCGCTCGTCGCCAACAGCCGCTTTGCCGAACGCGTCATTCGGTGCAGAAAACTCTGTGCAGAAGCAGCTCGCTCAATTTCTGATGAGGCATATCACATCACCTGTGCAGCCTACACAGCCTCTGTGCTTTCCTACTACAAAAACACGCCGCCTGCCGCTCGCAGCTGCTCATTTCTCGTGGATCTCCCAGTAACCGACGTGAAAGCCAGTCTCAAGGCCGGCTTTCTATCCCGCAAGCACTGGCACTCCTATCGTCTGATGCACTGTCCCCCTGCATTCAGCCTCTTTCTCTGCGCCCGTCAGATAGCGCATGACTTCAAGGAATGGCTCCGTCGCCTGCGGCATCGCTGAAGCGGACAGACGCCGAGCCTCTGACATAGGGCCGAATATCCAACGCAGGATCTTCCTTCGGCGCCTTGGCCGCCATCCACGAACCAAAGCCGTAGTCCCCTACATCTTCCACGCCATCAAATAGATCATACGGTTGCAACTCCGGTGCGGAGAGTCCCAGCCAACGCCCCAGTCCGTCCGTAAACAACAACCCGGTCTTGCGACTCTTCACCACCCGATGCACCACATCATCGGAATTGATTCGAACCAAGGGAATGTCGCACTGATAACGACTGACGCCGCCGTTGCCATTTCCCAACGCTACATTGCCATTTTTTTCGTAGTGGGAAAGCCCGTGATCACTGAAGTAGAGCAGTGAGAAGGCTTCGCCCGTCTTTTCCTGCTGCGCCTTGAGCGCCTCGTAAACGTCCGACAGAAACTGATCTGTCTTTGCGATGGAATCCGAATAGCAAGCCACATTCTGATACCGCACTGATGTCTTTGTCTTAGCCGGCCAGTCCACCACACGTTCACAAGCATGAGGATGCGACCCCATCGTATGCAAAACAATGAAGCGAGAACGCAACTCATTGTCCGCAAGCGCCTGCCGCAAAGGCTTCAAAAGCCTCGTATCTGACGTATTACCAATCGTATAGTCCCCTGTTTTCGTGAAAATCGTCTTTTCGGATTGCAACGCAATGGCTGCCACAGGCGAATCATGGTTTCCTGTCAATCCCTGATTGGAAAACCAATAGGTGGCAAAACCACCAGCCTTCGCAAGTCCCACTACCGTCCGGGCGTAATCGGGCTCTCTCGTCTGCACCTTGGCCTTCGTCAGCATGAGCCTCAGGGATCCCACCGTGTAGACGTCCCCCGCTGCCAATCCATCCACCACCATTCCCTTCACAGAATCCAGGAACGGCGTATTTGCAATGGGGTAGCCATAGACATGAAAGTAGTCACGCCGAGCCGATTCACCAATCACAAGGACATAATTTTTATATTGATTTTGATTGCGTTTCACCCCCCCCCATAAATTTTCCGACGTGCCTCCCACTACTAAAGCTTGGTCGTTCCGAGCGTATTTCACCGCTTCCTTCACATGGTCGATGAACTTCGTCGGCTTTGAGACCACAATCATGAGAATCACCGTAGCGATAATGAGTGGCTTTACACGACAAGGATCAAAGCCACTCTTTCTGAAGACCTTCCAAAAAGTTGCCACCGTCACCGGCAACAACAGCGTGAGCAGCCAAGTCTTCAGCGAAAAAAGCGACAAAAATTCCGTCGCCTCTTCCGCATCCGTCGCGAGCAGCGACACCACGTACTGATAGGACGGCACCCCATAGTCACGCCCCACCGGTGAGTAGAGCGTTGCAAACACCGTCAGCGGCACCACAACACCCCAGAAAGAGAACTTCGACGAGGCGCAAAAGACGATGAGCAGCATCACTGCCAGTGCTCGCTCATTGCGAACATGGTCACCAAGTGACTGAAGAATCAGCACCGAAGCAAGCCATGCCAATACCATCACCAGTGCAATCAGCGCTCCCTTTTTTAGCAACACATGACGCTGCACCATCAAACCTGCCCACCTATTCACTATGCCCCACATCACTGCAAACGCTTCCACGCCGCTAGGTCGTTAATGAAGCCGTTGCTCTGCCACTCCGCTTCAATCTTGTACTTCGTTCCCATCGGCTTGGCAGCGTAAAGAAGACGGTCCTCTCGCGGCTCGTCAAAGCGGGCGCCCTTCAGCCACTCACCCACATTGCTGATCTGCAAGTGCGTGCGATCTTCTGCGATCCTCCCATCGACCTTCCCTGCTGGCTTAAACAACAGCAACGAATCCGGCCGGCCGATTTCTGGGTAGCGCTTTCCCAGCCCTGCACGAAGCTGCGCCGTATCACCGCCGCCATGGTCGGAAACGAGAACGATGTTAGTGTTTTCATACACCCCCTGCGCCTTCATCCAGTCAAACCAATCGCCCATCGCCTTCAATGCGCAGGACTCCACCGCCAGATGCGCTTCGTGAACGCCGTTCTCGCGCACCTTGTCCTGAGGCTTCGCCACCACCTTGCAGCGCCCCAGCTCCATCTGCCAGGGCGAGTGAGAAATCTCCGTATCGATGAACTTCACGGTCGGCGTCGTCTGTTGCGTATTGGACATTTCAGGGAGCAAACTCAACAACGCCCAGTCGCTCTGAACACGACGAATCAACGTGTTGTCATGGTCCGCTCCCGACAACAGCGAATCAATCCAGCGTCCATCCTTGTACACCAGATTCTTAAGACTCCACGGCGCCGCCTTGAAGAGGCTCACCGCGAGAAGAAACACGTCGCTCTCACCGCGTCCAATGGTTTCCCTTGTCTTCTCTACCCAGCGATCCAGAAAACTTTCCCCCATGAAGCGAATGGCAAGCGGCGTCTTTCCCTGCCAGCCTCGGGATCTCAAGTTCTTGATGAGACGCGCTGGCTCCAGCCAGTTGCGTTCATTGAAGGCCACGTCGGTTCCCGGCTTCAAGGCCATTACAGTATCCGCGTAGCGAGCATTAATTTTCTCCGCCAGCAACACATCTTCTGTCCTGTTCAATTCGCCAGGCGAAGCCGCCTTCCCCGCAAAGATCGTCGCCACGCTGGAAATCGTGTTGTTGCCCACAGCCATCGCGTCCGAATACCACGTAAAGCCCGAGAGCTTTTCCGTCACCTCCGGCATCTCATCAATGATCTGCCGCATGTGGCCGCCAGAAAAACCGTCAAACATTACAATGACCGTATTCTCATGATCCTTGGAGAAGCCAAAGAAGCGCTCTGTCCAATCCGGCAACTTCGCCTGCTGCCCTGCGGTCTGCAATTCATCCTTCGTGTGCCAGCCGCCTCGGCTCTGCCAGAGCCCTGCCATGCCGGCGACGACAGCCACGCAAGACAAGACGCCGAGCACCTTCGCTAGCTGCGGCACATACCCCCGCTTCACAATCCAGCCGTACCCCGCAGCCACCAGAGAAAGCACCACAGCATCCACCAACAAGTTCTTGGTCGAATAGAGCGGCTCCGGCTGCGCAATCTGGAAGGCGTCAATCGTCCCCACGTCCAGCGGCAAAAAGAAGGCATAGGCCGTAAACACCACCGCCACCAGACCAGCAACGAATCCCGCCGCTCTTTCAGCATTCCACAACCGAGCAACGTGATAGAAAGCCCAAAGACCGATGGCAGCCGCTGCCGACCACGCAAGCGACTTCGCGATCACCGTATCCGGCGTTGAAAACGCTTCTGGCGCTGTCGTAAAGGCCTGCAGCGGCAGGTACCCCGTCATGAGAATGACGAGCCACGCCGCGGCCGCGGTGTAAAGCGCCGCAGGCGACGCCTTTTTGTAAAGCCAGTCCTCAAACGGTCGGCGAATGTTCCACAAGGCCGCTCCCGCCAGCAAAAGCAAAATGCCGGCCTGCAGTGCAAAGTTATGCCGGTTCGACCCCAGGAATTCGTACTTGTACCACGTCTTCCCCAAGTACCACGCGCAAAAGAGCACAAAAGCCAGGAGCACGCGGTGATCCCGCCAGAGCTTCAATCGCACCGCCTCCACCAGAAGGCAGACAATGCCAACCACAAAGATCCCGTCGGAAACTTTTGAAATTCCCGCCTGATGCACCTCGCTGATGAGATCCATCTGATTGCAGGAGCAGAGCGCCAGCACAGACCCCGCCGCCCAGCAGACCAGCACACCACCAGAAAAAAGCGCACTTCCGTGAACTTTCTGATCTTCCGCCGTCTTCTGGCGAATCCACGCCCCCCAGGCGGACAAGCGCTCCGAAAGCTTCACGCGATCAGCGACGTCATAGCAAACGTTCTTCACAAAGGAAAAGACGTTGTTGCAGGTCCAGTAGAGCACCAGACCGCTCGCGGCGTCGTAGAGCAACACCAGAAAGAGCACCGCCATCGCATAAAGCTGGTTCTTGTCCTTTTGCGTGAGGTTCTTCGTGTAAACCAACGCAGAGCCCACGTTGATCACCGTCATCACAAACGGCATGACGTTGACAGAGAAGCTCCCCAGTTGAATCAGTCCGTCGGGCTTCGACAAATCCGGGAGTCCCAGAAAAGAGACGCCGGCGAGCGGTTCAAAATGACTCAGGAAGTGGTACGCCGCAAAGAAGAAAGGCACCTGCAGGAAAAAGCCCACAGATGACCGCAGCGTCAAAAGCGGCGAATACCCCGCCTGACGCTGCATCGTGGAAATCATGGCAAAGCGCTCCTGCCCCTTGAAGGTGCGCTTGATCATTTTTTCCTTGGCCTCAAAGCTTTTTCGCAGCGCCCGCTCTTCTTCCTGCCACGCCTCCGCCTTCATGTAGATGGGAAGAATGACGAAATTCACCACAAGGCTCATGACAAGCACGGCTTCGCCCCAGTTGGCCGTCTTGCCGTAGCCCCACGTGAGCGCCGCGTGCATCCAGTACTCGAGCGGTGCAATAAAGAGCGTATAGAGAAAATCAAGCACGTTCGCCCCCGTTCAATTCCGCTTCCATCTTGATGAGTTCGTCAGCCACCGCGCCGCCGGCGCAACCAAAGTTCACGGCATTCTTTTCGCGCAGCTCGCGAATCCGTGCTGCTCGGTCTGTCTTGTCCGCGAGGAGCCTTGTCACCGTCTCCGCCACCCGGGCTTCCTCGCCGGGCAGGAGGCGCCTGCCCAATTCATCCATCGCCGCCGTCTCCCACGCGTCGTGCGGCACCTCCCACGCCTCAAAGCCGTCCTTCAAGGGGCCGTTTCCGATCGTCACCACCGGACGCAGGAACACAAAGGCAAAGTCAAAGATGACGCCGGAAACATCCGACACCATCACCGCCGCACGCGAAAGCGACGCAAAACCGTCCGGATTTCGGTCCCACTCGATGTTGGAAAATCCCGAAAGCTCTGCCTGCACCTTCTCAACCACGTCCTTGTCAGAGATGAAGCTTTGCGGGTGCGGACGCAAGATGACGTGGAACCCCGCTTCGGCGAGAAGCTTGGGCACCAACGCGCCGCAGCGCGTCAACATGCCGTTGCGCCCCCACGTAGGCGCCACAATCACGGTCTTTTCTTCGGCCCCTGTCGTGGGCTTCGACGCTCGCGCCACAAGGCCGTCCAAATACGGACACCCCACCAGCGGCAAAGCCTTCGCCGGCGTCTTGCGCAAGGCTTCGAGCGCTCTCAGGCTCTTCACCTGCCCCTCGCCCGAGCAGAACACGGCGTCGTAATAGTCAAAGCTAAAGAGCTTGTAGGTATGCACATCCCCCAGCGCATGCACCACGTGCACATACTTCTTCACGCCGGGACTGCGGCGGATCTGCAGCACATCGATCCCCGGCGTCGTCAGAACGAAAATATCCGCTTCAAGAAAACCCAGCGCGGTATAGGCCGTGTTGCCGGTGCCGATGAAGCGCGCTGCCACCAAGGCCTTCATTCCCGGATAGTCGTCTTCAAACACCGGATCCGCTTCGGCGGACGTGAGGTACGTCACCGCGACGCCGCGGTCCGCCAACGCATGCAGCACGGGACGCCACGTGGACCAATAGCTTTTGGACTCGGAATAGATGACGATCTTGTTTTGCTTCAGATCATCTTTCTTTCCCGTCGCACGATAAACAAGACTGCGAATGACGGACGGCAGTTTTCTTGCCACAAAGTAGGCGCTCGAAACCAAGCCCACCACCACGGACAAGAGCATGCTGCCCGTGCCGGGATCGAGATACGCCCAGGCATCGATCGGCGCAAAAACAATCGCTGCCGCAGCCGCTGCCAGCGCTGGATTTTTTAATGGAAGCATTTTCATTGCCTACGCCGTCTCAAACTTGGCCTGCACCGCCGCCGTGATGAACTCGCCAACGGCCTTCGTAGCCTCAGGCTTGCCCGCGCGCATCTTCTCCAGCATCACCCGCAGCACCCGCTCGCGAAGCTCCGTGGAGCTCACGCCTTCCGTGCGCGGGAAAATGACGAGGCGCGCCGGATCCATGACGTTGGAATTGTCCGCGCCGTGCACTAGAAAATCGCAGTGATGCGCGTTCACATAGTCCTCTGTGATGAGCCAGGGGCTTTCCACCACTTCGGTGACGTACTTCACGGCTTCCAGGACTTCCTTGCGCTCCGCAAAGGAAAGCTCCGGCTGATAGCCCTTCTTCGTGCGAACTTCTTCGTCGCTTGTCAACGCCACCACGACGTCACCCAGCTCCGCCGCCTTTTTCAAAAGGCGGATGTGACCGTGATGAATGAGCGTCGCCGACATGTCCACCATGATGCGGGGACGGGACGCCTTGCTAACCTCAGTATTCGGCATGGCTGCAATAAAAAACGCGTCAAAGGCGCGTCAAAAACTCATAAAATAACCGTCGTTGCCGTCCGCCAGGACAGCATTTGGGCGGCATTTTAACGGCTTCACTCAAATAGCGCCCGGCTTTTCACTCCCTTCGCACATCAAAAGAAAGAGAAAAACGTGTTCAGCTTGTATCCCGGCAGCGAGGCTTACCGAGCCTGGCTCGGCCGCAGTGACCTTCTGCATCTCAGGGAAAACCGGATCTTTTCGGTGCTTTCCGCTTCGCCTCTGCAGGATGACCTTCGCCGCGTTTTTCCACAACGCGAAGCCCTTTTTGACCAAAATTCCCTCTGCCACCGCGGCGGTCACACCCTCACGGGCATCGTGAACCTCAACGGCACGCCGATTTTTGCCAAGCTCGTGGACTTCACCCAAAAGAAGTTCTGGGGGCGTCTCCGCTACAACCTGATGCCCTCCCGCGGACTGTGGTCAGCTTTCATGGCGTCCGTTCTGGAATCGGCCGGTCTACTCACGCCCAAAGTGCTTGGGGCGGGTGAAGTTCGCCACCACAACCTCATTGCCGAAAGCTTCATCTTCACAGAGGCTGTCTCCGTCCAAGAAGGCCATCAATACGTACAGGCGGATTGCCGCCGCGCTCACACGGCCCGCCAATCCGCACAAACGCTCATGGTGGCGTTGAGAAAACTCCACGATGCCGGCGTCACGCACGGCGACTTGAGACTGGACAATCTCTACCTCACCCGTGACGGCACCGTCGGCTACTGGGATTTGGATTCCACCCTGTACTGGCCCGACGGCATCCCTGCGTTGCACCGCTACCGAAACACCGGCTGCCTCATTGCCAACCTTCTGCACGAGGCCGATCACTGGCTCACGCGGGAAGCCGCGGGTTCCGTCGCGGACTTCATCAACCACTGCATCGCTGCCTACGGCGCCTGCGATGCGGATCGTCTGAAGCCTTTTGTTCGGTACTGGCTGCGCCGCTTCGATATCGTCAACTTTTCGTAACGGCTTTTCACTGCCGATTGTGATCACCACGATCGTCCTTCGGTATCATTTTTGAACTTTTGCTTTTTCTGGGCCTGTCGCCCTGAGCCATGATCAAACGCAACATCCTCTTGAACCCCGGCCCCTCCACCACCACCGACACCGTCAAGATGGCGCAGGTCGTCCCGGACATCTGCCCGCGGGAACAGGAATTCGCCCGCCTCATGAAGGACCTTCGGCTTGACCTCCTGAAAACCGTCCACGCCGATCCCGCGAAGTACACGTCCGTGCTCTTTTGCGGCTCGGGAACGCTCAACATCGACGTCTGCCTCAATTCCCTGCTTCCCGAAGGCGGCAAAGTCCTCGTCGTCAACAACGGCGCCTACAGCACGCGCGCGGTGGAAATCTGCCGCTACTACGGCCTCCCCGTCATCGACCTTGCTTTTCCGGCCACAGAGCAGCCTGACCTCGCCAAAGTGGAGGAAGCCCTCAAAGCCAACCCCGACGTGAAGCTCGTTCACACGACGCACAACGAAACGGGCACGGGGCTTTTAAACCCCATCCGCGAAATCGGCGCCCTTGCTCACCAATACGGCGCCACGTTCACCGTGGACACCACGTCAACGCTTGCCATGCGTCCGATTGACGTCGAGCGCGACCACATCGACTTCTGCATGGCCTCGGCCCAAAAAGGCCTGCAGGCGATGACAGGGCTTAGCTTCATCATCGGCCGCACGGATCTCATCAAGGCATCCGCAAACTACCCCAAGCGCTCCTACTACTGCAACCTCTTTTTGCAGTACGACTACTTTGAGAAAACGGGCCAGATGCACTTCACGCCGCCCGTGCAGACGATCTACGCCACGATTCAGGCCTTGAAGGAATACTTCGCGGAAGGCGAAGCCGCGAAGTGGGCGCGCCACACGCGCGTCTGCCACGCCATCCACGCGGGACTGGAGAAGCTCGGCTTCAAGACGCTTCTGCCGCGCGACAAGGAAAGCGGCCTCGTCGTCTCCGTCCTCTACCCCGATGACGTAAATTGGAACTTCATGAAGGTGCATGACTACTGCTTTGAGCGCGGCTTCACGATCTATCCGGGGAAGATTGCCTCCTGCGACACCTTCCGCCTCTGCGCCCTGGGGGCCATTGACGACCAAGACATCACCGACTTCTTTGCGGTTTTCCGGGAAGCGTTGGACGCCGCAGGCGTCGCCGTTCCCGCTCGCTACGCTCACTAAAGGATTTCACCATGAAAACTGTCTACGCCTGCTTCACCACCGACGTCATCCACGCCGGCCACCTCAACATCATCCGCGAAGCGCAGAAATACGGCCGCCTCGTGGCAGGCGTCATGAGCGACGCCGCCCTTGTGAAGTTCGACCGCTTTCCAACGATTCCGCAGGAAGAGCGTCTGGCGCTTTTAAAGGCGCAGGAGGGCGTCTCTGAGGTCGTGCTGCAGGACGACGTGATGTACGAGAAGGTGCTTTGCGACTTGAAGCCCGACTACGTCATTCACGGCGACAACTGGCTCACGGGGCCGCAGAAGGCAATCCGCGACAACGTCGAAAAGACGCTCGCAGACCTCGGCCGCGGTGAGATCATTGACGTCCCCTACACCTACAACGAAGACGTGAAGCGCACGGACGACCGCATCAAGATGAAGCTCATGATGCCCGAATTCCGCCGCCGTCGCCTGCGGCAGCTCTTGAAGCTCCGTCCCATCGTGAAGGCGATCGAAGTGCACAGCGGCTTGACGGGGCTCCTGGCGGAAAAGACCGTGGTCGAGCACGACGGCGAGCTCGATCAGTTTGACGCTCAGTGGATTAGCTCCCTTTGCGACTCCACCGCCAAAGGCAAGCCCGACATCGAGCTCGTGGACATGACGTCGCGCTTCAGAACCATCGACGACGTGATGGAAGTCACCACGAAGCCCGTCGTCTTTGACGGCGACACGGGCGGCATGATCGAGCACTTCGTCTACACGGTGCGCTCCTTGGAGCGCATGGGCGTTTCCGCCGTCATCATCGAAGACAAGACGGGGCTCAAGAAGAATTCGCTCTTTGGCACGGAAGTCAAACAGACGCAGGACACAATCGAGCATTTCTGCGAAAAGATCGCAGCGGGAAAACGCGTGCAGCTCACGGACGACTTCATGATCATCGCCCGCATTGAAAGCCTCATTCTCGAACAGGGGCAGGAAGACGCCCTGGCGCGCGCCCGCGCCTACGTGAAGGCTGGCGCAGACGGCATCATGATCCACAGCCGCAAGAAGGACCCGGCGGAAATCTATGCGTTCTGCGACGCCTTCCGAAAGGAAGACAAGACCACACCGATCGTCGTGGTGCCCACGTCCTTTAACACCGCAACCGAAGCCGAGCTCGCGAGCCACGGCATCAACCTCGTGATCTACGCGAACCAGTTGACCCGCAGCGCCTTCCCCGCCATGCAGAAGACCGCCGAAGACATCCTGCGCTACCACCGCGCCAAGGAAGTAGATGACCGCCTGATGCCCGTAAAGCAGATCATCACCTTGATCGACACCCTGTAAGGACGCGTCATGCAGGTTGAAAAGCTTGTTGAAATCACCGGCGCCGACTTCTTCACGGGCGTGCCGGACTCGCAGTTGAAGGCGCTCGCGAACTGGTGCCTCGCCACCTACGGCGAAGACCCGAAGCACCACGTCATTGCCGCCAATGAAGGGAACGCCGCGGCGCTTGCCGCGGGCTATCACTTGGCCACCGGCAAGACGCCCGTCGTTTATATGCAAAACAGCGGCGAAGGCAACATCATCAATCCGGCGGCGAGCCTTTTAAACGACAAGGTCTACGGCATCCCCGTGATCTTTGTCGTGGGCTGGCGCGGGGAGCCGGGCGTCCACGACGAGCCGCAGCACGTCTTTCAGGGCGAAGTGACGGTGCCCCTGTTGGACGTCATGGGCATTCCCTCCTTTGTCATCGCCAAGGAAACGACAGAGGACGATGTGCGCAAAGCGATGGACGCGTTCAAGCCGCTTCTCGCTGCCGGCAAAGACGTCGCCTTCGTCGTGAAGAAGGGGGCGCTCACGTTTGACGGCAAGGTGACGTTCAAGAACAATCACGCGCTCACGCGTGAAGCCATCATCCGCCGCATCACCGCGATCTCGGGCGACGATCCCATCATCTCCACCACGGGCAAGGCCTCTCGCGAACTCTTTGAAATCCGCGAGGCGACGCACGCCGGCCACGGCCGCGACTTTCTTACCGTGGGCTGCATGGGGCATGCGTCCTCCATCGCCCTGGGCGTAGCGCTCCAGAAGCCCGAAACAACGGTGTGGTGCGTGGACGGCGACGGCGCAGTGCTGATGCACATGGGCGCGATGGCGGTAACAGGCCGCATTGCGCCCCGGAACCTCGTCCACCTCGTCGTAAACAACGAGGCGCATGAAAGCGTGGGCGGCATGCCAACCGCCGCCGACAAGACGGACCTTGCAGCCGTCGCCCGCGCGTGCGGCTACCCGCACGCGGAAACGGTGGAAGACGCTGAGTCTTTGGACGCAGCGCTTCAGCGAGCCAAGGCGGCAAGATCGCTTTGCTTCATTGAGGTGAAGAGCGCCATCGGCGCCCGCGCGGATCTCGGACGCCCCACCACGACGGCAAAGGAGAACAAGGAGGCATTCATGGCGCACTTGAAGGCGCTCTGACCGGGCCTTCCGACGCCCCGCGACTTTGCAACGGTCGCGGTTTTTTTTGAGTCAGCCTCTTAAAATTTACCCTATTGGTGCTATAGTTAGTGGCAACCAAATAGGTTAACTTTAAATGACTATTTTTGGAGCCCTCTCATGCTCGATCGCAGCAGCCCCACCTACCTTGCCGTTCCCCCAGGCGAAACGCTCCGTGAACAACTTCTGGCCAATCAGATGTCTCAAAAGGAGCTCGCCGCCCGCCTCGGGTGTTCTCAGAAATTCGTCAGCCAGCTTTTAAACGGCCACGTCACCCTGACCACCGACATTGCCTTTCATCTGGAAGACATTCTGGGCATTTCCGCCCAGACTTGCCTCAATCTTGAAGTCGCCTACCAGCAGACGCTGCAGAAGATTGCCGAGGAAAGCGGAAACACGCCCGACGCAAAGCTCGCCCAACAATTTCCCTACGAAGCGGTGCAGCAGATGGGCTGGCTGCCGGAAGCCAGCAACCTCTGTGAAAAAACCGAAGCGCTGCGCCGCTTTTTCAGCGTTGCGTCGCTTCAACTCCTTCCCGACATTCTGCCCGCGGCCGACGCAAAAAAACTGGACTGGAACAGTTCGAACGATCTCCTTCGAATGGCTTTCATCCGGCGCGTGGAACAAATCGCCCAGAAGCGCACGGCCCGCAAAGTGGATTTGCCGGCGCTGCGACAGGCGCTGGACGACCTGCGAAAGCTGGCTCACAGCGACTTCAACACCATCCGAACCGATCTTGCTGATCGACTGGCGGCTTGCGGCATCGTTTTGGTGCTCATTTCAGAAACCGATGCTGAGTTTCCCGCGAGCGTGAGTTTTCTCTGCCGCCGCCAGATCGTCATCGGACTGGCCCCCAATCATCAGGGGCTGGGCCGTGTCTGGAAGACACTTTTCACCGAACTGGGGCTGATCTTTGGCGAATGCCTCGACAAGCGGGAATTAACCGAACACGATCGCGAGGAAGCCGACTTCTTCGCTACTCGCCGCTTGATCCCGACACAGGCTTACGAAACTTTCACAACCGCCAAAGACTTTTCGCCGCAGGCGATCACCGCCTTTGCCGACGCCATCACCACGGCGCCCGACCTTGTGATCGATCGATTGCTTGCCGACCGCTTCATTGCCGACGACGGCGCCCTGGCATCGCTTCGCACGACAGTCATTCTCTCCGATTGAATTCACTTCTGCGAAACAACGGTGGCTTCATCCCCCCTTCGCCCACCTGCGCCCTGACAGTCGGATCTCCTTTGATATTTTTCATGTTTGAAAATAATGATTAAATCTACAATAATTTCTAGGCTTCCAAAAACTCCTGTCTTCCACGTCGAAGATTGCAACTGCATGGATGATGGGCTTTTCAAGCATCTCTTCGGCAGCCCTGAAAACAAGGCATTCACTACAAAGCCGCGAGGAAGCCCCTGACTTTTAGTCATGGGGAGGAATCGCGTTCCGCGCGAAAGCGCGGTATAATCATGTTAGCTAATCAATAAATAAACTAACATGAAAGCAGACGGATATATTCATAAAGAAGGCCTT
>CAVJBF010000033.1:0-24307 GCA_963647785.1 Acutalibacteraceae bacterium
CGATGGCAACGCGCTTCAGATTCGAAACGCCGCGAAGCGCTTCGCCTTCCGCGTACCGAACCGCCTGCTCTCGAGCAGCTTCCATCGCCGAAGCAACGGCCGCGTCCTCCGCTCCAATCGAGAGGTGCTTCACTTCAATCACATAGGTCGGCAGCGCCTTGTTCTCGCGTGGCGTCAAGAGAAAATCCATGAAGCCGGCGTTTTCGCCGCGCGACTCATATTCCAGCTGACCGCAGTAGTCGGTTGAAAACCACAGCGTCGCCGCAAGCATGGTCTGAAACACCTTTTCCGTGAGCTGCGCATGCATGTGGAGACCACTGTCTTCAACGAGCCGCTGGTTCGAGAGTTCCAGCCAGGGTTTAGGATCACCGGCCGCGAGCGCTTCATAGGCTTGGGCAAATTCCTCGTGGCTGAAGCGGTACTTGGGCGCCCGCAGAGTATGCTTGAAGAAGTACTCGAAGAACTGGATGCCAATCGCCCGATTGGGCACGATGAGATGGTAGTAATCATCAGGCGCAAACGTGAGGAAGCCCATGTAGTAGAGTGCTGACAGCACGCTGTCGTCATCAAAGCCTGAATGCTGATTGAGATTCAGAACCTGAAGCTCCCCGCAGAAAGGAATCGGCACCTGATTAAGCGCCTTCGTCATGACGGAACGAACAAACTCAGGATTGCCCAGCGAGAGAATGGATTCAATCTTGTCCAGACTATTGGCAACCGACGGGTCGAGCATGGAGCGAGGCTCGCGGCCGGTTTTGGCAAGGCCGTTGAGGTAATACAAGCACATGGAGGCATTGAAGACGCTCTCATCACTGTCAGCGCTGAAGTGGTAGCCGTTGTACCACTCCTTCATGTGAGTCACAATTTCGTCTAGCGACTTGCCGCAATGCTTGAGATCGATGAGCTGCGGAATCAGATGCCGAAGCTCTGCTTCGGAAAAGCCAAACATCCCTGCAAATTCAGGGTCATCTGAATAATTCGTTGCAATGGAAAAGCCGGAGGTCATCGAATCCAGCTGAATAGACGTGACGCCGGTGATAAAAATCCAAGCAATAGGTCCATTGGCTGCCCAGTCTTTGAGCAACGCATAGAAGGCTTTCAGAAGCCCGCCTGATTTCGTGAGCGCACGGAAGCCTTCAACATTGGACGCCTGCACCTCGTTGGCGCCATGGTCATACTCATCGATGATGAGGTAAATGCGCTCACTGAAGTGCTTTACATAAGCAAAAAGAAAGTCATTTAGAAGTTCCGTCGGACGAATATTGCTTTTTTCCAGAACTTCCAACCCTTCTTTGAAGTTGCGCCTCAGGCAAAAATCAAGAAAGCCCTTCTTCACTTTTCTCGCAAAGTCTGTTTCAAAACTGTCGGGAAGCAGACCGGAAAAGTCAAAGCGAATGACATTGAATTTGCTCGCAAGCGGCGTCTTGTGTTCGCCAATGTAGGTGCCGACAAAATTTTGCTCAAAATCCTTGGCGGCGGAAATGTCGTAATAGGCTTGCAGCGTCTGTGTAAAGAGCGTCTTTCCGAAGCGTCTCGGTCGAACCATGAACGGGTACCGAGCCATGGTCCTTTCCAGAAGTTCAATGTAGCGAGTCTTGTCCACGTAGGCCCGGCCTTCTTCGCGAATCGCCTTGAATTCCGTGAAGTTGTACGGATTCACTTTGAGAACAACATTTTCAGACATGGGACGACCTGTTTCGCAAAATTCGTGGTTGACCGTACTGCAGTTGATTGAATATAATTGAGTTTATATCGCAAAATTAGAGCATAAATACTGGGATTCATCTTGAAAATCACGCCCGCTCTTCAAGACATGAAGCGCTTCTCACCGCTGTCAGCGCGGTGATTTCCAGCTTCGCCCTCCGCCACCTGCCAGCGCCCGAAGGCGCGCTCCCTTTGCAGAAACATCATGGCGACGCGCACCAACATCAATCGACTCGATTCGCCATAGCGACGGGCCTGCATTTGCGTCACCGCCTGTCAAAGAAGCCGGTCCGCCACCTCCGCCGTCATGTTCTCCCGAAGGAACTTCAGTTCCATCACCCAGTGCCTCTCGCCCGCATTGCTAACTCAATGTCGCTGCGGCTCAGAGCGTCTAGTCTTGCTCGTGATATTTCTGCATAAGAATCATTGTAGCGGCTTCACGCTGCGACTCCCGCGAACGGCGTAGAAAACAGGCCGAAAAAAACGCGCCTTCGCCGCGATAAAATGCCGGGTTCCATAAAAATGATCCCCCTTTTCCTTTAGGAGAACTTACCGTCATGGCTCACGTTGTTTGCGAAGGCTGCATCAACTGCAAGCGCACCGACTGCGTCGATGTCTGCCCCGTCGACTGCTTCCGCGAAGGCCCGAATTTTGTCGTCATCGATCCCGACGAATGCATTGACTGCGCCGTGTGCGTGCCCGAATGCCCTGAAGCCGCGATTTTTGCGGAAGAGGACGTCCCGGCCGACCAGCAGGAATTCATTGAACTGAACCGCGAGCTCTCGCACCAGTGGCCTTCGATCACCCGCAAGAAGCCCTGCCCGGACGACGCCGACGAATGGCGCGACGTGAAGGGCAAGATCAAGTACTTGCAGCGCTAGACGGCTTCGGCGCTTTCGTTCGCACTGTCCTTTCGTTTTGGAGGCTCTCCATGAGCGTCGTTTCCACTCAAGTCGCCGCCGCCCGCTCGGTGGCGGCGGACGTCATCCACCTGCAGCTCGTGAAGCCCGAGAGCTTTGCGTGGCAAACCGGGGAATTCGCCCGTCTCGGCCTCAACGTGGAGGGCAATGACGTCTTTCGCGCCTACTCCATTGCGTCGCCCGCCAAGGCGCCGACCGTGGACTTTTTCATTGCCCGCGTGGCGGAAGGCACGCTCTCCCCGCGCTTGAATGAGCTCAAGGCAGGTGACGAAGTGATGATCGACACCGAAGTCGGAGGCCTTCTCCTTCCTGAGAAGCTCGAAGCGGGCGGCAAGGACTTATGGCTTTTTGCCTCCGGCACCGGCGCCGCGCCCTTCATGGCCATGACGGCGGACGAATCCATCCTGGCTCAGTACGAGCGCGTCTTTCTCGTGCACGGCGTGCGCACCTTGGACGAAACGAACTACGTCTCGTGGCTCACGCGCCGGACGCCCAAGCTCACCGTCATTTCCTGCGTGACACGCGAAGCAGGCGGCACCTTGTCCCAACGGATTCCCGAGGCGCTCTCGGACGGAACGCTCGAAAAAACGGCGGACTGCACGATTGAAAAATCGCGTTCCCGCGCGCTTCTCTGCGGCAACCCCGGCATGGTGAAGGCCGTTCGCGAGCTTCTCAAGGCCCGCGGCTTCGTGACGCCTCGCCTCGGAAAGCCCGGCCAGATGCTCGTGGAAAACTTCTGGCTGGAATGACCGTGGACCTTTTCACGCTCGTCAATGATGCACTCCCTCAAACACAGTGCCGTCAGTGCGGACACGCGGGGTGCGCGGCATATGCCAAAGCCATTGTGGCGGGCGAGCCCATCAACCGCTGTCCGCCCGGAGGCGCAGCGGGCATTCTCAAGCTCGCCCGGCTCACGGGACGCGAAGCGCTGCCTTTAGATCCTGACTACGGCACGGAGGCGCCGCTTGCGCTCGCGGAGATTGACGCCGCGCGCTGCATCGGTTGCCGCTTCTGCGCCCGTGCCTGTCCAACGGACGCCGTGACCGGGGCGCCCAAGCATCTGTTTGCCGTTCTGCCTCAGTACTGCACGGGCTGCGCCCTGTGCCTTCCTGCCTGCCCCATGGACTGCATCCGCCTGACGGACGTTGATCACGTGTGGAACGACAGCGACGCCCGTCGCGCCCGCGCGCGCTTTGAACGCAAGACGGCGCGTCTCTCGACGAAGGCCGCGGAAGCGAACTGCCGCGCCGAATCCCGCGTCGCCGACAAGTCGGTGGTGATGTCGAACCTCTCAGCACTCCTCGCTGCTCGTCGCGCAAAGGCCGCCCGATGAACGCCGCCACGCGTCGCGAGATCTACCGGCTCCTGGCTCTGGAGCGGCCCGATCCCAAAAGCGAACTCAACTACTCAACGCCCTTTGAGCTTCTCGTCGCCGTGATGCTTTCAGCGCAGGCGACCGACAAGAGCGTCAATGCCGCCACCGAAAAGCTATTTCCCGTGGCGCACACGCCCGAGGCTTTCCTTCAGCTGGGCGTTGAGGGCCTTATTCCCTACATTAAGACGATCGGGCTCTACCAAGCAAAGGCCGCTCACGTCATAGACACATGCCGGCAGCTGCTTGACCGTTTCGGAGGCGAAGTCCCCGCTCGCTTTGACGACCTCGTGTCACTCCCGGGTGTGGGCGCCAAAACCGCCAACGTCGTCTTGAACGTTGCCTTTTCGCAGCCGACGATCGCCGTGGACACCCACATCTTTCGCGTCGCCAATCGCACGGGGCTCGCCTCCGCGAAAACGCCGGAGGCAGTGTCCGCGAAGCTTCTCAAGGTGACGCCCAAGGAATACCGCCTGAACGCCCACCACTGGCTCCTCTTGCACGGACGCTACTGCTGCACGGCGAGAAAGCCGCATTGCTTGGACTGCCCGATTGCCACGCTTTGCGAATACCCGGAGAAAACCGTCGAATAGTCGGCGGTTTCGACCTTTGTTTTTTTCACAGTAAATCCGTTTTAAACATAGCGTATTTCCCTATAATCAGCGGTCAGGGAATTTCCCTGATGATCGTTTTTGAAGGACTTTGCCATGGGTTTTGATTTTTTTGGCTTTGAGACCGTGCTCAATCAGGAGCGAGAAGTGGCGGAAAAGCGCCAGAGCTACCGCCCCGACGCTGTGAAGACCGTGCAGGATCTCGTCGCGAACTTCCACTTCACGGCCGAAGAGCTCGGCATTGCAGTGACGGCTGAAGCGCCCGCCGCGGAGAAGCCCCGTCGCGTCATGCCGCCCAAGTACTGCACGCCTGATGGCTTTACGTGGACGGGACGCGGTCGGCAGCCGAAGGCGATTGCGGAAGCGATTGCCGCGGGGCATACGCTGGAATCGATGCGGATCTGAACGCTTGGCGAATGACGGCGGGCGGCACTCCGGCGCCCGGCCCGTTCGCCGTCATTTCTCTCCTTTCCCTGCCCGATCCGCTCGTTCTCCGTCCTCGATCGCCCCCCGCCGGACAAAGCCTGTTACCGTTTCCTCCCGCTTGTTTCACCCCGTCCGCCCCAAGCGGACTATCCTCGGTCAATTGCTTTTCCGCCGTCGCCATGCCGCTCACCCGCCGCACCTTGCTTTCGCTCCCCGTCGCCGCCGCCCTCACTAGTACCGGGCTTGCCGCTGTCACCAGCGCCCGTGCCGTCTCAGCGGAAACGGGCGGAGCCCCAGCCTCGGGCGAGCGTCTCGCGCGCATGAAGTCCTGTCCCAACTGGGCGGACGGCGCGTTCTTTAACGAACCGGGCGGCACCGGACGGCCCGCCGAAGCGGAAGCCCGCTGGAAAAAAGTTCGGCACCTTTTTGCGCACAAATCGCCGCAATTGAAACCATCTCACGTCATCCCGCACGAAAAAACGGATTTGCGCACGCTTCGTGACGGCGAAATGGTCTGGCTCGGCCATTCGGGCTTCGTGCTGCGCGCGGCAGGGCTCACGATCGCAATCGATCCCGCCCTCACCGCAGCCTGCCCCATTGCGGGATTCTTCGCTCCCTTCCCCGGCGCAGACGTCTATCAAGCCGCCGACCTTCCGGCAATCGACGTTCTCCTCATCACGCACGACCACTACGACCACCTCGACTACCCCGTGATGCAAGCAATCCGGCACCGCGTTCGCCGCGTCGTCTGTCCGCTAGGCGCTGGCGCTCACTTTGAAGCCTGGGGGTTCGAGCCGCAGCGAATCACGGAAACCGTCTGGTGGGAGACCGTAACAATCGTCCCCGGCGTGCGCTTAACCTGTCTGCCCAGCCAGCACTTCTCCGGCCGCACGCTCGTGATGAACAACACCCTGTGGGCGGGGTACTTCCTCGAAATCGCAGGATTCAA
The DNA here is from genome assembly GCA_963647785.1 of Acutalibacteraceae bacterium. Classification (GTDB taxonomy): domain Bacteria; phylum Pseudomonadota; class Gammaproteobacteria; order Burkholderiales; family Burkholderiaceae_F; genus Duodenibacillus. The sequence goes on from CAVJBF010000033.1 coordinate 5,983, forward strand.
GCTCTATCTCTCGGGGGACTCGGGCCCGGGGCCGCACTTTGCCGCCATTCGTGCGGCCTTCGGGCACGCTGACCTCGCCCTTCTCGAAGACGGCCAGTACAACGAGAACTGGTCGGACATTCACATGATGCCCTCGGCTTGGCGGCAAGCGCTCGCCGACCTTTCGCCTCAAGTCGTCATGCCCTGCCACAACAGCAAGTACGCCCTGAGCCGCCACGCGTGGGATGATCCGCTCATCAACGCCAGAACCTCTGCCGCCGCCCTGTCTACGCCCCTTCTCTCACCCCTCATCGGCGCTCGAATTTCACTCGCCGATCCCATGGCGGCCGCTAGAATCTGGTGGTCTTGAGCTTCAATCCTCTTTTTTTACGTGTCTGCACTCCCCTACCGCCTCACCGCCGCCCCCATGGAAGGCCTCACCGGCGCGATCTGGCGCCGCCTTCACGCCCGGTGCTTCGGCGGCGCTGACGCCTACTACACGCCGTTTGTCACACCCACGCGCGAACCTCGCTTCACCGACCGGCAGATGAAGGATCTGGCGCCTTCCGTCAACGCCGGCCTCACGGTCGTGCCTCAGCTTCTCACCCGCCGCGAGGAAGACTTCTGTTGGGCCGCGAAAGAACTCCTCCTTTTGGGCTACGCCGAAGTGAACCTCAACCTCGGCTGCCCCGCGGGCACGGTGGTCGCAAAAGGCAAAGGCGCAGGCTTTCTGCGCACCCCGACGGAACTCGATTCCTTTCTTGCCGACGTCTTTGCTACGCTCGGCCACGACGCCCCCGTCACCGTAAAGACACGCCTTGGATGGAGCGAAGACTACGAATTCGAAGACCTCGCTGCAATCTACAATCGGCATCCCGTGAAGCGCCTCATCGTGCACCCGAGGCTCAAAACCGACTTCTACAAGGGGGACGTGCGCTGGGAGGTCTTTTTGCACGAATACGAGAAGCTCACGATGCCCCTCGGCATCAACGGCGATCTCATCACGCCGGAGGACATCCGCGCGAAGGCCGCGGCCTTTCCGAAAGCTTCGGAAATCATGGTCGGCCGCGCCCTCATCGCTGACCCAGCGCTCTTTCGCAAGATGAAGGGCGGCTCCGCCGCCACTCGTGATGAGCTCTTCTCGTTTGCAGAGGCGCTCCTAGCAGAATTCACGGAAGGCTTTCAGAGCTACAAGAACTCCCTGATGCGCATGAAGGAGTACTGGTTCTACCAGCAGTGGCTGTTTGAAGCGCCCGAAAAACACGTCAAGGCGATTTTCAAGGCAAAGAACGGCGCGGACTATGAAGCCGCAGTGCAGCGGATGAAGGATGAGCTTCCGATGCGGGAGGATGCGGCGTTCGGGTGGAAGAAGCCGCTTTGAGTCGGACCAAGAGTCGAGTCAGCCGATGCGATAAGGTCGTTGAATCTGTGGGAGATTCAACGACCTTGAAATCTGGTGCCCGGAGAGAGACTCGAACTCTCACGCTGTTTAGGCGGGGGATTTTGAGTCCCCTGCGTCTACCATTCCGCCATCCGGGCGAGGAGGAGCATTATCCCTGTTCCCAAGACCTTTTGCAAGGGATCGATGAAGAAAATTTCATCGCCTCGGCAACAACGGCCGCCTTCACCTAACAATCGAGCCGCCCACACGACGATCGATGGCACAACCAAAAGCAACAAAAAACCACTTGTCCCTGAAATTTTCGGTTTATTTCAAAGCGAACAAGCCAGTTTATTAAAAATAGAAAGTGCACTTTCAAAATTTCATAAACTTGACTTTCATTTTTCACCAAGTACGCTTTCTGAAATTTCTCTCCAGGCGATCTGCTATGTCCTACCAACGCCGCACGCTCGAAAAAGTTCTCGAAAAAGCAAACCTCCGCTTCAAAGTCCTCCTACTCACCGGCATGCGGCAGGTGGGAAAAAGCACGCTGCTGCAACAGCTCGCCGGCCCCCGCACGATTGTGACGCTGGACGACTTTCGTCCTTTGGAAACGGCCAGGACCCTGCGCGAAGTCTTCTTCAAGCAGTACCGTCCTCCCGTTTTGATTGACGAAATTCAGCGCGCTCCGGATCTCTGCCTTGAAATTAAATCGCTCGTTGATCGAGAACAAAGCCCTGGGCTTGTCTGGCTCACCGGCTCGCAACGCTTTTCCCTCATGAAGGACGTTTCCGAATCGCTCGCCGGCCGCATGGCGGATTTTGAGCTTCTCCCCTTCAGCCTTTACGAGCGACAAGGGAAGGCGTTCGAGCAAAAGCCGTACCTTCCTTCCGGCACGCTGGAGAGAGGCACACTTGAGCCTCTCTGCGCAGACGAGACTTGGAAAATCATCTGGCAGGGAAGCTGGCCAGAACTGATTTCCATGGATGCTGACGAACGCAACTGGTTCTACAACGGCCTGATGCACAGCTGTCTCGAGCGCGACGTGCACCAGACCGCCGGCGTCGCCAAACTGGAGGAATTCCGGAAATTTCTCGGCATTCTGGCTACGCGCATCGGTCAGGAATTTCAAATCGGCAAAGTCGCCTCTGAAGCCGGCATCGCGGCGCAAACCGCCCGCAACTGGCTGTCAACGGCCGAAGCGTCCGGCATCATCTGCCTGTTGCCGCCGTTTTACGAAAACATCGGCAAGGTGCTCATCAAAAAGCCCAAGCTTTACTTTGCCGACACGGGGCTTGCCGCCTGGCTCGCCGACATGACGACGCCTGAGGCGCTCAGGGCTTCTTACCTCAACGGCGCCTTCTTTGAGAACTTCGTCCTCATGGAGCTTCGCAAAAGCTGGCTGCATAACGGCAAGCGGGCGAGCTTCTTCTTTTACCGGGACTCCAACTTCAACGAAGTAGACCTTCTCATCAAGGAAGGAACAACGTACCACCCGGTGGAAATCAAGATGTCTGAACACCCCGACGCCTCCATGGTGAAGGCCTTTGACTGCATCAAGGGCGGCTCCTTTAGCCGCGGCCCCGGAGCAGTCATCTGTCTCACGCAGGAGAAGTGCTACCTCAAGCCGGATGTCATCGCGCATTCAATTTGGGACATTTGACTATTCCCAAAGGCCTGCGGTCGCCTGCACTTCGCGGCAGCACTACGCCTAGCAAAGAACGCGTACCCGACTTCAATCGCCGCCGCAAGCGCCGTTCCTCACGCTCCGTGCGAGCGGAACATGAAGTACACCGCGCCCACCATGCACAACCCCGCCCAGACATAATCCCATTTGAAGGACTCCTTCATAAAGAAGAGCGAAAACGGAATGAACACCGTGAGCGTGATCACCTCCTGCAGAATCTTGAGCTGCGCGAGCGTGAGCTCGCCGTAGCCGATGCGGTTGGCCGGCACCTGCAGAAGGTACTCGAACAAAGCGATCGCCCAGCTCACCACCGCCGCCACGTACCACGCCTTGTCGCTCAAAAAGCGCAAGTGCCCGTACCAGGCAAAGGTCATGAAGCAGTTGGAGAGAACGAGCAGAAAGGCCGTCTGCACGACGACCGGCACCTGCGTGAGAAAGCCCATGAAAATCACGCCGGCTCATCGCCGGCGCCTCGCTTCAAATGATGCGTTCAATCGCCTGATCAGCAACTGACGCGAGAAAATGCCTTGCTTCCCCCCGCCCCGGAATCGAAGCGTCGGGCGCAATTTCCAAAAGCGGCACCAGCACGAAAGCCCTCAGATGCATTCTTGGATGCGGCACCGTGAGCTCCGGCATGGCGATCACCGAGTCCCCATAAAGGAGCAGATCCAAATCCAATGTCCGAGGGGCGTTCACGACGCCCGCAGGCCGCACGCGGCCGTGCGCCTTTTCAATCGCCTGCAGCGCATGAAGCAGCGCCAAGGGCGGCAGCGTCGTCTCCACCGCCGCCACGGCGTTCACATAATCCGGCCCCGAAGACTCTATCGGCGCCGTCCGGTAAAAGGACGACGTTGCGGTCACCGCCACGCCCTCCACCGCCGCCAAGTCCGAAAGCGCCGCCCGCAAAGCGGCCAGCGGGTTCCCGAGATTCGCGCCCAGCGCCACATGCGCCCGCGTCACGATCCAGGCTCCGCGGGCGTTTCGACGACAGGCTTTCGGCGGCGCACCGTGCGCTTCTTGGGCGCTTCATCGGTGACTTCCGCCGGCGCAGCGTCCGCGGCCTCCGTCTTTTTCACCCGACGAGCGCGCTTCGTCTTTTCCTCGGGCGCAGCCTCCGCCTCCATCGAGACCGCAGTCTCCGTCCCGACTTCCGCCGCCTTCTCGGTCTTGCGACGACGCGGGGTCTTCACCGGGGGCTCCGCCGCCGCTGCGGCATCTGCCGCCGCAACCGCGTCTTCCGCCTTTTTCACCGTTCGGCGACGGCGAGGCTTGGGGGCGTCCTCAGCCGGCGAGGTCGCTTCCGCTACTTCACCCCCGGTCAAAGGCTCCTTCACCGAAATGCTCTCCGTCTCAACCGCGTCTGCCGGCGCCGCCTTCTTCACCACCTTGCGGCGCGGCCGCTTCACCGGCGCTTCCTTTTCGGGTTCGGCGGCGGCCGCCTTCGTCTCCACCTGCACGAGCGTCTCGCCCGAGGCCGTGGTCACCACATGCTCGTTCGTCGCCACAGGGGCTGCCGGCTCGACGGCCGGCGTCACATCGACTGCCGCCGGTCGAGTCTCCACAACGGCCTCGCGCGCTTCAAAGCGCCCCGCCTCCGTCAACGCCGCCTCGTCATCATCGCGCCGGCGATGACGCCGCCCGCCTCGCCGGTGGCGGCGCTCGCTTTCCTCGGCCGCCACGCCCTGCGCCAAGGATTCCGCCGCCTCCGCGTCGCTCTTTTTGCGCCGCCCGTCGCGGGCGGCGTCTCCGGTGCGCCGCGCCTCGTCCTGCGCGTCCGCCACCATGCGGCGGCGCTCCTGAGGCTCCGCGGCGACAAAGGTCTCCCACCACGTGACAAGGTCCGCCGGCACGTGCCCCAGAAGGGAGCGAAGCAAGAGGAAGTCGTAGCTTGCGCGGTACTTCGGATGCTCGATCAGTGTGTACGGATTCTTCCCCGTGCGGCGCTCAAAGCGAAGCTGCATCATCCAGATCATCTTCATGTCGGCGACAAAGCGATTCTGAATGGCCAGGCGGCAACACTGCGTCGAGATGACATCGTCTGCAGCGGCAAAAAGGGCGTTCGCGCGCGGCATCTGGCGCTTTGCTTCATAAGCCCCCCAGCGCTTCACCACCTGCGGCCACAAAAGGGTGCAGAACATGAACGCGGGCGAAATCTTCTTTCCAGCGGCAATGCGCTCGTCGGTGCGGCGAAGCGCCAGCATCAGGAACTTTTCGCCGTCGGGCTCGGACAAGATGACGTCCAGCATCGGCAGGAGCGACCGGTGCAGCCCCTCTTTTCTAAGGCTCACCAGACACGCCTCCGCGTGCCCGCTCGTAAAGAGCTTCATCATCTCGTCAAAAAGACGCGCGGCCGGCACGTTTTCTAGGAGGGATGCCATCTTCGGAATGGCACGCTCGGTCGCGGGCTCCATCTGAAAGCCCAGCTTGGCGGCGATGCGCACCGCGCGCATCATGCGCACGGGGTCTTCGCGATAGCGCTCGGCGGGGTCGCCGATCATGCGGATCTTCTTGCGGGCGATGTCTTCAAAGCCGTGGTGGTAGTCGTAGACCGCCTCGCTCACCGGGTCGTAGTACATCGCGTTCACGGTGAAGTCGCGCCGGGCGGCGTCCTCCCACATTTCGCCAAAGACGTTGTCGCTGATGACGCGCCCATCCTGATCCTTTCTCACACCCGCGGCGTCCAGCGCCCGGAAGGTCGAGCACTCGATGATCTCTTCGCCGAAGACGACATGCACGAGACGAAAGCGCTTTCCGATGATGTAGGCGCGCTTTTGAATGCGCTTCACCTGCTGCGGCGTCGCGTCGGTGGCAACGTCAAAATCCTTCGGGGTCACGCCGATCAAGAGGTCGCGCACGGCGCCCCCCACGATGAACGCCTTGAACCCCCGCTCCTGCAAGAGTTCGCAGGTCTTTCGGGCGCTGTAGGGCACCTTTCGGGGATCGATGCCGTGGCGCTCGGGGCCGATTACCACCGGCGTCTGGTTGCGGGACGTGTCGGGGCCGCTCAAGAAATCAGCGACCACCCGCTTGATGCGGTCAAACATGGGAAAAAATCTCCGGGAAACGCTTGAGGCCGGCCACAGGGCTCATGGCGCGCCGTTCATCCGCCTTGTCGTAGTTCGCGATGATCGACCAGCCGCGCCGGCTTGCTTCTTTTTCTAATTGATGGGACGGATTCACGGCGACGCAGACGCCGCCCGCCGCCTCCGTCCACAGAAACATCGGCAGGTCCACAGCCGAGTCCGAATAAAAAACGACGTCGCGGCCGGTGAGCCCCCGAGCCGCCGGGGTCTTGAGGAAGGCTTCAAGCCGCGCCACTTTGGCCGCCCCAAAGCTCGGCCCGTCCACGAGCTTCCCCGTGAATTCGCCCCGGGCGTCTTCTTCTGCCACACAGGCGATGTTGTGGTCCACCCCGAAGAGTTCGCCCACCGGCGTGCTCACGAAGGTGTAGGTCGCGGTGGAAAGGACGGTGACGTCGCCCGCCGCCTTGTGAGCCTTCACGAGCGCCACGGACTTTTCCGGAAGCACGTGCGCCATCCAGTCGGAGATGAAACTCGAACGCACTCTCTCCAAAAACGGGCGGCGGAATTTCGCCAACAGCCCCAGCTGATAGTCCATGAATTCGCTGATGTCCAATCGCCCCTCGTCGTACTCGCGCGCAAAGCGCACCATGTCGGCGTAAAAGGCCTCGACCCGGAGGCCGGCATTGGCTGCGAGCCACAGGAGCCACGCTTCATTCGTGTCCATGGCGACCAGCGTGTGATCCAGATCAAATACCGCTAGCTTCACTGAAATACTTCCTTCGAAAGACGCGCGCCCGCGTCAAAAAGCCGCTCCTGCAAGAGCTGCACCGTGACGCGGCGCTTTTGCTGCAGGGCGTACGCATCGATCGCGTTCAAAAGCCGCACGAGGTTCTTCATGTCCCGGGGGCAGTAGATTTCAATCCAATGGATCACCTCGGGCCTTAGCTCAATGCCGCGCGCGCGGCAGCGGCGGATGAATTCCGCCAGGGCCTCCTGGGCGGGAAGCGGCCGAATCTCAAACACAAGCCCCCAGGAGAGGCGGCTCGTGACGTCGACGCGAACGTCGGCGAGCTGCTGCGGCGGCCGCGACGTAGCGGACACCAAACGCGTCCCCGGGTGCGATCGCACCTCGTTCATCAGAATGAAGAGATTTTCGAGGTCTTCGGCATCGAGCTTTTCCACGTTGTCCGCGGTGTAAAGCGCCGTCCCTTCGTCAAAGACCGGCACGCGCCGCGTCTGACACGGCGTCAGGCTTCTCAATAGATGCGAGCGGCCGCTGCCCTCAGGCCCCCAGAGGCACAAGAACTGCGGCCCCTCGCCCGCGCGGCATTTCCTCAACGCAGACACCGCCTCTTCGTTCCCGACGGGAACGAAGTTCTCAAGCGTCGGCGCCTCAGGCTCGACCAAGGGGAGTGCCAGCTGTTCAAAAGCCACGCGCAAAGAAATACCTATAAGAGTGCAGAAAAGCCGCCGATCCGATGCGTCCTTTCAGCTAAAATTTGAGCTTTATGGACGGCCTCCGCGGCCGCGCGGCGAAGTGTAGCGCGTCTTCTTCGCTTTCCTCTATTTTCCTTCAGAAGATTTTTTGCTAGCCATGACCCAATTGTCTTATGCCGGCGCCGGCGTCTCCATCGAAGCCGGTGACGAACTTGTCGAACGCATCAAACCGGCCGCGAAGCGCACCCTCATTCCGGGCGTCTTGAACGGCATCGGCGGCTTCGGCGCCCTCTTTGAAGTGAGCAAGGAATACAAGAACCCGGTGCTCGTTTCCGGCACGGACGGCGTGGGCACCAAGCTGATGCTCGCCTTCAAGCTCGGGCGCCACGACACGGTGGGGCAGGACTTGGTGGCAATGAGCGTGAACGACATTCTCGTTCAGGGCGCGAAGTCCGTCTTCTTCCTTGACTACTTCGGCTGCGGCAAGCTCGACGTTGACACCGCCGAACGCGTCGTCAAGGGCATCGCCCGCGGGTGCGAACTGGCCGGCTGCGCCTTGATCGGCGGCGAAACCGCCGAAATGCCGGGCATGTACCCCGCCGGCGAATACGACCTCGCGGGCTTTGCCGTCGGGATCGTTGAAAAAGACGAAATCATCGACGGGCGCACAATTCAGCCTGGCGACGTCGTTCTGGGACTCGCTTCTTCCGGCCCGCACTCCAACGGCTTCTCCCTCATCCGCAAGGTCGTGGAAGTCGCCGGCGCGGACTGGTCCATGCCCTTTGACGGCGCGACGCTCGCCGACCGCGCGATGGAGCCCACCCGCATCTACGTGAAGCAGGTCCTTGCTGCCATGAAGAAGGTCACGGTGAAGGGCATGGCCCACATCACCGGGGGCGGCCTCGTTGAAAACATTCCGCGCGTGCTCCCCGAAGCCGTGAAGTGCGAAATTGACGGCGGCTCCTGGAAGCGCCCCGCCATCTTTGACTGGCTGCAGGAAAAGGGCAACATCGACGCCCACGAAATGCACCGCGTCTTCAACAACGGCATCGGCATGGCCGTCATCGTCGCCGCCGAAGACGCCGAGAAGGCGAAGGCCGCCTTTGAAGCCGAAGGCGAAACGGTCTACACCATCGGCCGCATCACCCCGCGCGCCGAAGGCGAAGCGGGCTGCATCGTGAAGTAACTTCGCTCTGCTTGCCTGACTCAAAAGGCAGCCGTCCTCTCGTGGATGCGCTGCCTTTTTCTTTACGCGTCCGCCGAGAGCGCCTCCGCCTTCACGACGCAGAGCTTCTTGCAAAACGCCACGGCAAAACCGTAGCAGCGCTCGCACCGCAAGCCATCAAAAGCCTCCACATAGCGTCCGACCTTGATTTGCGTCAGCCCCGCCTCCGCCGACCGCGGCATGGCTTCCTGCGTGTCACTGCACTTCACCTCAATGACGACGCCAACATCAAGGTCTTCGGAATTGAACACCAGATCGGGAAAGCCCGCTCCGCCGTTTTTTTAAACCTACCAAACTTGTCATCTAAATTCTTCTGCTGGTGTACGTATGTTTTATAATTTTACTGAACAGAAACGATATAGATCTGGCGATTTTCTATAAAATAGACTACGCACACATGCTGGCAGTTGTGTACGTAGGCCCAAAGTTTTCCTGTCTGATTTTGCAGGAAATTATCAAGTCCAGAGCCCTACGTACACGCTCAGAAAAATTTAGATTGTCAGAACCCCGGCAGGCTTGCTTCGCTCGCGAGCTTTCCCGCAATCTGCTGGTATGCCTCAGCAAAGTTCTTCCCGTCGACATCCTTCAAAGACAGGCTGATGACGGGATGCTGTCCCATGAAGCGACGACAGAAGTCGGCGCTTTCCGAAATCTTCAACCCAGCAAAAAGCGCCGCCTGTCGATCCGTTCGCCCCGGATGCGTGAAGTCCACCTGCAGAAAGCACTTGAGCGCGTCCAGGAGGAGCGTCTTGCCAAAGCGCCGCGGCCGCGTGATGAGCTGCACTGCGCTGACGTCCTCCATGATCTCGTCTGAATGAACGGCGTCTTGTCAATGCAGCAGCAGTTCTTCTGAATCACGTCCTCAACGTTCTCTATCGCGATCGGCAGCGCTTTCTTCATGAGTCAACTCCAAAATATTGAGTTTTAGTGTTGCAAAATCGCGCCGCCCTTCATGCTACCCGCAAAAAAGGCGGCCTCCGTTTCCCGAAGAGCCGCCCGCTGCGCTTTTCTTGTGAAGCGTGGCTACATGATGATGAGCGCCACCGAAATCGCCGCCACCGACACCGCAACGCAAAGCGAGCTCAGGTTCGCCGCCATGGCGATGTCGAGCCCCATCTGCGCGGTGTAGATGAGGCTCATGGCAGGCATCGGCGCAAGGCACGTCAGCACAAGCGCCTTTCTCATCTCCTCCTCCACCGGCATATAGTGGTACGCGAACCACGCAAAGAAGATGCAGGGAATCAGGCGAAAGAAGATGATCTTCGAGACGATCTTGAACTTCTCCCACGACATCGAGAGCTGAATGGCTTCGCCAATCATGATCATGCACAGAAAGCCGTTGGCAGCCGACCCCACCTTCGTCACCGTGATGACGCCCTCGGGAAGCTTCAGATTCAGAATCGAGAGCACCACCATGAACGCAAAGCTCACGAGCGGCCCCGACTTGACGAGCTTCTGGCCGATCATCTTCAAGGAGCCCAGGAGCGTCGTCTTTTCGCGCGTTCCTGAAATGAGGGCGTACGTGCCGCCGCCGCTCATCAGCACGTTGCCCACGTCAAAGACGCAGGTGGCCAGAAGGCCTGAGGTCGGATAGAAGGCCTGCACGTAGGGCACCGCAAACGGACCCACGGAGTAGCCCCCGACGTTCATGCGCACAAAGTCACGGCGGTCGCGGTCCTTCGTGCGGCAGGTGAGAATGAGCGAATAAAGGAAAAAGAAGAAGTTCGTCGCAAATCCAAAGAACGCGATGAGAAGCGTTGTTCCTTCAAGCCGCACGCCGTTCAAGTTGCTGATAATGACGCAGGGCAGCGTCACAAAAAGCACGAGCCCGCTGATCGCGTGAAAAGTCTCTTCCTTCAAGATTCCGAAGCGCCGCAGCACCCAGCCCAGAATAATGAAGACGACAAACGAAATGACTTTGGCAAAACTGTCCGACATGGCAAAGCTCTGAGCCGCTTCAGCGCAGCCTTCTTCCTTGAGTGAAACGGCCGATTTTGCGCCCAATTGTCGCGGCTGTCATCGGCCGTTTGACCTACCGACCTTGGGAGGTAGCGGACCCAAAAATTCCGAGCACCAAGCCAGCGGCTTTACCTCCAGACCGTGAGTCGCTCAATGGCAAAGCCCGCGAAAACCACCGAAATCCGCTGCAGGTTCGGCAGCTCCGCGATGTTGGCCGCCTTCGCGTAGTTTGCGAGCTGCGCCTCAGCTTCCGCCACCGCCGCCTCCACAGCCGCGGACGTCGCCTTCGACTTGGGCAGCCGCTTCAATTCCAGCAAATAAGACGGCGTCTTCTCCGCAGGCTTCACCGGCTTGAAAAGAAGATCCGTCACACCGCGGCCCAGCGCCTCTTCCTCCGCCGTGACAACGTAGCCGCGCAACGACCTCGCAAGCGCCAGCAAATAAAACTGCAGGCTGTTCTCCGATGCATGCAGCTGCGCGTGGCGTCCCGTCTGAACTGCAAGCGACGCCGCCATGTAGTGCAGAAAAGGCGTCAAATCCCCCGCCGCCACCTGCCGGCTGATTTCAGCCATGGCGTCTTCGTCGGCGTTCACCGCGCCAAAGGCGCTGCAATGTTCGAAGTAATACTGAAAAAATTGCTCTCGCACCATCTTGTTGGGACACACGAGGTCCTGCTTTGAGCCCGGCGCCCAGGTGAGAAACCCCATGAAAAAGAAGGTGGAGAGAAGCGCCTTCTCGTCGAGCCGGTCGTTCTTGTTCAAGTTGATGGTGCGCGAGAGCCCCGGCGTCGGCAGCCGCAAAGAACGGCCCTTCACCACTTCACCAACGATGCGCTCCGTTTCATCCCGGCTTCCCAGCGCCAGAATGCCCTGAATCTTGTTCATGTCTGTTTCGGACGACGTATCCAGCAAATCCTCGCCTTCTGGCTCCACGTTTTCGTCCCGAATGCCGCGCAGATAATTCATGCACATCGTTGAGTTGAATACGCTGTTACCCGACGTCGGACTGAACCAATATCCGTTGTAGAGCTCCTTCATCCGATCAAAGATCTGATCCCCCGACTGACCGTAAGCTTCAAAATCCACCGTGTCGTCAATGAGCTGACGCAGCTCAGACTCCGTAAAGCCCAGAGCATCCGCCAGCCCCGGCGTCGTGGTGTAATTTGTTGTGATGCTGAAGCCGCTTGTCATGGAATCCAGCGAAATGGGAAGCACGCCGGTCATGAAGATCCGTGAAAGGCAGTCACTGGCAGCCGCTTTGATCTGAGCATAGAAATCCTTGAGCACACCAAGCGTCGAGGTAATTGCCTTGAACTTGGCGCGGTCAGTCGCCAGGATCTCATTGGCAAACTGGTCATACTCGTCGATGATGAGGTAGAGCTTTCCTTGAACAAACGGCGCCACAAACATCATGTACGCCTGAATTTGATCACTCGGAGCAGAATACGTCGCATCAACGATTTTTTCCCATCCGTCAAACGGATAGCGAACAAAAAAACGCCTGAAGCACTCTCGCACCCGGCTCATCATGCTTGCCGCAAGATCTGGACTGCTTCCCATGCCAGAGAATTCGAGCTTCAACACATAATACTGTCCAGCAAGCGACGTCTTGTGTGCGTGGATATAGGTGCCGGAAAAGAGTTCATCAAAACGCCCCGCCGCGTACCGGTCGTAATACGCTTCAAGCGTTGTCGTTAACAGCGTCTTGCCAAACCGTCGCGGACGGACAAAGAACACATAAGAGGAATTCAACGCCTCCAGTGCTTCGATCGTCTGCGTCTTGTCCACATAAGCACAGCCGCTCTCCCGCAGCAAGGCAAAGCTGGCAATGCCATAGGGCGTGCGAAGTTTCTTTTTCGATTCAGCCATGAAGAGCCTCTGGGAGAACATTTTTTCATATCTTTGATGAATGATACCCAAACCTTGCCTCTTCGGTTTATTTCTGCCCATTTTCAACTCAGATTTCACCAACTTGACTCGCTATACTTGCACGCATGCTTTCAGACGACACCACCACTTTTCTCCTAGCGGACGAAGCCGCCACAACGGCCCTCGCCGCAAAGCTCGCTGCGTCCCTCGCGCACCACGCGGACGCCCTTCGCGACGCGGGCTTCAACCTGCGCCTTGACGGCAATCTCGGCGCCGGAAAGACGACGTTCACACGCGCCTTTTTGCGCGCGCTGGGCTTTGCGGGCCGCGTGAAGAGCCCCACGTTCGAGCTCGTCGAGGACTACGACGTGCTGGGGCTTGTCCTGCATCACTTTGACTTCTACCGCTTTGAAGCCCCCGAAGAATTTGACGATGCGGGCTTTCGCGACCTCTTTGGCGCGGGGCAGATCGTCTTTTCCGAGTGGAGCGAAAAAGCTGAGCCCGGCCTTCCCGCCGCAGACCTCGTTCTGCGCCTCACGGTGACGGATGCGCTAAGCCGCGAAGCCCGGCTTGAGGCCGCCAGCCCTCTGGGCCGCACGGTGCTGGAGGAGCTCGCATGACCGGCCGCCGCACGCTGCTTGCCGCCGCCGTCGCCGTGCCTTTTGTGTCGGCCCCCGGCCTCACAATCGCCGCCACAACGCTTTTGACGCTGGACTACGAAAAGGGCGCGGACTACTCCACCCTTAGGGTGGTGTGCCCCGCCGCCCGAAAGATCACGTCGCACCTGTTGAAGGGCAAGGAGCCGCACCGCTTTTTGATTGACCTCGAAGGCTGCCGGCTCACCGCCGAAATCGAGCGCTCCGCCAAAGCCCTGAAGCTTGATCGCTTCGTCTCCCGCGTGCGCGTGGGCCAATTCAAGGCCGACACCCTTCGCATCGTCGTGGAGTTGAAGCACGACATCTCCGCCGCCCCCTTGATGGGGAGCAAGACGGCGAGCTTTGGCGTGCGGTTTGCCGCATCTTCCGACATCATCGCCGTCATCGCGGAACAGGCCGAGCGCACAGCGGCCGCCGCAAAGAAGTCGTCCGCGGCAAAGCCCGTCAAGAAAACGACGACCGCTGCCGGCAAGGAGACCATCCGCGTCGTGATTGATCCCGGCCACGGCGGGGCGGACCCCGGCGCCGTCGGCCGCAGCAAGACGTACGAAAAGACGGTCGTGCTGGCAATCGCCAAGAAGCTCGCGGCGCAGATCAACCGCACCCGCGGCATGCAGGCCATCCTCACGCGCTCGGACGACCGGTTCCTGAAGCTGCACAAGCGCGCTCAGGTGGCGGTGGACCAGAACGCCCACCTCTTTGTGAGCATCCACGCCGACGCCTGGACGTCAAAAACCGCCTGCGGCGCCTCAGTCTTCACGCTCTCTTCGGGCGGCGCCTCGTCACTGCAGGCCCGGTGGCTTGCGCAAAGCCAGAACAAGTCAGACGAAATCGGGGGCGTGGACGTGTCGGCCGTCCCCAAGCAGGCCCAGTCCACGATCGTGGACCTGCAGGCGGACTTGAAGCAGCGCGCCGGCATCGAGATCGGCGACTCGGTCTTGAAGGAAATGAAGAGCGTCGAGCGGCTTCACAAGGACGCCGTCGAATACGCGGAGTTCGCGGTCTTGAAAGCCCGCGGCATTCCGTCGATTCTCATTGAAACCGGCTTTCTTTCGAACCCCGACGACGAGCGGCGGCTCAAATCCGAAAGCCATCAGAACAAGATCGCGCAGGCGGTGTGCAAGGGCATCATCCGCGCCATTCGCGAAAAGCCGTGCAACTTTGTGCAGCAATGCCGCGGCTGATCCTTTAACAGTGAGGAGGTGAACCATGCCCCTTCCGAGTGAACCTAAAGCCTTGGGCGACACCGTCGCCGCCAAGGAGTACGGCCCCCGCGTGAAGGCGAAAAAAGCCAAGGTCTCGGCGGCTCCCGTCAGCGAGAAGCCCGCCCCCGTCGCCGCAAAGTCCGTCAAGGCGTCAAAGACTGCGAAGGCCGCTCCTCAGGCGGCGCTCCTTGCGCCGGCCGCGAAGTCCGCGCCCTCCCAAGCCGCCAAGCTGAAGGCCGCTACCGCGCCCGAACCCGAAAAGCTCGGCGCAAGCCGCCTGCGGCCGCCCCGCACGGAGGCAAGCGTCACCAAGCCCCGGCTCTTCGTGTTGGACACCAACGTCCTCCTGCATGACCCGATGTCGATCTTTCGCTTTGAGGAGCACGACGTCTTCCTGCCGATGATGACCTTGGAAGAGCTCGACAACCACAAGACGGGCCTTTCCGACATTGCGCGCAACGCCCGGCAGGTGTCGCGCAGCATCGACCAGCTGATTGAAAGCGAAAAAGGCGCCGTCAAGGACGGCGTGCCGCTTGCGGCCCTCGGACACTCGGAAGCGCGCGGGCGCCTCTTTTTTGAAACCGAAGCGCTCGCCGCGGACCTTCCCGAGGGACTGCCCGCCGGCAAGGCCGACAACCTCATTCTCGCCTGCGTGCGGGCGCTCACCGCGCGGCACCCGGAAAAAGCCGTCGTTCTCGTCTCCAAAGACATCAACATGCGCATCAAGGCCGCGGCGCTCGGGCTGGCCGCGGAAGACTACTTCAACGACAAGACGATTGACGACACGGACATTCTCTACACGGGGCGCACCGTGATCGACGCCGCCGCGTGGGACGCCATCGGAAAAACGATGACGAGCTGGCAGGCGGACGGCCGCACGTGGCACCGCTTCAAGGCGCTGCCTTCGCTCCCCCTTTATGTGAATGAATTCGTAACGAACGAAGACGCGAGCTTCACCGCCCAGGTAGAAAGCGTCGAAGACGGCCACGTGACGCTTGCGACCCTCACCGACTACCTGCAGCCCAAGAACGCCGTCTGGGGCGTGCGCGCGAGAAACCTCGAGCAGTCGATGGCCTTGAACCTCCTTATGAACCCCGAGATCGACTTCGTGACGATTCTGGGGCAGGCAGGCACGGGGAAGACGCTTTTGACGCTTGCGGCCGCCCTCACGCAGACCTTGGACGCGCGAAAGTTCAGCGAAATCATCTTCACCCGCGCCACGGTGAGCGTGGGCGAAGACATCGGCTTTCTCCCCGGCACTGAAGAAGAGAAGATGCAGCCTTGGATGGGCGCCTTGGAAGACAACCTCGACGTCTTGAACAAGATGGAGCGCGGCGCCAGCGACTGGAGCCGCCATGCCGCAAGCGACCTCATCAAGAGCCGAATTCGCGTGAAGTCGATGAACTTCATGCGCGGGCGGACGTTCTTGAACAAGCTCGTCATCATCGACGAAGCGCAGAACCTCTCCCCAAAGCAGATGAAGACCCTCATCACACGCGCGGGGCCGGGCTCCAAGATCGTCTGCCTCGGGAACATCGCGCAGATCGACACGCCCTACCTCACGGAAGGCTCCTCGGGCCTTACCTACGTCGTGGATCGCTTCAAGGGCTGGAAGCACGCCGGGCACATCACGCTCGCCCGCGGCGAGCGCAGCCGGCTCGCGGACTACGCCACCGACGTGCTCTGAGCATTCGCCCGCCTCACAGCGCCGCCTTCGGACGGCGCTTTTTCGTGTCTGAGAGCGTTTCAGGCAGCTTTTCTGCCGCAATTTCCTCAACCTGCGCCAGCACGTAGAGCTTTCTGCAGATCATCGCCATTTTTCGGCATGGGCAGCCGACGCCCCGCCGCCTACCATGACCTTCGAATCATCACCGGCTCCGCCGGACTTTCTCGGAGGTTTTCCATGACGGCCACCGTCTTTTCTCGCGCAGCGCTCCTCACGCTCAGCGCCTCGGCAGCGCTGGCAGCCGCCCTGCCCGCTGCCGCCGCCCTCACGCCGCGGCAAGCCGCGCTCATTCCCATTGCCGCCTTCACCGCCCAAGGCAACACCGCAGCGCTGCGCCAAGCGCTTGCCGCCGGACTTGATCAGGGGCTCGCCGTAAGCGAAGCCCGCGACGCCCTCGTCCAGCTTTACGCCTACACGGGCTTTCCGCGCAGCCTCACGGCGCTCTCGGAACTGGTAAGTCTGCTTAAAGAACGCCAGGCGGCCGGCCTTCACGACGCCGAGGGCCCCAAAGCGGCGCCTCGCCTCGATCCCGCTCAGGTCCGCGCCGTCGGCACCGCCGTGCAGACGCGCCTCATCGGCCGCCCCGCCGCCGGCCCCGTCTACGACTTTGCGCCTGAAATCGACACCTACCTCAAGGAGCATCTCTTCGGCGACATCTTCGCCTCCGGCATTCTTGACGACAAGACCCGCGAAATCGTGACCGTCTCAGCGCTTGCCGCCCTTCCTGCGCCGCAGCAGCTGCGCTCGCACTTGAACGTCTGCTTCAACGTCGGACTCTCCGAAGCCGACCTCAAGGCCTACGCTGAAAAGCTCTATGAAGCCGTAGGCCGCACCGAAGGCGACCTCGCCCGCGCCACGCTCGCCGCGGTCGCCAAAGCCCGCCGTTCCTGATTTCTTCTTCCTTTTTTGGAGTCACTCTCATGAAAAAAGCGCTTCTCACCGCCGCGGCCGTCGCCGCTGTCACCCTCACCACCGGCGCGCTGGCCGCAAGCTCCAATCCCTTTGGCCTCGTCTATCAGGGCGCCATCACCGCCAACCACGCGGGCGCCGTCAACATCCGCCCCGTCACCTACACGCTCAACGGCATCCGCATCGCCGCCAACGTCTACACGCCCGCCAACTACCGCGAAGACGGCGCCTACCCAGCCATCGTTGTAGCCCATCCCAACGGTGGCGTGAAAGAACAGGTCGCCGGCCTCTTCGCGCAACGCCTTGCGGAAGCGGGCTACGTCACGATCGCCGCGGACGCCGCCTATCAGGGCGCGAGCGGCGGCGAGCCTCGCCACACCGACAAGCCGCAGTTTCGCACCGAGGACATTCACGGCATGATTGACTACATCGCCACCGTGAAGGGCGTCGATGCAAACCGCATCGGGGCGCTGGGCATCTGCGGCGGTGGCGGCTACACGCTCAACGCCGTGAAGTCCGACAAGCGCGTGAAGTCAGTGGCGACGATCTCCATGTTTAATTCCGGCGAAGTCCGCCGAGAGGGCTACATGAAGTCGGGGCTTGACACCATCGATCAGCGGCTCGCAGCCGCCTCCAAAGCCCGCGCCGAACGAATGCGCACCGGCGTCTATCCCCTCACCGGCACCATTGACCTTGACAACATGACGGACGAAGAGATCGCCAAGATTTCCAACGACCTCTACCGCGAGGGCGTCCAGTACTACGGCCGCACGCACCGCCATCCCAACTCCACCTTTTCCTACACGACGGAAAGTCTGCAGGACTTGATGACCTGGGACGTGCGCGACCAGCTCGAACTCATCAATGTTCCTCTTTTAATGATCGCCGGCGAAAAGGCAGATTCGCTCTACCTCTCGGAAGAAGCCTTTGAACGGGCAACGGGCACGAAGGACAAGGAGCTCTACAAGATTCCGGGGGCGACGCACATCCAGACGTACTTCGTGCCGAAATACGTCAACGCGGAAGTCGCCAAGCTCACCGACTTCTTCGGTCGCACGCTGAAGAAGTGATTCTTCCGAGCGCGGACAGCCGGTCTTTCCCGCCGCCTACAGTCCGCGCTCCACAGTTTCGTAGAGCACGAGCTCTGGCTGGAAGGCGTCAATGAGAGCCTTCCAGTCTTTCGGCGCCCAGTTGCGCGACACGTAGAGCACATGCCTGACAGCTCCCGACGACTAAAGTCGCGGGGTTCCGAGTTACTTCAGAGCTTCTG
>CAVJBF010000034.1:0-23980 GCA_963647785.1 Acutalibacteraceae bacterium
AAAGTGGCCGACCCAATTTGAGAGAAAGGTGACCCACTTATCGTAGATTTACGCAATAGCAACAAGACGCAGACCCTGATGGTCTATTTGCAGGACTTCATCAGCCAGAACAACTCGTACCTGCAGGGCGCAAACTCCGCCATCTCCAACGCAAGCCAGGTGTTGACGAGCGTCGCGCGCGGCCAGTAAGTCCATGAGAAACGGGTTTCTTTTCGAGAAGGCCCGAACGCCAGGGAGGCGGTAGGATCGTGGTCCTGCCGCCTCTCTGCGTTTATGGCGCTCCAGGATCAAGCAGGATGCCTCGGTGTTTTTCCAAAGAGGATTTCGATGCAGTTCTGGCCGTTTTCATAGGCGTAGTACTGGGTCTCGGAAACCTGCTTGATAAGATAGATGCCCAGTCCGCCCACGGGGCGGCTTTCAACATCCAGCGTCAGGTCGGGGGTCGCCACTTCTTCAAAGGGATTGAACGGCGTGCCCCAGTCCTTTACGCAAAAGCGCAGCTTGGCTTCGCCGTCGACCGTGACAGGATCGATGCTCACCGTGGCGCGACCGAGCTCCCCCTTGGGGTAGGCGTAGCTGAAGACGTTCACAAGGAGTTCTTCGGCGACGAGGATGACGTTGGTCGTCTGGGCGGCGAATTCAGGCGGAATGGCTTTCATGAGGTAGTCGCGCGCCTCGTTGAGACTCGACATCGTCGCCGGAACAGTAATGGTCGGCATGGCGGACTCCTAGGCCGCTAGCGCGGCGGCGACGTCAGGGAAGAGGGCGAGGATGGAGCTGAATCCCGAGAGCTTGAACATGTCAGCCACCATCGC
The DNA here is from genome assembly GCA_963647785.1 of Acutalibacteraceae bacterium. Taxonomy (GTDB): domain Bacteria; phylum Pseudomonadota; class Gammaproteobacteria; order Burkholderiales; family Burkholderiaceae_F; genus Duodenibacillus. The sequence continues at coordinate 816 of CAVJBF010000034.1, forward strand.
CTGCATGCCGCAGAAGGCAATCGAGACACCTTTGGCCTTGGCGGTTTTGGCGAGCATCAGCACGCCGCGAAGTCCGGCGGAGCTGATGTAGTCGACGCCCGACAAGTCCACGACGACCTTCGTCGCGCCCTCGTCGAGCCGCGCCTTCCATTCGGTGTCAAAGTCCGGCGTGGTGACGGCGTCAAGGCTCCCCGTGAGCTTGATGACAGAGGCGCCGCCCTGAGTTTCCGTAATGATGTCCATGATGTTTTTGTGTGGGTCAATGGGGCCGTTTTGGGCTACTGGTAGCTCAGCATGAGGCCTTGAGAAATCTTGAGCCAGCCGTCGAGCGTGACGAAAAGCAGCAGCTTGAACGGCAGCGAAATCGTCGTGGGCGACACCATCATCATGCCCATGGCAAGAAGAATGTTTGAAATGATGAGGTCGATCGCGACGAACGCGAGGTAGAGCACGAAGCCGATTTGAAAAGCCTTCGTGAGTTCCGTGATCGTGAAGGAGGGAATGAGGACGGACCACATGTCCTTTTTCACCGAGTTCTTCATCTTCTCGGGCCAGATGCGCTGTGCGGTGGCGACGAACATCTGGGAGACGCGGTCGTCCGTGTTCTTCGTGAGAAAGGCCTTCATCGGCGGCGAAATGCGTTCGGCATATTCTGGCAACTGCGTGATCGTCGTGGGCGCCCCCTTGGAGTTCGCTATTTCGTTGATGAGATCCATCGTGTCGGAGGCGACGGGCGCCATGATGAACATCGACAGAATCATCGCGAGTCCGTTGATCACCATTTGCGGCGGAATCTGCTGGACGCCCAGTGCATTTCTCACGAGCATCAGGACAACGACGATCTTCACGTAGGAAGTCGCCATCATGAGAAAGATGGGCAGAAGGCCCAGGCCCGCCGATACGACGATGAGCCAAACGGGATCAAAGGGCATGGCTGGCGTCCTGTTTAGGCGTGAACGCTGTCCGTGAGTTGCACGCCGATGGCGCCGTTCACGTCCACGAGACGGCCGTGCGCGACGGGACGTCCGTTGGCGAGCACCGTGACGGGAGCAGCGGGATCCGCCGTGAGGGTGAAGACGTAGCCCGGCTGCAGATTCTGCAGATCCGCTACGGTGAGCGTGCGCTCTTCAAGCTGGAAGGTGAGGCGGACATTGATGGATTCGTTTTCAGACATGGTGTCAGGATTCTCCATGGGAGCGAGCGGCGCAAGAAGCGTGGCTACCCGGCCGGCGAGCGAAGCTTGGGCTTCAAGCGCCGTTCCGGCGCTCAAGAGTCGGATGATAAGGCTTTCCTCGCGGGGAAGCCATTGATCGGGGAGGAGAACGTCGCCTTCGACAAGAGCGGCGGCTTCGTCCTTCGTGATCGTAAGGTCCGCGCCGTCAAAGGAGAGCGTCACCGGAATGTCCTCCACAAGCTCGGACAGGAATCCGCTGCCATGACGGGCCAGCGGCGAGAGCAGCGAGGAAAGTGCTTCGGCAGCGCCGTGCTCCGCAGGATGAAGCCCTGCGTTGAGAATGAGCGGCGTGCCGTCCGGGAGCTCCCCAGCGAGCTGAAAGCCAGCGGCGGCGGGGGTGACAGGGCGAGCGCCGAACGTGACATTGGAAAACATCACCGACGTGACAATGGCTTTCGAAAGCGACGATAGCACCGGACGCACGAGCGTTTCCGCGAGCGCCTCTTTGAGTTCCAGCGGCAGCCCGGCTGGCTCGATGCCCGCGACGGCGGCATCCTGAAAGAATGGATGGAGCTTGAGGCAGTCGTCTGTGTCAAGGGACACCTGCCAGTTCACGCCGTTGACTTCAATGTCAAGCAGCAGCGCTGGTGAAAAGGCGGGGGGCGTGGTCACCAGGCGAAGATCGAGCTCCGTCGCGCCCACAACCATGGACTGCGGCAGTTCGCGTACGGAAAGAACGTTTGCCAAATGCACGTTGTCTGCGTCAAGACGCGGCAAGACGCAGGGCTTCACGGGCGCTGTCATGAATTACCTCTTTCGTTGTCCAGTCCCCGGGAGCGGCGTCGGGTGTCGGATTCGTTGGCATCGTCTGCGCTCGCTTCCTGCTCGGTCTTGAGCTCGATGCGCACGGGCTGGCTTTCCCTTGCCTGCAGGAGCTGCGAGAGATCGCTGCGGCCGGCGACAAGCGTCTGCAGCGTCGCGGCGTCGTCCGAGGTGATTTTCACCGCAAGCTGGCCTGTGAGATCGCGCGTGATTGAAATGGTGGTGTCTTTCAGGACGTCGTTGTTCAAGACGAGGCGCACCTCGGGCGAACCCTTGTCCGGGGCGGACACGAGGATGCGGTCCACGAGGCCCTCGAGCGCTTCGACGTCAGGAGAGGCCGCATCTGTCGGTTGCGAGGAGGCAGCCGATGACGTGGTGTTGAATTCCGGCATGGCGAAGTCGTGAAAGAGCGACTGCACAGACTTCGTTGACTCGGCATCCGCGGCTTGCGGGGCGCTGCGCTTTTTCAGGCCGCCGGTTTCAAGATCGTGATGTCCGGCGCTGCGTTCAAATGCGCTACCAAAACGCTTTGCGTCTGCTGGAGATGCGGTGCGATCCGTTTCAGAGGTCATCGCGGAGCGGGCATCCGGAAGACGGCCCGGTTCCAGGCTTTTATCGTTCATGGACGTTTCCCGAGAGCTTTCGCCCTGCGCATAAGGAAATTCCGGAAGGCGATCCTTGACGCTGGTCAGGGGATCAGCCTCAGGGCTTGCGGCGGGCAGAGGTTGGTTTTTGACTTGGGCAAAGGCTTCGGATGACCGTCGCTCAAGAAGAGGGGAAAATGGTTTGGCATCCTGCATCGCGTCGGCCTGGCGACGGTCGCTGCTCTGCGTTGCTTCTTCTCCCTGATGGCGTTCCATAACAGCCGCAAAGCGCTCGGCATCCTCCGGCGCAACGGAAAGACGCTGCCCCTCGGACATCGGGCTTTTTGACGCGCTGGCAAAGTCAGCGGTGGATAATTTTATGTCATTCATGAGGAGGGCCTTGTTCACAGTGGCGAATCGTCGTCCGATTCAGCGGCTAACGCTTTGATGGGTTTGAACTCTTCAAATTCCAAGTCCTCGAGGCGCTCGGCCTCCTTCTTGCTTTCTTCGGACCAGCGAGACTTGTGCTCTTCCATTTTAGCTGTATTTTTCCGGGCAGCTTCGGCATCGGCGGAAGCCTTTTTCAGGGCTTCCTTCGCTTTTTCGACAACGTCCCGCGCGTCCTCGGCTTCGCGCTTTTTTTTGAGCACCGCTTCCTCGAGCTGTGCGAGGCCATGGTTGAATGTCTGCAGACCTTCAAGCTTGGTGATGGATCCGATCAGCTTGGCATAGCGGCGGTCCGTCTCCTCACGCTGAAAGACTTTGGCCTTTTCAAGGGCAGCGTCCGCTTTTTCGACGCCTTCCTGCGCTGTCTTCACCTCATCCTGGGCACGAGTGACCTTGCGCAGAGCGGCGTCTTCCCGGTACTGTCGCACCGAGAGGAGCATCTCAAGCGGGTATTTGTCAGGCATTGTCAGCGCACGGCCGCCTGAAGCGCCCGCACGGTTTCGTCAAACTCGGACTTTTCGGCGAGGCCCTGCTTCAAGAACGAATTAACGCGCTCGATGTGGGCGATGGCGTCGTCAGCCTCTGCGTCTGCCCCCTTCTTGTATTCGCCGATTTGCACCAGAAGCTCCACTGAGGCGTACTTTGCCAAAATCTGACGCAGGCGCTGCGCCGCCTTTTTATGGTCCTTGGTGACGATGGAGTTCATGACGCGGGAAACGCTCGCCTGCACGTCGATGGCGGGGTAGTGGTTCTTTGCCGCGAGCTTGCGGGAGAGAACGATATGGCCGTCCAAAATGGATCGAGTTTCGTCAGCGATCGGTTCGGTCATGTCGTCGCCTTCAACGAGCACCGTGTAGAGCGCTGTGATCGAGCCTTTGTCGTTGTTGCCAGCGCGCTCCATCAGCTTGGGGAGCTCGGAAAAGACGGAGGGCGGGAAGCCGCGACGAGTGGGGGGCTCGCCGGCGGCAAGACCGATTTCACGCTGGGCGCGCGCAAAGCGCGTCACCGAGTCCATCATGAGAAGGACGCTGCGTCCCTGGTCGCGGAAATATTCAGAAATGGCAGTCGCAGTGTAGGCGGCCTTCAAGCGCTCCATTGAGGAGCGATCCGACGTGGAGACGACAAGGACGGCTTTGCGGCGTCCTTCATCACCCAAGTCGTGCTCAATGAATTCACGGACTTCACGGCCGCGTTCGCCGATGAGAGCGAGCACGCAGACTTCGGCCTTGCACCCCTTGATGATGGTGGAAAGCAGCGTCGATTTGCCGCCGCCCGCGGCGGCGAAGATGCCCATGCGCTGGCCTTCGCCGCAGGTGAGCACGCCGTCCAGACTCCGGATGCCCAGGGTGAGGGGCTTGCTGATGATGCGGCGCGTCATGGGGTTCGGCGCTTCCGCAAAGACGGGGTAGTGATTGCGGCACTTCAATTCCGGACCGCCGTCAATGGGGTTTCCCAGACCGTCCACGACGCGCCCCAGCAATTCAGGCCCCACGGGGACGGAAAGAATTTCGCCCGTCGGGATCACTTCCGTCTGCGGCGACACGCCCTGACAGCTTCCCAAGGGGGAGAGAAGAGCCACGTTCTTGATGAAGCCCACTACCTCGGCCTTGAGTTCAAACTCCTCCCACGGATTGCGGAGAACGCAGAGCTCGCCCACCTTCACGCCCGGCACGACCGCTCGGATGATGGTGCCCACGACCTGTTCGACGCGGCCGCGGATGTCCACCGTGGTCGTGGTCTGCACGGCCTCTTTGAGAAGCGGGCCTAGATATTCGAATGCCATGATGCGCTACTGTCGGATTTTCGACGTAAAGGCCTTTTCAAGGGCTTTGAGTTGCGTCTCAAGCGATGCGTCGACGACGCCCAGTTCGCTTTCGAGAATGCAGCTTCCCTGCTTCAAGTGCGGGTCGGCGACGACGTTCAAGTATGAGCCGGACGTCATCGACGCAAAGGCTTTCATGACCGTGGGTTCGTCAGCCGGCGCGACGCGGACCGTGACTTTGAGCTGGCCCCGGACGTTGTTCAAGGCCGTTCCGACGATGCGCTGGATTCGCTCGGCGTCGTCGAGTTCGCCTATGATCTTGCGGACCGACTGGTTCACGACGTCCACCACGGTACTCTCAATCTTTTCGATGAATTCCACCGAGGCGAGCACCGTCTCCATCACCTTTTCGGCGTGCTCCATGCGGCCGGCTTCAACGCCGTCCTGATATCCCGCTTCGTAGCGCTGCTGATACGCGTCCTGCGCCTTGAGGGCGATTTCCTGCGCTTCCTGGCGAGCGGCTTCGAGAATCCTGTCCGCGCCGTAGAGCGTCTCGCAGTCGGCGGACTTGATCACCTTCACGCCAGCGGCGGGCAATGGACGGCCATCGGCTAGACGAAATAATTTGCCCATGGTGAGCCAAGCTCCCGTTGAATGAGTTTTTTTGCAAAGTGCCAGAGTGTGAGGCGATCGTCGCCTGAAATGAGGACAGGCAGACCCAGGCGCGGCAAATCCGATGACGACCAGCGCGCCGCGGCGATGTCCTGCAACGCCTGAGGCCAGCCGGCCTTGAGGCTTGCGATAGCAAGGACCGCGGCTTCGGTGCAGCGCTCCGCGATCGGCTTTTCTGTTCCTTCAATGCGCTCAAACACCGAGCGAATATGGCTTCCCGCCTGCCAGCGTCCGCGGGAGAGCGCGTAGTCGATGAGCGCCGAACCGAAGAATTTGCGAAGCGCGAGCACGTCGCTTCGTTGCACGGTGCGGGCGATATCGTTCGCATAGACGGCGGCAGCCGCGGTGCGGGCAAGACGCGCCACGACGTCCGCTGGGAGCAACGCAAGGCAGCGCGACTCTTCTGAAAAATCCCAGTAGCCAACGTCGGCCAGCTGGCGAGAGGCCAGAACTGCCTTGAGGTCAGGATAATTCCGCGCCGCGGCGACAAGGGGGGACGCTTCCGTCGGTGCTATGAGCGCGTTGAATCGGACAACCGCGCCGAGAAGGGCGGGGTTGTCGTCCAAGAGCTCTAGAAAATAGTAGCGATTCATGGCGCAGCGCCGTCGTCAGGGCAACCGCGGTCAAGCCGCGGACTTCTTGTCGTCGGGACGACGGCTGCGCCGAAAGAGCACGGCCGCCGCTGCGGCGCCGGCCACGGAGAGTGCAAAGAGAACGCCTGCGGCGGCGATGAGCAGCTTCGCTCGGGTGTCGCCGCCTGAAGAAGCAGACGCTCCGACTTCCGCCGGCATCGGAATGGTGGCGGTGTCGCGCACTGGCACGAGCATCACGGAAACGCTGTCCTGCTTTAGCCCTGGAACGGCGTTGGCGGTGAGCTCGCGAATGCGAGCCACCAGATGCGGCGCCTGAGACTGCGGCGTGTGGCGAAGGAAGACGGCCGCTGAAGGCGGCGTCACCTTGCCCGTGCCCAAGTCCTGCTGCCCGAGCACGACGTGCACGCGAGCCGTCAGAACGCCGTCAATCCGAGAGAAGGTGTCGGAGAGCTCCTGCGAGAGCGCATAGGTGAGGCGAGCCTGCTCTTCCGTTGCCGAAGAGATCATCCCTTTGGCAGCAAAGACGTCGCCCATTGTCTCGAAGTCCGAGCGCGGCAGGTTGTTTTCGCGCATCAGCTCCAGCGTCTGCACGACCTGATCGTTCTCCACCGAGAGCGTGTAGCCCGTTTTGCCGGACTCCTTCACAGGGGTGATGCCATGCTTCATGAGCACCGACATCATGGCGTTGGCCTGATTCTCGGTGAGCCCCTGATACACCTCGGACTTGCAGCCTGCCAAGAGCAGGACCGCAGCGCTCGCCGCGATGAGAAGCGGGCGACGCAGGCCGGAACAAGAAAGGGCGTTCATCATGATGGAGTCAAAACGAAATATCAGGAGCGAGACTTCAGCGTCTGCTCGAACTGCGACGTGGCCTGATCCTGAATATTGGAAAAGAACTGGGTGGTGAAATGGCTCATGTTCGTGTGGAACTGAACCTGAAGAAGCTCCATGGGCGAGGGGAGCGACGGCTGTGACGCCGCATCGGCAGCAAGATTCGAGGTTCCCGCCTGATGAACGGTCTCACGCTCGGCGCGCCAGCCCGTTTCGGAAACCGCACCGGCGGGGCGGCTTTCGGGTGCGGGCTGCGCTTCCTCAGGCCGCTCCACCAGTTCGCGAAAGTGATCAGCCAGATCCTGCGGCACGGGCGAACGATCGCCTGTGCCGACAAGGCGGCTGCCTTCCGACGTCTGCGAAGTCTCAAAGGCTTCTGCGAGGCGCCGTGCGCTGTCCGCGACTTGCGTGAGATCCATGGCTCAGTGCCTCAGAGCGTCTCAAGCAGGTTCTGAGCCAGGCGTCCCGCCGAGCCGTCCGCAGGAACGCGGTTGAGCGCTTCGCGAGCGGCCTCTTCATTGCCTGCGCACTTTTCTGTGAGCCCCAGATAGACGAGCGCATCGGCGTCGTCGGGATGTTCGGCGAGAACATCCCCCAAGATGGCGCGCGCCTCGTCATAGGCGCCGACAACCGTGAAGCTCAGCGCGCGGCTGATCTTCGTCGGCACGTGATTCGGGCGGCACGCGAGGATGCCGTCAAAGATCTGGCGCGCCAGCGCCACTTCGCCTTTGTTGACGCCAGCATTGGCGACGTCCAAAAGGCGCTTTACTTCTGCATCGGTGAGCATGATGTTCCTTCAAGCCGAGAAATCAGGCGGAGCGCTGAGCGAGCTGCTTGGCTTCGTCCGTAAGGGCTTTCGTCACAGTGGACGCCGTTTCAAGCAGCGTGTTGTAGGTGTTGATCTGGAACTGGAGCTTCAGCATCTGCTGGTCGCTGATCTTGCCGTCACCGTCCTTGATTTCCTGCATGGCCGAGCGAATCTCTTCGCCATTGGAGCTCACGGCGCCTGCGACGTATTGGAAGATTTCCTGAATGTTGAAGCCGCCGGTGGTATCGATTGCTGTCATAACAAATCACCTTTAGAAAATGTGGGACAGAATTTCCTGGGCAGCGTCAGCGGCTGCTTTGGCGGCGCGGGCCGCCTTCATGTCCTCAGGGGTAAGCCCCGCGTCCATGGCGCGGCGAAGACGAGCCGTGATGTCGGCGACTTCGTCGCGAACCTGCTTCTGATCGGCCGCAATGCCGGATTCCAAGGCATCGGTCGTCGAGATGAATTCACTCATTTGTTGATCCTCAGGGGATAGACGACACGCTTGCCGTTTTTAGTCAGGACAAGCTTGTCATATTGTACTGTTTCCAGAACGAAGCCGCCCGGCAGGCGCCCGCCTGCAAAGACTTTCTCGCCCGTGGAAAGTGTTACAAATTTCAAGGCGCCGCCCGAGACGCCTGACACCCGGAAGGAGGGCTTCATGGGGTCGGCGGAGGGACTGGGCGACGAGGCAATCTTCTTTTCGCGCACGGCGGCGTTCTGATCGGCTTCGTTCACAACGTCAATCACAAGCGGCACGGGGCAGGCGCGCTTCACGGCTTCAAGCGCTTTGTCGAGCTTCACCTTGCGGTCTGGCGTCAAGGTCGTCACAAGCTTCACGCGTCCGGGCAGGTACTCAAGCCTGGCGCCCACGACCCCCGCGTCGTAAAAGGCCTTGGAAAAGACTTGGGCGACATCATCCTTGTAAAGGATGCGGCGCTTCACCGTGACGTCGTCCGCGGCAGGCAGATCCTTCTGGATGGCGAGAAAGGCCTGCTCTTCGGTGACGTTCGTCATCATGTAGGCGGCGACGTTCACCGTCTTTTGACTCGGCTTTTCCGGCGACGTCGCAAGCGTCACCTCGGGCCAGAAGTCCAGCGTGTTGAAGGCGGACTTCACAGGCTCGGTGTAGTCGCTGTCCACCGTGACGTCCAAAACGGCCGAGGTTCCAAGCAAACGAGCGAGCGCCACCAGCCGTCCGCGCTCCTCGTCGTTTTTGACGGAACCCGTGAGTCGCAGCGACCCGGAGGGATCGGCTTTCACGACGACGTTGGCAAAGCCCGCGCTCTTCACGTGACGGGCGGCTTCCTTCAAAACGGCGGCGGTTCGCTCTTCGACGTCGTTCTGATCGCGGTGCATCCAGCTCCAGCCGCCGGCGACGCCCGCTGAGAGAAGCACGACCGCGGCCGCCGCGGCGATGACGGCCTTGGCCGAGCGCGGCTTCGTCTCGTCTTCCAGCTTTTCATCCTCGGCTTCTTTCGGAAACTGAGGCGAGGCAGGGGCTTGGGTGTCGGGGGCCTCGTCGGGCTCTTCGGAAGGCGCTTCCTGCTCGGGTTCTGGTTCTGCGGCGGCTGGCGTCGGGGCGGCAAAGCCCTTCAAGGCCGCCTGCACCGACTCCCAGAAGCCCTCGGGCGCGTCCTTGGGTCCCCAGGCAAAGAGAACGTCGCCCAGCTTGTAGAGCGAACCTGCATCCAGGACGTCCGAAGTCTCAGCGCCTGCGGCGGCGGTGACAACGCCGTCGAGCGATTCAAACAGCAGTCCGGCATCGCTCACGACAAAAGAAACATGCCGCGCCTCAAGACTCGGGTCCGCCAGAATGATGTCGCACGAATCATCCCGCCCCACGGTCCAGCGACCGTTGGGAAGGACGATGTCGGCCCCGAGGTTCGCCCCCGAGAGAATGCGGATCTGCACGTCACTCATGCGAGCCGCCTTCGGCAGGACGCCGATGTTCGTAGTCTGGCTGCGTCGCCGCCTGACGGAATTCCGTCACGTTGACGCGCCCCGGCACGTTGGCGCCGTCCGGCGTCACGATGCGCGGCGTGAGAAGGATGAGGCGCTCCATGAGGCGGCCGTCCTTCGAAGAATACTTGAAGAGGTTCCCCAAGAGCGGGATGTCCTTCAAAAGCGGAACGCCGCTGTCGCCTTCGGACTTCTGCTCGTAGTAGTAGCCGCCGATCAGCAGCGACTGGCCGACGTCCACCACAGCCTGCGTGTTGATCTTCGTCTGCTTGATCGGAAGGATCTTGGTGCCGTCCGAGGATGTGGAGCTCGAAGACGAGTCGCTCTGGTCGTCCTGCACGTTCACCGCGAGCTTGATCGACGTGCGGCCGTTTTCGCGAATGATGTGAGGCGTCACGCGAAGCACGGTGCCGGCCTCCACCTTGTAAAGGTCCACGGCTTCCGTGCCCTGCAGCGGGATGTAGTATGTCGTTGTGTTTTCGAGCGTCGCCTGCACGTTGTCCACGGTGAGAACCGAGGGGCGGCCGAGCATTTTCGCTTCGTTCTTAGACTCCATCGCGCTGATGCGCGCCATGAAGAAGTCCGAGCCGTGCGTGTAGATGGTGGAGAGGAGCGCGCCTGCCGAATTCATCGTGGTGTCGATGGAATTCGAGGTGTTGGAGGCGCCCATCGAGCCGCCGCTTTGCCATTTTCCAGACGAGCTTCTGTCCTTGCCGCTGAAGTTGACGCCAAGATCGCGGCTTGCGGAGGTGTCGATGTCCACGATCGCCGCATGAATCTCCACGAGCTCCACGGGCTTGTCGAGGTCACGAATGACCTGCTCGTAGTAGGGCATGCGGTAGGCGGCGTCAGAGACGAGCACGGCGTTCACGCGCGGATCCGCCATGATGCTGATGGAGCCCCCGATGACCGGGGAGGCGACGGCGGCGCTCGCTTCAGCGCGCTTTTGTTTGGACAGTCCTTCGGCGCCGAGGCTCGGGACGCTTTCTGCATGGCCGGTGGAGCGCTGCTGCGAAACGGTGTTGCCGCCCACGGACTGGCCCATCACCATGCCGCGAAGAATGGTGGCGATGCCAGGCACCGTCACGCTCTTGTCCATGCTTGAAACGGAGATGTCGTCAGCCCACGCGTACTTTACGGGGAAGACGCGCATCACGATTTTTTCGGTCTGCACGGCTTCGTAGGCGGTAACCGCCGAGCGAACCTGCTCGACGTAGCTCGCCGGCCCGCGCACCGTGAGCAGCGTGCCCTGCGCGTTCATTCGCACGGGGAGCTCGTCGGCGAGAAAGCCGGACTTTTTGAGAGACTTCAGCAGGTCGTCGCTCGTGACGCTGCGGACCGTGAGGAAGTCCTTCTTCATCTTCTTGACGGAATAGAAGTGAACGGTGTCGCCCAGCACGTAGTAGCCGATGCCGTACGCCTCGTTCATGGCGTCCAGAAAGTCTTTGGGGGCAATGGCCTTGAAGCGGCCGCTCACCGTGGCGCGCAATCCTGGTTCAAACTCCGCGGAGAGGCCTTCTGCGTGTGCAAAGCTCGTCAACACCGTCTTGACGTCATGACGGTTGGCATAGTACGAAAAAGGCTTCTCGAACGTGTAGGCCGAAGCCGCCACCGGGAGGAGGGCAAGGATCGCCGCGGCTTTCTGGAGAGAGCGAAGCATCACGACAGCGGCCCCGCAAAGCCTGATTCCATCGGGAAGAAGCCGCCCGAGGCGAAGGCAAAGGGCGACATCGTGGCGGTGGCGGCTTCCGCGAGCTGCGCCTTCCACCAGGCTTCGTCATTTAAAAAGCCTGCGGCTTCATCGACGACCTGCGATGCTTCGACGCTGGCGAGGTTGACGCGGCGGAAAAGCTCCAGCCGGCCCTTTGTCTTGTCGATTGAAAGGACGGAGGCGCGGCGGGAGGCGATGCCGGCCGCGAGTGAACCGAGGCGGCGCAGGTGCGCTTCGCCCTCGCTGTCATCGGCATCAGGCGCCGGCCCTAGATCCGCGGAGAAAACGCAGGTCACGCCGTCCGGACTCTGAATCGTGAGGTCCAGATCCTTTTCCAGCCGGAAGCGATAAGCCCCCGCCGCGTCGGGACGAGCTTCCCGCCAGCCGGCGGCACGAACAATGGTGCGAACGGCCTGAGACAAACTGAGCGCCATGATGATCTTTTCCTTCGATGCGCAGACACGCGCTGCAAGAACAAACCGAAATTATGCCGCAGCCTGCGGACGCGCGAGCTCTTTCTCGACGAGTTCGAGGACGGCCTTGTACTCGGAGAGCTTCGTCTGACGGAGCATGTTGTAAAAGAGGTCGACGGTGTCGTCCAAAACATCCAGATCGGTCTGGCCCGGCGCAAGCGACGCCTTCCAGCGGCGAGCGGCCCCTACCATCGCTGGATGCGCGGCAGCCACCACGTCACGGATGTCTTCGCTCGCTTCAAAGAGCTTCGCGAGATGTCCCATCGACGCTACGGTCACCACCAGGTCGGCAATCAGCTGGCGAATCATTGCCTTGGTGTCGTTCGTCAAGGGGGAGGAAGCCGTGCGGGCGGCGAGAAGACGCGTCTTCAGGCTGAGCACGATGTCGAGGGCGCTCACATCAGGCACTGGCATCATGTCGTTGATGCGACGGACGAGTTCAATCTTCTTTTCGTCGCTTTTGACTTTGCGCGCGGCGGCGGGATAACGGATGGGCTTTTGGATTGCCATGATGAGGGCCGCTTTGCAAGCGGCGCATTGGTTCTAAACGCCGTCAAGTCTAACAAAGCTAGGGGCGGCGAGTGACGGCGGGCGAGTGAAATCTGCGTAAAGAAGTGCAGATCATGGCTGGTTTCTGCTGACTCGGCGTGATCCATTGGCGACTCGGAGAATACGACGTTTATGGGTCAAGTCAAACGGAGACACTTTCTATCCGGCATTCGTGAAGCTTGGTTTTTCGGTCGTAGTTGACTCCGACCAGAAGAACCTGGCCGGAATAGCCTTGAAGGGCATTGAGGTAGCGCCGCTTTTTGATCTGCTCCAACGCCGTGAGCGAACTCTTGTCCCACTTCAACTCTGCAATGATGGCGGGACGCGCAGCAGCATGGGCCGCCTTGGGGATGTAGACGAGATCGGCAAAGCCGCGGCCCGCAGGCATCTCGCGGACCGGCTTGTAGTACCAGCGCATTGCGCTCAAAAAGCCGATGGACAGTGCGCAGCTCAGCGAATTTTCGGCGTTGTACTGCAAAATTGATGTGCAGCTCTCGTGGAAATAATCCATCCATCGAGCCGCTTGCGCTTCATCGCCTTCAAAAATCGCCTCCATGAGCTGAGAAGAATGCTTTTGCAGCTCCATGAGATCCTGCCAGGGATCTGCCACCGCCACTGCTTTGAGGAATTCTTCGCGAATTTCCTCATTGGGAATGGAAACGGTCTGTCGATCGGCATCGTAGGACAGGTATCCCAGATGAATCAGCAACGTCAGCACGTCATCCCGACAATTGAAGCGCTGCAGGTCGTTCTGGTAAGTCGAGACCGTGACCGAGACGGAATCCCCCGCCAGCATCGCGACAACGGAATCCTTCAGGCCGGCGAAATTCATGTCCAGGTAGGGCTTGATGGAGAGGAAAGTGCCGGTTTCTGACCAATAGCTTTTGAATTGCTTGTTGGTCACTAGCTGCACAATCGCTCGCGGGTTGTACAAATGCATGTCTCCGAGGGAATAACCGTCGTACCAGCGCCTGGCATTGGCAAACGAAACGTGGTGCCGTTCGCACAGCGAGCGAACTTCCTCTTCGGAAAAGCCAATGAATGGCGTAAGCGGCCCCGCGCCAAGCATGGTGAATTCATTGAAGTTGTTGAGTGCGGATTCCGTGCGAATCTTGATGATGGGAAGAATGCCGGTCAAATAGGCAAGTTCAATATACTGGGCAGGCCCCGTGCCCTTGAAAAGGGCGGACAGAAAATCGATGTACTGCGAGCGAACGGCTTCAGAAACGCTCTCGTCGCGAATGAGAAGATCCCATTCGTCAATGATGACGACAAAGCTTTCGCCTGCATCTCTCTGAAGTCGAGTCAAGGCGTCTGTGAGCGTTCCTGCCGTCAAGTCAGGCGCACAAGGAAACTCAATTTGAAGCTCTTGAAGAATGGCTGACTGTATTTCATTGACAATGTTGGATTTATTGAGTGATTTTTTATACAGCCATTGAACGTCGAAATAAATGACGTTATGCTGGTTCAAGTGCTTGTCGTAGTCCAGTGACGACGCGATTTTGAAAGAGCGAAAGAGGTCAGAGGAATCGCACCCTCGGCTGTAGTAGGCCGCGAGCATGTCGGCGGTCGTGGATTTGCCGAACCGCCGCGGACGGCTGTTGCAAATCCAGCCGTCCTTGCTGTTCAAGACACTATTGGCATAAGCCAGAAAGTCGGTCTTGTCGACGTAAACCTTGGACTGAATGGCGGTAAGAAATGACTTGTTGCCGGGATTGACAAAAGTGCCAGACATGCTTCGATCTCTCAGAGGGAATTGAATCATTGTAACGGGCAGTGAAAGCGGTGAGCGCTTTGGGTGGTTGTTTTCCTGTCTATTCGCGCTGAACAAGCGACGCCCCGCGAAGAGAAAAATTTTTCGATAGCAAGCCCTTCGAGAGGAGGTGGAGTACCTCGCGCTCTTTGACAAACTGGAAAAGACGCTGGGCGAGTCCTATGACCTGCCGTCGCAATGGCTCGCGCGTTTTGTGAACGTGCTGATTGAAAGCAGCGGACGATTTTCGAAGAATTTTCGCCAGAAGATGGCAGACAAGATCGACGCCGAGACGCTTGACGGCATGGAGCAGATCGCGCAGGACGTGCTCGCCGAGGAGATCAACCGACGCGGCGAATGACCAGCTCCGGGCGGCCGGCAGCCGTCACGCTTACCCAGCCGAATCGCCCGTTGGCCTCGCCGTCAAGCCGCCAGTCCGGAACGACATAGCGCGGCACCGCGAGCTCTGTGTGCGCCGCGGGCTTGTGCGTGTGGCCGTGAATGACGCAGTCGCAGCGTGCGGCTTGTGCGTCCCGGGCAACGTCAGATTCCACCACGTCCATGACCGCCGGGGACTTCACCTGCTTTTGCGCTTTGGAGTGCCGCCGCGCCTTGAGCGCGTAAGCAATGCGGCCCGCAAGCGTCTTTTCCAAAGCCATCGTCTGCCAGGCGGGATCGCGCATCATTTGGCGAAAGGCCTGGTAGTCAGGATCCAAAGTGCACCATTCGTCGCCGTGCGAAAGGAGAATCCGCGTGCCGGAGGCCGTCACCACCGGCGTCTGAGGCGAAAGCAGCGTGCCGCCCGCGAGCTTCGCGTAGTCCGCGCCGAGAAGCTCGTCGCGGTTCCCCTGCATGAAGTAGAGCCGGCCGCCTGCCGCTGAGTAAGCGCGAAAGGCCTTTGTCACAGGTCCCGCGACCCTTGCGGCATCGTCCCCCAGCCAGAACTCAAAGAGGTCGCCGAGCACGAAAAGCTCTTTGTATTGAGGCGCCGTGTGCTTCATGAAGTCAAAGAACGCGCGCGCCGTGCGGCGCTTGAAAGGCGAAAGATGCAGGTCCGCGATGAAGATCGGACGCTCGAGAACCGGGGCGCTGCGAGCGCCGGCGTTCACCGGAAGAACGGCTGGAAGCATGGAGAACGATGGAGAAAGACGGCACAAAACGGCCCGTCCGAAAAGGGCGGGCCGTCGGAAGCGGTTAGATGATCTCGACCTTTTCGATCACGACGTCTTCCACGGGAACGTCGGCGTACATGCCGCGGCGGGCGGTGCGGCCCTTGCCGATCGCGTCAATCACTTCCATGCCCTTCACGACCTTGCCGAAGACGGCGTAGCCCCAGCCCTGCGGGGAGGGCATCGTGTAGTTGAGGAAGTCGTTGTCAGAGGTGTTGATGAAGAACTGGCTCGTCGCCGAGTGCGGGGCCATCGTGCGGGCCATGGCGATCGTGTACTTGTCGTTCTTCAAGCCGTTGGCGGCTTCGTTTTCGATCGGCTCGTGCGTGGGCTTCTGAACGAGGTCGGGGGTGAAGCCGCCGCCCTGGATCATGAAGCCGTCGATCACGCGGTGGAAGATCGTGCCGTTGTAGAAGCCTTCCTTCACGTAGGCTTCAAAGTTGGCGACGGTCTTCGGGGCCGCCTTGGGATTCAATTCAACGTCAAAGACGCCCTTCGTGGTGGTGAAGCGGATCATGGCAATTCCTTTTATGGAGTGGTTACTTGAGAATCTTCACGGACTGGATCGTCACGGTGGAGACAGGGACGTCTCCCATGCCGGCCTTGTAGCCCGTCTTGGCCTGCGCGATTTTATCGACAACGGCCATGCCGCGGGTGACGCGGCCGAAGACGGCGTAGCCCCAGCCGTCCCGCGCCTCGCGAGCGTCGAGGAACGTGTTGTCAGCGACGTTGATGTAGAACTGGCTTGTGGCGGAGTGGGGCTCGTTCGTGCGCGCCATGGCGATGGTGCCGCGGCGGTTGGAGAGGCCGTTGGCGGCTTCATTCACGATCGCGGGGTTCGTCTTCTTCTGCTTCATGTCGGGGGTGAAGCCGCCGCCCTGAATCATGAAGCCGTCGATCACGCGGTGAAAGATCGTGCCGTTGTAAAAGCCCGAGTTCGCGTAGTTGATGAAGTTCTTCACGGTGACGGGGGCGCGCTCGGCGTCAAGGCGCAGGCCGATGACGCCCAGGTTCGTTTCAATTTCGACGTTGACGTCGTTGGCGGCCGAGGCAAGGGCCGGCACAAAGGCCGCGGAAAGGGCGGCCGCCGCCATCGCAAGGCGGATTCGAGAAGTAAAGCGAATAGACATTTTCTAAAAGGGTGTGGAAGTAAAAGTGGATGTGATCGATCAGCGCTCGTTCGCGGGCTGGGGCGAGAGAAGCGCCGTCACCGCTTCAAGCCGGGCCTTCACAGCCTTGTCGCTCTTGATCGATTGAGCGGTTTCAAAAGAAGCTTTGGCGCGGGCGAGATAAAGATTGCCTAAATTGACGTGCGCTTGCCGGAATTTCGGCCGCAGCGCCAGAGCGCGCGTCAAGTACCCTTGCGCCTCCTCGAGACTTCCCTCGCGGGAAAGGAGGACGGCGAGGTTGTTGTAGCCCTCAGGGATTTCGGGATAAAGGCCGATGAAGCGCTTTAATTCCGCTTTGGCGTCCTCTGTGCGGCCCATCTGCTCCAAAACAACGCAGCGTTGAAAGCGAAGCTGCGCCGAGCGCGTGTTGCGCTTGAGGCCGATATCGACGGCTTCGAGGGCCTTTCGGTAGTCGCCCTTTGCGGCATAGGCGTCCACGGCGTCCGGGAACTGGTCGGCGCGCAGCGAAGTCAAGGGGAGGTCCGTGATGTCCTGCGAGAAGCGGGAGTCGGCGGCGAGCGCAGCGCCGCAGGCCGAGGCCGTGGCGGCTGCGCAGACCGTCCAGAGCGCCGGGCGCCAGAAAGAATGAGCCATTCGAAGGAAATCCTTAAGAAAAGCGGCGCTTCGGGGCGGGGAAGGGGGCCTCAAAGCGCAAAAACGGGGCCCGCGCGTCTTATACTGCGGGCCGTTGTCTGCGGATTCTAGCGTGACAGGCGTTGTGCGCCTTTCGGAATCGCTTCGCAGCGCCCTCGAATTTTGTTAAAGATTGCTATGGCACTGTCCTTTTACTCCACTCTGCACCACAAGGTGGTTCCGTTTGAACCGATGAAGCCCCGTCATGTCGGGATGTACGTCTGCGGCGTCACGGTCTATGACTACTGCCATATCGGCCACGGCCGCACGTTCGTGGCGTTTGACGTCATCCGCCGCTGGCTCGAAGCGTCGGGCTACGAAGTGACCTTCGTTCGCAACGTGACCGACGTGGACGACAAGATCATCCGACGCGCCGCTCAACGCAAGATCACCCCGGCGGAGCTCACGACGACCTTCACCGAGGCGATGCAGGAGGACATGCGCGCTCTGGGGTGCCTTGACCCCACGTTTGAGCCCCATGCGACGGAATTTATTCCGCAGATGCTCGACATCGTCTCGCGGCTTGAAAAGAACGGCCTCGCGTACACGGCGCCCGACGGCGACGTGAACTTTGCCGTGCGAAAGCTCCCGGGCTACGGCAAGCTCTCGGGCCGCACCCTTGATGAACTGCAGGCGGGCGCCCGCATTGATGTCAATGCCGGAAAGCGCGATCCTCTGGACTTCGTTCTTTGGAAGCACGCAAAGCCCGGCGAACCCCAGTGGGACTCGCCCTGGGGCCCGGGGCGTCCGGGCTGGCACATCGAGTGCTCGGCGATGAGCTGCCACTACCTCGGCGAAACCTTTGACATTCACGGCGGCGGCCCCGACTTGATCTTCCCGCATCACGAAAATGAAATCGCCCAGAGCGAGGGCGCGAGCGGCAAGCCCTTTGCGAACTACTGGCTTCACAGCGGCCCCTTGCGCGTGCGGGACGCGCAGGGGCATGAAGAAAAGATGAGCAAGTCGCTTGGCAACTTCTGGACGATTCGCGACGCCTTGAAGGAAACGAACGAAAAGTTTGGCGAGGGCAACGGCGCCGAGACGCTGCGCTTTTTCCTTCTGCGCAGCCAGTATCGCAGCCCCATCACGTTCAACCCCGACTTGATCGTGGACGCCTACAAGGGGTTGACGCGCCTTTACCAGGCCTTGTCTGACACCGCGCCCGAAGCGGTTGAAATTGACTGGACGAATGCGTGGGCGGCGAAATTCAAGGCCGCGATGGACGACGACTTCAATACGCCGGAAGCGGTCGGCACGCTCTTTGAACTCGCCAGCGAAGTGAACCGCACGCATGATGCGAAGCTCGCGGGCCTTTTGAAGGCGCTTGCGGGCATCTTCAACGTGCTGCAGCGCGATCCGGCGGTGTTCTTGAAGGGCGCGACAGCTGACGTGGACGCCGCGGCGGTGGAAGGGCAGATCGCGGCTCGCGCGGCGGCGAAGGCTGCGAAGAACTGGGCCGAGGCTGACCGCATCCGCAAGGCGCTCCTTGACGCCGGCATCGTCCTCACGGACGGCCCCGCGGGCACCACGTGGAAGAAAGCCTGATGGCCGCGCGCTGCGTCTGGTGGGAGGACGCGCTGCGGCATCTTGAAAAAGACGCTGTGATGGCGCGCCTCATCGCCGAAGACGAGACGACGGGGCTCGCGGCTGCGGGCGACCTGATGCACAGCATGGTGCGCGCTGTGACGGGGCAGCAGGTGAACAACACCGCTGCTGTCGCGGCCGCCCGGCGCGTCGCGGAAATCGCGGGCGCCGAAGCGGGGGACGCCTTGGCGCAAGGCATTGCCGCCGCGTGCATTGACCGGCTGAAAACGGAGGCTCGCCTCACGCAGACAAAGGCGAAGGCCTTGGACGCCATTGCGCGCGGGTGGCTTGCGGGCGACTTGACGCCAGCTGGACTCGCGCCCCTTGCGGACGAGAAAGTGCTCGAGCGCCTCACGGCGCTGCCGGGCGTGGGCCCCTGGACCGCGCACATGATCCTCATTTTCGGGCTCAATCGTCCGGACGTCTTCCCCGCCGGGGATTTCGGCATTCGCAAGGCGTCGGAAGCGCAGTTCGGAAGCCTTGAAGCCGCCGTGAAGGCGAGTGAGGCCTGGCGGCCCTATCGCACCGCGGCCGCCTGGCTCCTCTGGCGCAGCCGCACCAAGACGCCCATCACCTATTAACTTTGGCACAATGTCGGACGCAGGCCTTCTGCAACCCTCAACGAACCGCTATGGCTAAGAAAGTCTTTCTGGAATTTGAAAAGGAACTCGGGGAAATCAACGCCCGGATGGAAGCGCTCGAAAACGACGAGATTGCGACGGGAAAGTCGCATCGCGCCGCATTGTTGCAGCTGCAGCGCGAGATGACCGCCGCCACCGCGAAGATCTACGAGAATCTCACGCCCTGGCAGACGTCGCTCGTGGCGCGCCATCCGAACCGTCCCTACACGAAGGACTACATCGACGCCTGCATTGACGACTTCCATGAGCTGCACGGCGACCGCTGCTACGCGGATGACGAGTCGATCATCGGCGGCTTGGGCCGCTTGGGCGAACATCCCGTCATGGTGATCGGACACCAGAAAGGGCGCGACACCCGAGAGCGCGCCCGCCGCAACTTCGGCATGAGCCGCCCCGAGGGCTACCGCAAGGCGCTGCGCCTCATGAAGCTCGCGGAAAAATTCGGGCTGCCGGTCTTGACGTTTGTGGACACCCCCGGGGCCTATCCCGGCATTGGCGCCGAAGAGCGCAACCAGTCCGAAGCCATCGGCCGCAACATTCTCGAAATGAGCAAATTGAACGTCCCCGTCATCACGACGATCATCGGGGAGGGAGGCTCGGGCGGCGCGCTCGCCATTGCCGTCGCGGACGTTGTCTTGATGCTGCAGTACGCCACCTATTCCGTCATCAGTCCCGAAGGCTGCGCCTCCATTCTCTGGAAGTCCGCGGACAAGGCGTCGACCGCCGCGGAAGCCCTGGGCCTCACGTCGGAGCGGCTTGCTGAAATCGGGCTCGTGGACAAGGTGATCCCGGAGCCTTTGGGCGGCGCGCACCGCGATCCGAAGCTGATGACGGCAGCCTTGAAGAAGGCCTTGATCGACGAGATGCGAAAGCTCATGGCCTTGACGACGCCGGAGCTGCGCGAGCGGCGTCTCGCGCGTCTTCTTACGTACGGCCGCTTTGCAATCGTGGGAGGCGAGCATGAACTGCCGCCCGTGGACGGGACGGCTAAGACGCTCGCCGAGGCGGTGAAGACCCCAGAGAAAGCCATGGACGCGACGCCCGATGACGCAACGGAAAAGCCCGTCAAGAAGACAGCCAAGAAAAAGGCGGCCGCAAAAAACGGGGAAAAGTCTTCTGCAAAAGCGCAAGCCAAGAAGCCTGCGGCGAAAAAGTCCGTGAAGAAGGCGGCGAAGCCGGAAGACGAAGCGCCGGCCGTGGAAGACGCGACGCTTGTTTCTGACGCCTCGAAGGCTTCGTGATGCCTGACGCTGCGTCTCCCAAGGCCCCGAAGAAAGCGAAGGCGGTGAAGCTCGCTTCCAAAGCGGCGGCCGCCAGCCGCGCTTTGGAAGAAAAGCTCACGGCCGCCGTTCGCCGCTCGATTGATGCGGTGGCGGAGCGCCGCGCGGCGGGGCCGGCAGAGGACTTCTGTCTTCGCCCGGTCAACCCCGTGCGCATCGTGGTCGCTTTCTCGGGCGGCCGCGACTCGGCCGCCCTGGTTGAAATTCTCTCGCGCCTCTACCACCGCGCCCATCAGACGGCGATCGCCGACATCACCGTGGTGCATGTGCATCACGGGCTTTCGCCCAACGCCAACGCCTGGGTCGAGCACGCCGCCCGCATGTGCGAGAAGTGGAGGCTGCCGCTTGTGGTGGAGCGGGTTTTTGTGAACCGCAATCTTGGACTGGGCATCGAGGCAGCGGCCCGCGAGGCGCGCTATCGCGTGCTGGAGAAGGTGGCGCGCGCCCGCAAGGCCGACGTCATCATGACGGCGCACCATTTGGACGATCGCCTTGAGACTTTCCTCATCCAGTGGATGAGGGGCGCGGGCCCAGAAGGGCTGTCCGCCATGAGCTCGGTGCGCACGATTGAAAGCGCCGCAGCAGGGGACCGCCTGGTGCTGGCGCGACCGTGGCTTGACGTGAGCCGCGACGAAATCAATGTCTTCGTGAAGAAGGCGAAGATTGAGTACGTTGAAGACGAAAGCAACGCCGACACGCATTATCTGCGAAACCTCCTTCGCAACCAGGTGATGCCGATTCTGGACGAGGCGCGGCCGGGCTGGCGGCAGGCCGCTGCGCGCAGCGTGGTGCTGGTGGAGCAGGCTGCCGACGTCATGAAGAGCGTGGGCGCCGAGGACGTCGAGCGCTGCCGCGACAAGACGGGCCACGGACTCGTGATAGCGAAGCTTTTGAATCTGCCGCTGGCGCGCCAGGCGCTCGCGATGCGCAGCTGGCTTGTGGCTGAAGGCGTGCGGCCCCCGTCCAAGGTGCGGCTCTATGAAGCTCTGCGGCAGGTGCGCGAAACCCATTCGGACAGCCGTCTCACCATTCGCTGCGACGGCCGTGAAATTCGCCGCTGGGGCGCCAACCTCGTCTTGCGCACGACGGAGCCCGCCGCTCGAAACGTGGATCGCGACATGACGATTCATTGGAAGGGCGAGGCGGAGGTGAGTCTCGGACTTTGGGGCGGCGTCATGCGGTTTGAAGCGTGCCTGCCGGACGAAGACGGCTTTGATGCGCAATGGCTCAGGTCTGCGCCGCTGGAAGTCAAGACGCGCCGGGGCGGCGAGAAGCTGAAGCTGCATCGACTGCGTCCGAGCCGCAACCTGAAGTATTTGTACCAGGCGGCTGACATCGCCGCCTTTGAGCGTGCGTCGCTCCCCTTGGTGTGGTTCAACGACCGCGTGATCTTTGCGGCGGGGCTCGGAGCTGACGTGCGCTGCTACGCCGACAAGGATTTGGTGAAGGACCGCGTGCGCCTGGTGTGGGTGCCGGACAAGCCGCTTTTGAGCGTCTGAGGAAATTACGACATGGCAACGAGTCGCAAGGCCGTGAAGGCCCGCATGACGGATCTTTTTGATGACCAGATGCTGCAGGCGTCTGCTGATCTCATCGCCGGCGTGGACGAGGCGGGGCGGGGGCCGCTCGCGGGCGCCGTATACGCCGCGGCGGTGATTCTCAATCCCGAAGAGCCCATCGAAGGACTGCGGGACAGCAAGAAGCTCACGGAGCACGAGCGCGAGCGGCTGGCCGTTGAAATCAAGGAGAAGGCGCTCGCGTGGAGCGTTGCGGACGCCACGGTGGAAGAAATCGACGAAATCAACATTCTTCAGGCGACGATGCTTGCCATGCGGCGCGCCGTGCTGGGACTCAAAATTGCGCCGAACCTCGTGCTTGTAGACGGCAATCGCCTGCCGCAGCTGCCGTACCCCGCCAACGCCATCGTGAAGGGGGACGACAAGATCGCCGCGATTTCTGCGGCGTCCATCATCGCCAAGACCACCCGTGACCATCGCATGATGGAGCTCGATGAGCAGTACCCGGGCTACGGGTTCGCCAAGCACAAGGGCTACGGCGTCGAGGCGCACATCGCCGCCATCAAGAAGCTCGGCGTGTGCCCGGAGCACCGGCGGACGTTTGAGCCCATCGCAACGATTCTCGGCATCAGCAAAAAGAAGAAGGCGCCCGACTTTGAGCTCACGTAGCCTGGGTGAGGAGCGTTCTCTCACGCCGGCCGCTGCGCGAGGCTGCTTCCATTTTTTCTTGACTGCGGCGTCCTTCGATGTCCGAAGAACGCCGGTTGTTTGTCAGCCAGAAACAGGCCTCATGATCCAAAAAGCCGCAGCAGAGTCTTGACGACGCCGCTGCGGCGGATGTCCAGATTCCTTCAGCGGATCTGGAGCCAAGCTAGGCTTGCATGAATCGGCCGATGTTGAAGAGCCCGATTCGGCGGGCGGACACGGACAGGTTCTCCTCCACGACAGAGCTCATGACGTCGCAGAAGTCCTGAAGCTCGTCGGGCTTGTCGCTCGTGTCCTCAAGGTGCTTGGTGAGCTCTTCGAGAATC
>CAVJBF010000035.1:0-23923 GCA_963647785.1 Acutalibacteraceae bacterium
CCTTCCATTTATTCCTCGGTCTCCCTTGACTGCGCCGTCCTTCGATGTCCGAAGGACTCCAAGGCATATTTTTTCTTATTTGTCAACCCACAAATATGCCTCATGATCCCTTTTTTCTTGCCCGTTAGAATGGCTTGTCATCGTCTTGTCACAGACCGACGGTCTGACTGTCACAGTCGGCGGGCACGATGACGGGCAAATTCAATTTCGGAGACAGACCCATGACGGAAACAGTGCTGGTCGTGGAAGACGAGCCGGCGATTCGCGAGCTGATCGGCTTTGCGTGTGAGACGGCGGGCTACAAGGTGTTTCGCGCGGGCTCGGTGAAGGAGGCGCGCGACGCGATGGCCGCGGATGCGGTGGACCTCATCCTCTTGGACTGGATGTTGCCGGACTTGTCGGGGCTCGCATGGCTCGAGATGCTAAAGCGCGACGAGCGCACGGCGGGCGTCCCCGTCATCATGCTTACGGCGCGCGGCACGGAAAGCGACAAGGTGGCGGGGCTCGAGGCGGGCGCCGACGACTACATCGTAAAGCCCTTTTCGCCCCGGGAGCTCATCGCCCGCATGCGGGCGGTGCTCAGGCGCGGTGCGGCCGAAGCCGAAAAGAACATCGTCTGCGGGCCGCTCACGATGAACGAGGCGCGCTTCATGGCGAAGGTGAACGACGTCGAGGTGAAGCTCGGGGTCATCGAATTCAAGATGCTTTACGTCTTGGCAAGCAACCCGGGGCGCGTCTACTCCCGTTCGCAGCTTTTGGAGCGCGTGTGGGCGGACGCGGCCGGCTTTGACGAGCGCACGGTGGACGTGCACGTGCTGCGGTTGAGAAAACAGCTTGCGAAGACTGCGGCCGCGGACATCATCGACACGGTGCGGGGCCTGGGCTACCGCGCGCACGCTTGAGAAAAGAAAGGCACGTCATGGCGCCCACAAGACTTCAGGTGATGGGACCGGTGATTTTTCGCCTCATCCTCATCGTAGTGGCGGGGTTTGCTGTCGCCGGTCTTACGAATCCCTACTGGGGCATGGGACTCGTGATCACGGGGTTCTTTCTTGAGATCCTTGTGCACCTTAACTACATCGCGCGGCTGGCGGGGTGGCTCGATGAAGCGACCGAGGTGACGAAGGCGGATGCGGCGGAGGTGCCGTCGGCGGCCATGGGGCTCTGGGCGGACATCTTTGCGCGGGTGTACCGAAGCCGCAAGGCCTTTGACAAGAACGTGCGGCGGCTCGAAACGCGCGAGGCGCGCTATCGCAAGACGCTGGGAGCATTGCCCGAGAGCATTCTCCTCACCAAAAAGGACTGGATTCTCTCCTGGTGCAACGCCAACGCCGAGGCCCTTTTTTCGATCAGCAGCGAAAACGACGTGGGGCGTCATGTGATGGCGCTCGTCGCTGATCCCGAGATCACCGCCTACCTGAAGGCGGGACAGTTTGACACCCCATTGAACTGGACGCGGCGCGCCGACGGACGCACCTATGAAATCCGCGTCGTGATCGCCGACCGCAAGAATTCGCTGCTCATTGCGCGCGACGTCACCGAGCAATTGAAAGTGGACGCCATGCGCCGCGACTTTGTGGCAAACGTCTCGCACGAATTGCGAACGCCCCTGACGGTCTTGACGGGCTTTTTGGACATGGCGGTGGCGGGCGTCACGGGGAAGGTGGAGCTGGCGCCCCAGCATCTGGAATTGATGCGCGATCAGGCGCAGCGCATGAAGCGCATCATCGATGATCTGCTGACGCTCTCCAAGCTTGAGATCGGCAGTGACGAGAAGCAGTCGGAAGTCATTGCTTTGGACAAGCTCGTGAGCATGATCACGGCGGAGATGCAGGTGGTGGCCGCCGGACGCTACACGGTGGACTGCTCGGTGGCTGCGGTGGCGATCGAAGGTTACGCGGATGAAATTCGCAGCGCCGTCGTGAACCTCATGACAAACGCTCTGCGCTACACGCCGGAAGGCGGGCGCGTGCACGCCGAATGCCGGCCGACGGCCGCGGGGGGCGCCGAGGTGTCAGTGACGGACAACGGGATCGGCATCGCGCAAAAGGACATTCCGCGCTTGACGGAGCGCTTTTACCGCGTGGATAAGTCGCGCTCGCGCGACACGGGCGGCACGGGGCTGGGACTCGCGATCGTGAAGCACGTCATGATCCGTCACGACGCGCAGATGAAGATCGAAAGCGAGCTGGGAAAGGGCTCCACCTTCACGCTCGTCTTTCCGCCCGAGCGCGTGCGATCGGACGAGGCGGCGAAGGCGGAGCCGGTTGCTGAATCGGCGGTCTAGCGCCGGCGGTCCAGCCGCAGGAACTTCACCGCAGGGCGCGCGCCTTCAGCCGGAAGTTCAGAGAGAAGCGTCGCCTCCCAGTGGGCGGGATCGATCGTCGGAAACGTCGTGTCGCCTTCGGGCGTTGCGGCGATTTCCGTGATCCAGAGGCGGTCCGCCATGGGGAGCGCCTGACGATAGATTTCACCCCCGCCGATGATGATCTGGCGCTCGCTTGCCTTGGCGGCTTCAAGCGCCGCCGCAAGGTCTGAGACTACGGTGCAGCCTGAGGCGGCGTAGTCCGCCTGCCGGGTGATCACGATGTTGAGGCGCTTGGGCAAAGGCCGTCCGATCGATTCAAAGGTCTTTCGCCCCATGATGACGGCGGCGCCTGTCGTTACAGCACGAAAATGCTTCAAGTCTTCGGGAATGTGCCAGGGCATGTCGCCCGCGTTGCCGATGACGCCGTTTTGGGCGTGAGCCACGATCATTTCCAGCATTGATCGCTCCTAAACCGCAATCGGGGCCTTGATGTGGGGCCATGGGTTGTAGTCCATGATCTCGAAGTCTTCGTATTGGTAGTCAAAGATCGAGTCAGGGCGGCGCTTGATGACCAACTTCGGATACGGACGGGGCTCGCGCGAGAGCTGCTCCTTCGTCTGCTCGAAGTGGTTGTTGTAGATGTGGCAGTCGCCTCCGGTCCAGATGAAGTCGCCCGGCGCCAGGTCGCACTGCTGCGCCATCATGTGGGTGAGAAGGGCGTAGCTCGCGATGTTGAAGGGGACGCCAAGAAAGATGTCGCAGCTTCGCTGATAGAGCTGGCAGGAGAGCTTGCCGTCGGCGACATAGAACTGAAAGAGACAGTGGCAGGGCGGCAGGGCCATCTTGTCCACGTCCGCGACGTTCCAGGAGCAGACGATGATTCGGCGGCTGTCGGGATTCGTCTTGATGAGCTTCACGGCCTCGCTGATCTGGTCGATGTGGCGGCCGTCGGGCGCAGGCCAGCTGCGCCACTGCACGCCGTAGACGGGGCCCAGATCCCCGTTTTCATCCGCCCATTCGTCCCAGATCGTGACCTTGTTGTCGTGCAGGTAGCCGATGTTGCTTGAGCCCGAGAGAAACCACAGGAGCTCGTGCACGATGGAGCGGATGTGTAGCTTCTTGGTGGTGACAAGGGGGAACCCCTCGCTCAAGTCAAAGCGCATCTGGTAGCCGAAGACGGAGCGGGTGCCGACGCCCGTGCGATCCGTCTTCTGATGGCCGTTTTCGAAAACGTGCCTCAGCAGCGTCTCGTATTGGTCGAACATCGGAAGTCCTCGGAGGTTGAAAAACAATCCGCGCATTGTAACTGTGCAGACTTGGGAGTTTGCTGAAGCGACGATGCAAAATCGCCCCGCTTTCGGGGCGGGGCGATGGAGACGGCCCAAGGTTGCTCAATGCACGTACTGGCAGAGAACATTCAAGTGGTAGAACACGGGCGCTGCGAAGGTGAGGGGCGCGAGGCGCTCGAGAATCCCGCGGCCGATGTAGAGCTCGCCGTCGTAGTTGCGGGCGCCCAGACTCACCTTCACCGAGTTGATGACGATGTCGCCCATGATGCAGGCAAGGACGATCGCCAGGGAAAAGAGCGACGCCTGCCAGAGCCGGAAGGGCGTGAGCCAGAAAAGAGCCGTCCCCACGGCAAGCCCCAGCACGCCGCCCACGAGATAGCCCTTTGTCGTCTTGTTGGGGCTCATGGGGAGGGGCTTGCCGCCCAAGGCGGAGCTTGCGATCACGGCAAAGAGGTCCGTGCAGAAGACGGTGATGAGGAAGTAGAGAAGGACGAGAAGCCCCGTCGAGTTGTAGCCCTCAAGGTTCAAGTTCGCCAGCGCCGGGGCGTGGCTCACGCAGAAAACGCAGATCATGACGCCCCACTGCACCTTCGCCACGCGCTCCAAGTACCGGTCCGTGTCGTGCGAGAGGGCGGCCACGACGGGAAGCACGAGGAACAGGTAGACCGGGATGAAGACCGTGTACACCGCCTGCAGGTCAAAGTAGACGAGCACGTATTGAATCGGAATCGCGAGATAGAAGGCGATGACAAGCACCCAGTGGTCCGTGTGCTTGATGGGGGTGAGCGCGATGAATTCCCTTAAAAGGAAGAAGGAAAAGATCGCAAAGAGGATGTTCAGGGTCGCGGGACCGAACCACCAGGCGACGGCGTAGGTGACGATGAGCCACCAGCCCACGCGGGTGCGGCTGTTGACGACGGCAAGGCGCTGCACGGCCTCGGGCGTCTTGGCGCGACCTTCAGCCCAGAGGCCGTAGATGGTGCCTGCCGCCATCAGCACGATGAGCGAAGCGAGGATGATGAGGTACCCCATGTTGAGGCTTAAGCCGAGTCGCATCATGATAACGAAGCCATGTCCACAACGGCCTGTCGGGCCTTGTTCAAGAATTCTTCCTTGCCGTCTTCGGGCGAATGCTCGAGAGGGGCGCCGAAGCGGATGGTGCAGATCGTGGGCACCGGAATGAGGACGCCCTTGGGCATCGCGCGGTAGAGGTTCTCGATGTAGACCGGGATGAGCTCCACCTGCGGGAAGTCGCGCATCAGGCGCCAGATGCCGCTTTTGAAGTCGCTTGGGATGGGCTGCGGCCGGCGGGTGCCCTCAGGAAAGATGATGAGAGACTCGCCCGCCGTCAGAGCGGCTCGCAAGGGGGCGAGGGGATCCGTGCGGTGTTCGCCCTTGCGGTCGATCAGGACGACGTTCAGCTCCTTGGCGATGCGCTTTCTCGCCAGGCCGTGGCTCCAATAGTCCTTGGCGGCCACAGGGCGCGTCGTTTCACGCAGCACGCGCGGCAGCGACGCCCAGATCGCGATCGTGTCGAGGTGGCTCGAGTGATTGGCAAAGTAAATGCGCTGCTTGTGGCTCGGGCGGCAGCCGATCCATTGCGGATAGGCGCCTACGAGAAGCCGCGTGAGCCACACGATCGGCGTCATCAGTTGATAGCGAAACAATCGGGATACCTCGCGTACGTTTTTGACTGCTGTGGATTTTAGAGAAGCCGGGGCGACGGTGCGAAGGCCGCTAGGGGGCATTTTCATCGGTCGTCTTTTGCTCGGAGGTCTTTTTCGCAAAGACCGGGTTGTCAAAGGGGCCTTTCACGGTGTATTCGGTGGAGAAGAGCTGCGCCAAGGGCTCTCGCATCAGCATCTGGGCGATGAAGGTGCTCACGCCCACGATGGGGTTCACGAGGGCGACCGCGAGCGACGCTCCCGCGGCGTTGATGTCGGGAAGCACCACGACGCGGCTGTCCAAGGTTTCCGTGTTGAAGTCGGCAACCCCTGAGAGGAGCACCGAGGCGTGCGGGCCGATGATCCGGCCGTTGTCGGTGGAAAGGACGCCGTTTGTGATTTTGCTGTCCACTTGCAGGGAGTCAAAGGCAAAGCCGCCGCGCGTGAGGTCGCTGAAGTCAAGCGTCAGGCGCTTCACAAGGGTCTGCATGGAGAGAAGCGAGAGCATCGCGCCTCCGACGCCCGTGTCCACCTGCTTCAAGGAACCGTTTTTCATCTCCGAGTGGATCGTGCCGTTGACGGTGCTCACGGCGGGGGACCAGGGCGTTCCTTCCCAGGTGAGTTCCGCCGCAGCGGTGCCATTGCCGTCGGCGAGCGCCTGAGGCCAGCCGAGTTCGTCGAGAAGGCGTCCGCCGTTGTCGATCTGCAAGGCGGCGGAAAGGCGCGTGGCGTGGCGGCCGTCTACTTCCTGCCAGTCGCCGCTGCCGGTCAAGACGCCCCCGGAATTTTTCACCGTGAGTGAGGTGATTGACCAGCGGCGGCCGAGATCGGTGAGCTGGTTGATGGCGGAAAGCTCCATGGCGCCGAAATGCATTTTTCCGAAGCTGAAGTCATCCGCCTTGAGGTAGACGGAGGGGAGGAGCCTGCCGGGGGGATTGGCGAGCGCTGACTTCAAGGTGTCCGAACTGCGTTCGGGAAGGTCGAGCTTGGTGAGCAGCGCGTGGACGGCGCCCTGCCCCGTGGTGTTCCAAGTGACCGTGCCGTCCACGGCGTCGCCCGTCAAGCGGATGCGCCAGGCGTCGGGGGCCGTCATTTCGGCGCGCACCCGAAGCTTCTGCAGGTCCATGCCGGAGGCGCTGAGGCTTTCTGTGTCAAGCGTCACGCGCTCGAGCGTTGCGGCAGCCGCGTTCGCGGTGTCTGAAGAGGACGTCTTGGCGACGTCAATCAGGCGATCCACAAGGGGACGCCAGGGATCGGCAGCGAGCTGCGGCCCGGCGATTTCAAGCGCAAAGCCCGAGCGCGGCAAGGCCGTGCGCTTGCCGACGGCAAAGCTGCCCAGGGTGGGGAGCCGGGAGCCTTCGGCCGGGAGCTGGATCACGCTGTCAAATTTTGTGCGCCCCACGTTGAGGGTGAGGCGGTGCCCCGCGCCGCCGCGGCCTGTGATGGGAGTCAAGGCAAAGGCCGCGGGCCAGCGCTCGGAGGCTTTCTTTGCCAAGGGCGCCGGGAGGTCGCAGGCCACCCCTTCAAGGTTTGACTGCACGGTGACCGAGACGCCGCTGCCTGATGCGATGTTCACCGTGCCCACGAAGGTCGTGTCGCCCGAAAAGTGAGTGAGCGCTTCCTTCAAGATGGCGACGTCAGCAAAGTAGGGGATGTTTTCCGGCGCGGCGCGCCCCGAGAGCGTGAAGGAGAGCGTGCCGTCGCGCGTCGTGGCGAGGTTGGCGCTCACATCGCGGCCCCAGGCCTTGGCGGTGATGCGCTTTGCGTCCGCGCCTTTTTCGGAAAAGTTCACTGTGCCCCAGACTTGCGTCAGTGGCGGCACGGGATGCGCCATGGCGACGGTGTTGTCCGAAAGCGTCACGCTTCCCGCGACTTTCGTGTCCTGGGCGTGGAGCAGCGGAATGTCGAGGTGAAGCTTCAGCTCAGCTGTTCCGTTCGCCGTCGTGCCGTCAAAGGCGTTTTTCACGTAGCCGCGAACAGGGCTGGCGGCAACATAGTCAAACATCGTCTGCAGGTCGTCCTGCGCCAGGCCGTCCACGGTGAGCGTCACATCGGGCGAGCTCAGCACCGGGATCACGGCGCGGGCGGAGGTGACGGCGACGCCCCGCGTGCGAGCAGCGTCCGCCTCCACCGTCATGCCGGCGCCTTCAAACGTGATGCGTCCGCGGATTTTGTCCAGAATCGGCCATTCGCCCGGAACGAAGCCTCCGCCGCGCTTGCGGTGGTAGCTCGGAATGTAGTCCACGGCGGCGTCGTCAAGCCGGGCGGTGATGAAGAAGCGGCCGTTGTCCTTGGGATCGCTCCAAGGGAACTTCATGAAGTCGCCGCGGATTTCAAAGGTGCCGTCCGTGGCGCGGCCGTGAGGCAGCCCCGCCTCGAGCCAGTCGATCACGTCGTCTCCCACAACGTCGGGCATGTAGCGCCAGACGCGATTGGCTTGCGCGCGAAGAATCTTCCCAGTCAAGTCCGCCGTGCCCGCGGGGCCGACGGCCTTCCAGGTGCCGGACACTTCGGCTTCGGCGTCGCGGTTGGCGACGTGCACGTTGTCGAAGGCGACGGTGAGGGGCGCCGTCGTTCCGTCAGGGGCGGTCTTTTCTCCGGTCCAGCGAAGGACGCCCGTGAGGCGGTCGGCTTCAATCGTCGGGTGGCGGAAAATTCCTTCGGCGGTGAGGCGGGCGCCGGAGCTGTCAATTGTCACCGTGCCTTCGTTCTTGGTGAAGACGGCGCGCCCCTTGATGTTGGCAAAGCCAAAGCCCACGGCGGAGGGATCCGCGCGCTTTTCTTGGGGCGTGAGGCCCGTGGCGACCGTGAGCTTTTCAAAGTCGGTCGCGACCGACCAGTCTTCGGGCGACGCCATGGGGCCCGTCCAGGCGATGGCGGTCTGCGTGAGCCGCCCCTGCGGCTTGTGCTTCATGACAAGGTCGGCGACGGGGCGCGGAACGGGCGCTTGCGGAATCATTTGCAGAAGCGGCGCCAGGTCGAGCGCTGAGACCGTGATTGACACGTGTTCGGTGTTCGAGCCTTCGGCGTTGAGCTTGATGTCGGAATGGACGTTGACGGGGCCGAAGTGTTCGCCGAAGTGGTTGTCGAAGGAAAGCCCCTGCGCCGACAATTGCAGCGTCTCGCCGTATTTCATCGAAAAGCGCGTTTCGACGTGATTCATCTCAAGCGGGGAAAGATTCTTCGCAAACTGAACGGCCGCTTCCTCAAGGCCTGCGTCTGCCGTGACGGACGTGATGCGGCCCTCAGAGAAGGAAGCCCAGACTTCCGCGTGACCGCGCCCTTTTTTCAGGAACTGTCCCGCGGCCGTGCCGTCAAGGAGCTCTGCGAAGTCAAAGTGCCTGAGGCAGGCGTAGGCCTCGCCGGACCACGTGCGCCAGTCGGATGACGGCTCAAAAAGCGACGTCGCAAAGCGTGCTCGAATGTCAATGGGATTTTCAGTGTCGGCGTTCTGCACGGCCTGCAGGCCGAATTTCCAGTCCGTGAGCCCCTTTTCAAAAACGGCGGTCACGTTGGAGAAGACGACTTCTTCGGGCGTGTCGTATGTGAGGTCAATGAGGCGAACGCGCGTCTTTTCGACTTCCAGCTGTCCCTGATGCAAAAGCCATTCGATGACCGGGTTGCCGCGCGCGGCATCCGTGGACTGGCCTTCGCGGGAAGTGATCGTAATGCCGCCAACTTCCCAGGTGTTTTCCTTCGTGAGTCGAACGGCGATGTCTGCGTCAGAAATCGTGAGTCGGCGAAAGGAGGGAGCGCCTAAAAAGCTGCGCCAGTAAAAGGAGGCGGCAAGGCGCCCCACCTGCAGCACCTCCGAGGTCGCGTGCCGTTCGTCGGCCTTTTCGAGCTTGACGCCCGTGAGCTCAAGCCTTGGCCAGAAGGACTCCCAGCTCGGATGGATGGCGTCAATCGTGACTTGAGTTGAAGTCGCTTGCGAGAGGTAGGCGGCAATGTCGTCCTTGAAGCGGTCCACCTGCGGCAGAAGGTACCAGCGCGTGAAGAGTATCAGGGCGCAGAAGACGAAGTAGAAGGTCGTGAGGCTCCAGAAGCCGGCGATGACATACGGCCTCACCCGCGGATGCCGCAGGAAGGCGCGCAGGCGCAGCGGCAGAATGTGTGAGCCAGCAGCCATGATCTTCGGGAGAACTGAAAGGGGAGCCTTAAAATGAGAAGAATTGCGTCCGAGCGGGGATGTCCCCGCCGTTTCGTCACTCTAGCACAGGGACTCGTGAACGCCTGCGTGGAAAATTGTGACAAAGCCATAAAAAAGAGGGCGCGCAGCGGAAGTTAGAGAGGTCGTGATGCCGCGGTTGAATCTAGAACAGGTCCCCAACTACTCTTTTTACATCAAGCGCTCGCTGCAGGCGATGGATTATTCAGCCGACGACGCCGTGCGGCTCGCAAGGCTCGCGGGCCTCGCCGCTGAACCTTTCTCGCGAGAGCGGATGAAGGCAGCGCTCTATCCCGTGACGGAGCCAGAGGCGCTCGCGACCGCGATGCGAAAGCTGCGGCGCGACGTCATGATTTCCACCGCCGCCCGCGACATGACGGGCGCCGGGGGCTTTGAGGAAGTGGTGAGCATCATGACGGCTCTTGCTGAAGAAACCGTGTCCGCCGCGGTTCGCGTGCATTCCCGCGACCTCGCGCGCCGCTACGGCGTTCCGATGAGCGCTGAAGGCGTGCCGCAGGACCTCCTCGTGGTCGGCATGGGAAAGCTGGGCGGCGCAGAGCTCAACGTGAGTTCCGACATTGACCTCATCTTCGTCTACGACGAAGCGGGGGACACGAAGGCGACGGACGATTTTCCCGACGCCCGCCGTTCGGTTTCCAATCATGAGTTCTTTGAACGGCTCGCTCGCCGCGTCATCCCGGCCATCAATGATGTGGACGGCATCGGGTTTGTGTTTCGCGTGGACATGCGGCTGCGGCCCTTCGGGGATTCGGGCCCCATCGTGGTGTCGCGGGACATGCTCGAAGAGTACCTCTACACCGAAGGCCGCGACTGGGAGCGCTTTGCTTGGCTCAAAGGCCGCGTCGTGAATCAGCCCGTCTTCATGACGAGCGGGGATTTCGCTGCCGCTCGCAAGGGGCTTGGCGACTTGGTGCGACCGTTTGTTTTCCGCAAGTACGTGGACTTTTCCGCGATCAGCTCCTTGACGCGCCTTCACGAAATGATCCGAGCCGAGACGACGCGGCGCGAGGCGGGGAAGGATCGCGGCCGCAATGTGAAGCTGGGGCGCGGCGGCATTCGCGAGATCGAATTCATCACGCAGACCTTCCAGATCATTCGCGGCGGCAGAGAGCCGGAGCTTCAGGGAAAGAGCACGCTTTCAATGCTGGCAAAACTCGCCGATCACGGCGCCATCAAGCGCGAGACGGCGGCGCAGCTGTCGGCGGACTATGTGTTCCTGCGCAATGTGGAGCATGCGCTCCAATACGTGGACGACAAGCAGACGCAGGTGTTGTCTGACGCCCCGGGCGTGCACGAGCAAATTGCGGCGATGCTCGGGATGGAAGCGCATGAACTCGATGTGCGCCTGGCGGCCGTGAATGACTTCACGGCGTCGGTTTTTGACGGGATCTTTCACATTGAAGTGGGCCGCGGAACGCGAAGCGGGTGGCCTGCGGGGTGGGAGGCGCCCGGCGAATCCGCGGACGCGGCGACGCAGGAAAAATTGAAGACGCTCGGCTACGAAGACGTCGCCGGCCTTTCGCGGCACATGCACAAATTGATGGAGTCCCGCCGTCTGGCGCAGCGCAGCGCCAAGGAGCGCGAGCAGTTTGCGGACTTCATGGCGTCCGTTGCGGAAAAGGCCCCTGAATGGGCGGCGGCCCGGACGGCCAAGGTGGCGCAGGACGAGGTGTTCTCGCGCTACTTGAATTTGCTCGAGGTGGTGCTCGGCCGACCCACCTACATCGCCCTTTTGAACCAGTACCCCAACGCCGCGGCAGCGGTGGGGCGGCTTGTGGCGACGAGCCGCTGGGCGGCAGACTACCTCACGGCGCATCCGCTTCTTTTGGATGAACTCGTGGACGGCCGCGAGCAGCCCATTGACAACTACACGTCGGTCGATTGGACGGCGTGGAGCGAGAGCCTTCGCAGCCAGCTCCTTGCCGCTGGAGACGATCGCGAGCAGCAGATGAATCTGTTGCGCGACGCGCACCACGGGGCGCTTTTTCACTTGCTGCTGGCGGATCTCGCCGGCCGCTTGACGGTGGAGCGCCTCGCGGACCACTTGTCGGCCCTCGCGGACGCGGTGATCGAGCTTGTGATCGAGTTCTCGTGGAACTCGGTCGCGACGCGCCACTGCGACGTGCCGAAGTTTGCAGTCATCGCCTACGGAAAATTGGGCGGGAAGGAGCTGGGCTACTCCTCGGACCTGGACTTGATCTTCCTTTATGACGACTCTGACCCGGCGGCGGAAGGGAACTACACCAAGCTCGTTCGCCGCATTCTCTCGTGGCTTACGGTGCAGACAAGCTCGGGCATTCTTTTTGACATTGACATGCGCCTGCGCCCCAACGGGCAGAACGGACTCTCGGTGTCGTCCGTTGCCATGTTCTCGCGCTATCAGCGAAACAGCGACGGCAACGGCGCCTGGCCCTGGGAGCATCAGGCGCTCACCCGCGCCCGCTTCTGCGCGGGCGACCCCGACATCGGCCGCGCTTTTGAAGCTGAGCGCGCGTTCATCCTGCAGATGGAGCGCGACGAGGCGAAATTAAGAAGCGACGTGATCGAGATGCGCGCCAAGATGCTCGAAGGCCATCCCAACAAGACGCCGCTTTTTGACATCAAGCAGGACCGAGGCGGCATGGTGGACATCGAGTTTGCGGTGCAAAAGCTCGTGCTGGGCGAAAGCCGCCGGCATCCGGAGCTCGTCAACAACTTTGGCAATACGCTTCTTCTCGAGATGATGGCAAAGGCGGGGCTTGTGAAGGAAGCGACGGCCGCAGAAGCCGTGAAGGCCTACCGGCGCTACCGCGACATTCAGCGCGAAGTGCGGCTGGGACAGGGCGCCGAAGGCGGCCCGGTGCGCGTCGCCCCCAAAACGGTCGCCAAGGAAGCGGAGGCTGTGAAGGCGCTCTGGCGCGAAGTCTTCGACACTGACGAGCCGTCGCGCGCGGCCTAGAATCATCGCTTTCGGAAAGGGGACTTCCCCTGCCGGACAGAATCAACAACAGGGAGCTGGAAAAAATGGAGCAAAAGCTTGACGTGGTGAAGGTCTGGGAGGATCTGCACCAGACGCCGGAACTTGGATTCGAGGAAGTGAAGACGAGCGCCTACCTTGCGGCGGCGCTGGAGAAAATCGGCTACGAAGTGCATCGCGGCATCGCGAAGACAGGCGTCGTGGGCTACAAGCGCACGAACGTGCCGGGGCCGGTGCTGATGCTACGCGCCGACATGGATGCGCTGCCCTTTAAGAACGAAGACGGCTCGATCGCCCGCGTTCATGCCTGCGGCCACGACAGCCACAGCGCCATGCTTCTCACGGCGGCGGCCTATCTTTTTGACAAGGTGAAGAAGGGCACGCTGAAGATCTTTTTCCAGCCTGCGGAAGAGACGATTTTTGGCGCTCAGAAGTCGATTGAAGACGGCGTCGCGGACGATGTGGACATGGCCCTGGGGCTTCACATTCGTCCGATTCAGGACTTGAAGGCGGGTGACATGTGCGCCGCCGTGCGCCACTCCGCGAGCAACATGGTGAAGATTCTCGTGCACGGCCGCACGGCGCATGCCTCCCGGCCGCATCTCGGGGTCAACTGCTGCGAAGCCGCGGCAGCCATCACGCAGGCAATCTGCGCCATCAAGTTGAATCCCGCGCAGACGTGGTCCGTGAAGGTGACGTCGATCAAGTCGAGTTCGGGCGCGATCAACATCATTCCGGACGAAGCGGAGCTTCTCGTTGACTGCCGCGCGCAGACGAATCCGCTGATGCGCGAGCTGCAGGAGAAATTGAAGGCGGCGGCTGAGCACGGCGCGGCCGCGGTGGGTGCTACGGCGGAAGTGATTGAACTCGGAAGCTGCCCCGCGGCCGAATACGACGAAGATCTGGTGGCCGAAGTGGCCGAAGTCATCAAGGACGTCGTGGGCGCCGAACATTTGGACAAGGACTGCGGTGGCGGCGGTGAAGACTTCCACTACTTCAAGCAGACCAAGCCCGCGATCAAGAATGCCTA
This sequence comes from Acutalibacteraceae bacterium, assembly GCA_963647785.1. Lineage (GTDB taxonomy): Bacteria > Pseudomonadota > Gammaproteobacteria > Burkholderiales > Burkholderiaceae_F > Duodenibacillus. Next base: position 13,437 of record CAVJBF010000035.1, read on the forward strand.
CTTTGGCGTGGGCGTCGGGTGCGAGCCGGGACTGCACAACCGGAACATGCACTTTGATCCGAAGTACCTCATCAACGGCGTTGAGGTCTTGGAAAAGATGGCGCTGAAGTACGTCGGCTGATCGCTGGCGGCGAGAAGAAAACGGAGCGGCTTCCTCTCAAGCGGAGAGCGCGCTCCGTTTTTGTTTTGAGGTGCCGGACGCCTGATTTTCTCGGCGGCAAAAGGAGCGTTTGCTTTCGGAGAAAATCGGGCGTCCGGCCAAGAGGAATCACCCAAAGAGCGCTTTTTTCCGCTCCGTTGCGCCCTCAGCAAGTTTGGCGAGCCGCTCGCGGAAAGCCTGGCGATTGGCGAGCGGATGGGGGCCGCCCGGGATGTGCGCCTTGATTTCAGGAATCATTTCCGTCATGCCGATGGAGAAGGGGTGCGCCGTGAGGTCGACTTCCACCGCAAGCTCCCGGGACGCGAGCCGCTTCATGCTCGCGATGTAGGCGTCGAGCTGTTCGGGCCCGGAGATGGCGTTCAGTCCCAGTCCGCCCACTGTGACGGCGCGGCGCGTCTTGGCGCCGTCCTTCACGTCGTAGAGGTAGGACGACGTGCCCCAGGTGTGCCCCGGGGTTTCCAGAAGCTCCACGGTGGTGGAGCCGACGGTGACGGTATCGCCGTCCTTCAAGGTCATGTCGGGTTTTTCGAGCATCGCAAAGCCGCGCGGGCCGTTGGCGTCATGAAATGCCTCCGCCCAGCCCCGCGCGCTCATCACAAAGCGCGCATTTTTCGCCAAGGGCTTCAGGCGCGCAGCGCCACCGACGTGGTCAAAGTGGCCGTGGGTCATCAGCACGTAGCGAATGTCTTTGAGGTCTACGCCGGCCTTGGCGAGATTCTCGATCCAGTGTTTGGCAAAAGGCTCGTGCGTCGTGTCGATGACAATGACGCCGTCGTTCGTTTTGATGGCATAGGAGGCGACCCAGCGCACGCCGACGTACCACACGTTGTCAAAGACGGGATAGGGCTCGATGATCTGTTGCGCGGGATCAGAAAGCCACGCGCCGAGTTCCGGCGGCATCTTCTTGGTGAGTCCGAACTGAGTGAAGAGGGCCGAAACTTCCGCGGACGTGAGGTCGCGGGACTTCAGGACTTCTGCAACGGCGGGCGGAATGAGGCCGGAAGCGGCCGCGGCGGCGATGAGGGCGAGCGTCTGTCGACGGTTGATCATGAAATGAACTCCTCCAAGGGGGTGACGACAGCCCTCACTGTAAGAAGGGCGACAAGAAAGATAAATGCTCATAAAATGACTTCATTGTTTTGAAATTTGCAACAATGAACACGCTTCAGACATTGGAAGTCTTTCTGCGCACGGCGCAGATGAAGAGCTTTACGAAGGCCGCCGAGAGCCTCGGTCTTTCGCGCGCCACGGTGAGCCGCCTGGTGGCGGGGCTTGAGGCTGCCGTGGGAAAGCCCCTCCTCATCCGCACGACGCGGCGGGTGGCCTTGACGGACGCGGGGCGCGACTTCTGCGAGCGGGCCGAGCGGCTCGCGCGAGACGCGCAGGCGCTCCTCGCGCCAGCCAAGGACGACGCGCCCTTGTCGGGCGTTCTTCGCATGGCGGCAACGCCAGGGCTCGCGGAATTCTTTCTGGGGGAGGCGGCGGAAGACTTTTTGGATGAACATCCACAGCTTGTGCTTGATGTACGGATTGAGGCGGCGCCGGTGGATCTGGTGGCGACGGCGACCGACCTCGCCTTTTCGGTGACGAGCATCCCGGTGGAGGATGCCGTGGTGCTGGGCCGCTGCTCGAGCTGGCTCTGTGCGGCGCCGGCGTATCTTGAGAAGGCGGGACGGCCGAAAGCGCCTGAAGAGCTCGTCAACTGCGCGGTGGTGGCGCAGCCGTGGCCTGACGTGTGGACGATGGCAAACGCCGCAGGCGACACGCGCCGCGTGAAGGTCGAGGGACGATTGAAGTTTTCCGGGGTGAGTCTCGCGATTGCGGCGGTGAAGCGAGGCCGCGGGATCGGTCTTCTGCCTGATATTGCGGCGGAGCCGGAAGTGGCGGCGGGGCAGCTTGAGCGGGTGCTCCCCGACTGGTCGTTTCCCGATTCGAAAATTGTCGTGCGGCGGGCGCCGGGGCGCGTCGCGCATCGGGCGGCGGAGGCATTTGTCGCCTTTGTGAAGGCAAGGCTCGATCAGGCTTGAGGCGAAGCTGCGGGGGTCTTGTTGTGGCGTCCTTTCAGTCGGCCGACGAACTCTGAATGCCGGGGGAAGAAAGGCAAAGGATGAATGAGAGAAAAGTTAGTTGTTGCCTCTTTTGTCTCAGGGTTTACCCCCCCCCGATGACATAAATTTTCATAAATCAGTTGAGTAATCAGAACGCCCTACTCGACAATGCCCGTACCAGAAATCTACGAGAGATCTTACTGGTCGCCGCCCGTGGCTGTTTTAGTCGGCAGCCGGACTAGCGGGCGGCGTTACTCGATTTCCATTTCGGAGAATTCTCAAATGAAAAAGACTTTAGCTGCTGTCGCCGTCCTCGGCGCTTTCGCTGGTTCTGCGGCTGCTGCCGATGTGACGCTTTACGGCGTGATCGATACCGGCCTCAATTTCACCAACACCAAGACCACGTCTGACGTTGATGTGCTCAAGGCTGACGGCGTCAACAAGTTCAGCATGGCTTCCGGCCAGAACTCCGGCAACCGCTGGGGCTTGAAGGGCAAGGAAGACCTTGGCAACGGCCTCAAGGTGGGCTTCGTTCTTGAAAGCGGCTTTGATTCCGACACCGGCGCTCTCAGCAAGTACAACGAAGAACGCAACCGCATTTTCGGTCGTGAAGCCAACCTGTTCCTCGAAGGCGATTTCGGCACGCTGTCCATCGGCCGCGTTGGCGCCCTCACCTCGGGTGCTGGCTCCTACAACTTGATGAACTACACGCCGTTCTCTTCCGGCTGGTCCGCTACGGCGACGAAGGCCAACTTCTGGCTCGGCGACCGTGACCGCATGGACAACACCGTGACCTATGTCACGCCGTCCTTTGCCGGCCTCAAGGTCTATGCTCAGTACTCCTTCCAGCGTGCGGATGCTGAAAAGGCTGGCAATGAACGTCAGAACGACCGCTACGTTGCGTTGGGCGCCACCTACAACAACGGCCCCTTCAGCTCGGCTTTGATCGTTGACTCCGTTCTTCATGACTACGACAGCAAGAACGACAAGGACAGCCTTGGCGTGACGCTCGGTGCGTCCTATGACTTCGAAGTCGTGAAGCTCTTCGCGATGGGCCAGTACGGCAAGCATGAATCGAAGATGGGCTACACCGCTGGCAATGCGCTCACGTCGATCGACAAGGTTGGTTTGTCTGTCGCCAAGGCTTACAACAAGACGTTGGATGAGAATGAGCAATGTAAGGATCTCGCCTTTAAGTCCACGCTGAAGTCGACTCAGGGCTGGGAAGGCTACACGCTCGCCTTGGGCGCCACGGCTCCGGTGGCGGGCGGCACGTTCTATGCTCAGGCCAATTACCTTGATGCCGATCTGAAGAACACCGGCTTCAAGTCAACGATCTCTGGCAAGGATGGTGACGGTGTCGAACTGGATGCGGACGAATACTCCGAAGTTGGCGGCATTGAAAAGCTTGATGCCAAGAACTGGGGCATCGCGGTTGGCTATGTCTATCCGTTCAGCAAGCGCACCAGCGTTTACACCTTTGCTTCCTACAGCGAACTCAAGCTCAAGGCTAGCGGTGTGACCTCCGATTTCGTCGAGGGAAAATATTCTGGTTCCACCAAGACCAAGCAGACCGAAGTCGGCTTTGGTCTCGTCCACAAGTTCTAATCGGCTGACTGCCTAAAGCAGTTTTCCTATTGAGCTTGAAGCCCCCGTTCCGCAAGGATCGGGGGCTTCGTCGTCATTGGACGTCGCGAGAAGTCGGTGCTAGCCACGAGGGACGAAAACCTGCCGAGGTTTGATCCTTTTCCTTGGATCTGTGGGACGAAGGTCAGATGAAGGAGAGAACGCCAAAGAGCGTCGCCAGGACGGCGGCATAGCGCAGCGTCTTTCCGAGAGCAATCCAGAAGATCACAGGCGCCCAAGGAAGGCGCAGCCAGCCAGCGGCAAGCGGCAGAGCATCTCCCACGACCGGCAGCCAGGCAAAGAAAAGAAGCGGGGCGCCGTATTGCCTGAGTTTGGCAAGCGCAAGGTTTTCCTTCAGGCGGTTGGGCAGAACTCGCCCGATCACGACACTCGTGAGCGACCCTGCGGTGTTGGCGATAGTCGCTATTGTCAGAGCCGCGGGCCACGCGTCCGGCCACTTCGCGGCGAGGGCCGCGAGCCCCGCTTCGCTTGCGCCGGGAAAGAGCGTGGCGGAAACGAAAGCGGAGACGGCGAGCGCCGCAAGCGCGGCCGTGAACGGCATGAGGGCTTAAGCGGCAGGAGCGCCCGTCATGCCGGAGTGGCGCAGCAGGGCGTCCACTGAGGGCTTGCGTCCTCTGAAAGCAATGAAGTTCTCCATCGTGTCGCGGGTGGAGCCGCGGGAGAGAATTTCGTCGAGCCACCGGCGGGCGACCGCGGGGTTGAAAAGCCCTTCCTCTTCAAAGGCGGCAAAGACATCCGCCGAGAGCACCTCCGCCCACTTGTAGCTGTAATACCCGGCGGCGTAACCGCCTGCGAAGATGTGGGAGAAGCTCTGTGGGAAGCGGTTGTAGTCCGCGGTGGGCGCCACTGCCACTTCACGGCGAACGTCGGAAAGCACCTTCATGAAGTCCACCTTCCCATCGCCGCAGCTGTGGATCAGGAGGTCAAAGAGTGCGAATTCCAGCTGTCGCACGGAAAAGAGCCCCGCGTGGAAGTTTTTGGCGGCGTACATCTTCTCAAAGAGCGCCTTGGGCAAAGGCGCCTTCGTTTCGACGTGCGACGACACCGAGGCGAGCACGTCGTACTGCCACGTCCAGTTTTCCATGAACTGGCTGGGCATTTCAACCGCATCCCACTCGACGCCGTTGATGCCGGAAAGCTGCGCTGTCTTCACGCGGCTTAACATGTGATGGAGCCCGTGGCCGAATTCATGAAAGAGCGTCTCCACATCGTCATGAGTGAGGAGGGCGGGCTTGCCGTCCACGGGTTCGGCGAAGTTGCACACGAGGTAAGCCGTGGGCGTGCGGTGCGTGCCGTCCGGAAGGTCGCAGGCCGTGAGGTCGTTGTCCATCCAGGCGCCGCCGCGCTTTGTGGCGCGAGCGTAGAGGTCGGTGTAGAACTGGGCGACGAGGTTCCCGGCGGCGTCGCTGATGCGCCAGAACTTCACGTCCTGGTGCCAGACGGGTGCCGTGTCCTCGGTGATGCGGATGTCAAAGAGCTTTTCGACGAGTCCGAAAAGGCCTGAGAAGACCTGCGGCAGCGTGAAGTACTGCTTTACCTCCTGATCCGAGTAGCTGTAGTGAGCTTCTCGCAGCTTTTCGGAAGCGTAGGCGCTGTCCCAGGGCTCGAGTTTTTCAATGCCGAGCAGCTCCTTGGCGAAGGCTTCGAGCTCGCGTTCGTCCTTTTCCGCCCAGGGCTTGCTCTTTTGGGCGAGGTCGCGCAGGAAGGCGATCACTTCCTCGGGCGTCTCCGCCATCTTGGTCGCAAGCGACACCTCGGCAAAGTTCTTGAAGCCCAGCAGCTCCGCTTCTCTCTGGCGCAGGGCGAGGAGCTCACGGATCACCGGGGTGTTGTCCTTGTCTGCCGGACCGAATTCGGACGCGCGCGTGGAGAAGGCGTGGTAGACCGTTTCGCGCAACGCTCGGTCATCGGCGTATTTCATCACCGGGAGGTAGCTCGGGTACTGCAGCGTGATGCGCCAGCCCGTTTTGCCGGCGGCTTTCGCAAGCTGGGCGAGAAGCGCCTTGTCGTCAGCGGGCAGCCCCGCGAGCTTTGCTTCATCCTCGATGTCGAGGAACCAGCCGTTCGTGGCATCGAGAAGATTTTCGCTGAACTTTTGTCTCAGCGCGGCCGTCTTTTCGCCGATCGATTTCAGTTCCGCCTTTTTGTCGGCGGGAAGTTCGGCGCCGGACAAGCGGAAGTCGCGGATTTCGTGGCGGATGACGCGCTGCTTTTCAGCGTCAAGCGCTGCGAAGCCGGCGCTTGCCTCAATCGCCTTGTACTTTGCAAAGAGCTTTTCGTTCTGAGAGAGCGAAATGTAGAACTGCGTCATCCGCGGCAGGTTGGCGTTGTAAACCTCGCGCAGCTCGGGCGAATCCATCACGCCCGTGAGGTGGTTCACGGCGCCCCAGGCCCGGGAGAGCGCTTCGAGGGCGGCTTCCAGAGGATCCACCACCGCCGCCCATGTGGCAGGCGTTTCGTCGGCGGTCACTTTTTCGAGGGCGGCATCGGCGTCCTTCAAGAGAACGTCGAGCGCCGGCGTCACGTGCGCGGGCGCGAGGTGCGCAAAGTCCAAAAGATGGTCAGGATGAATGAGCGGATTTTCAGCAGTCATGTTCACTACGCAAAAAAAGAAATTCGTTTTAGAGGCGCGGAAGGCGGCGCTCCACGGCTTCGACGGTGTTCGTCATCAGCATCGCAATCGTCATGGGACCGACGCCGCCCGGCACGGGGGTGATCCAGCCCGCGACTTCCTTCACGGCTTCGGTGTCCACGTCGCCGCAGAGCTTGCCGTTTTCGTCGCGGTTCATGCCCACGTCAATCACGACGGCGCCGGGCTTCACCATGTCGGCGGTGATCATCTTGGCGCGACCCACGGCGGCCACCAAGACGTCCGCCTGGCGCGTGACGTCCGCGAGGTTTGCGGTCTTGCTGTGAGCGACGGTGACGGTGGCGTTTTTGGCCAAAAGCATCAGCGCCTGGGGCTTTCCCACGATGTTGCTGCGGCCCACGACCACGGCGCTTTTGCCGGCGAGGTCGAAGCCGATGCTTTCAATCATCTTCATGACGCCGTAGGGCGTGCAAGGGAGAAAGCCTGTGTTTCCCGTCATGAGGCGGCCGGCATTCACTTCATGAAAGCCGTCCACGTCCTTTTCGGCGCTGATCGCCTCGATGACGTTCATCTGATTGATGTGCTTGGGCAAGGGGAGCTGCACGAGGATTCCGTCCACGCGGTCGTCGGTGTTGAGCTTTCCGATGACGGCGAGAAGCTTCTCTTCCGTGGAGTCCGCAGGAAGCCGCAGCTCGATGTTTTCAATGCCCACTTCTTCGCAGGCGCGGATCTTGTTTCGCACGTACACAAGACTCGCGGGGTTTTCTCCCACAAGGATCACGGCAAGGCCCGGCCGGTGGCCGCGGGCGGCGAGCGCTTCCACGCGCTGCGAGAGGTCCTGTCGGGTACGGGCGGCGAGCGCCTTCCCGTCGATAAGCTGTGCGGTCATTGAATGCTCCCTGAATTATTTTTGCTTACTTGTTTTCCGCTTCCCAGTGGCGCTTGCTCGCGTCCGCGGCGACGAGGGCGTCGCGAATGGCGGCTGCGGCCTTGTCATTGAAGCGAAGTCGGAAGTCGGTGATGGGCTGGTTGGCGTGCAGGATGCGCACCGGCATGATGCGGGTGTTGAAGGCGGGCTTCTTCGAGCCTTTTTTGGCGGCTGTCGGCGTCTTGATTTCCGCAAAGCCCACGGTCATCGCGTTGCTGTTCACCGGCTGCACGCCGAGGTCGGAGACGGCGACGTCGGCGGAGGGGGCGAGCTCCATCACTCGCGTGCCGCGCACGCTCTTAATGGTCCACGTGCCCTGCGATTCGCCCGTGAGCGCCTTCATGGCATCGTCTTCCTTCGCGCAGAAGACGGACTTCTTCACCGGCGACAGGCGGAAGTCTCCCGACATTCCGGTGGTGATCGTCTGGCCGCGCTTTAATTTGATCGGCAGGAAGACCACGCCGTAGGGGTTTGCGGCCTGATGACTGATGTAGGAGAGGCAGAAGGAGCGGCGGCCGTTGAAGTTTTTGACGAGTTCGTCAAAGCTCTTGGCGCCGGTGAAGGCGGTTTTTGCGGGCGTCACCACCTCGTCGTCTCCGAGCCACCACGTGGTCAGGAACGCGAGCGATCCTTCAGGAAAGAGGGCGTCCTTCTTCATGAACCAGGCGTGCGGCGCCGGCTGGTTGTTGCCGTCGCGCATGAGCTGCCGAATGGGGAGGCCTGAGACGTTGTAAGCCTTCAGGGCGACGGCGACGTACATGTCGGTGTCGCCCGTGGAGCGAACGAGAATGCGGCCGTCGTCCAGAGCCTGCGCCGTGGCGCCGTCGCTGTGATTGGCGACGGCCAGGCCGTCGCGATAAACCGTGTCGGCTCCGGCGCCCCAGTTCACCGCGTTTTCATCTTGGCGCACGGCGTTTTCCGTCACAGTCTGAATGTCGGCACCGCCTTCCGTAGCCCAGCGGGTGTCGTGCGTGCCGTAAAAGACATGCAGGCCGGCTTTGAGGGCCGCGGCGGCGTTCACTGGTACTTCGCGTGCGTTGTAGGGGGCGCGAGCCGTGGTTTCGGGAAGCCACGTTGCGTCCTTGAAGTCGCTGAAGGCGGCCTTGGGTTCATACTGCTGCAGCGGCGACGGCGTGTGCGCGGGGGCCGTGGCGCAGCCTGACAGCAACAGGACGGCCGCGGGGATCGCAAGAAGAGGAAGGAGTTTCATAGTGTTCTCTCTGTGTAGTTGTCAGGCTTGGCGGGCGAGCGCTTCGGGGAGAAAGAGCGCGCCGCGGTTCATGCGGTTGTCGGGATCCAAAAGCTGCTTTACGGCGGCCATGGTGTCAAATTCGGCGCCTGCCTTGTTGATTGCAAGAAGCTCTCGCTTGATGCGGCCTACGCCATGCTCTGCCGCCGGGGACCCTTGGAACTTCTTCACCCAGCGGTAGACGATGGCGTGGATGGCGTCTTCGTTGTCAAAGGGAAGCCGGACGTCAAAGCCCGGCTTCACGCCCATGTTGTAGTGCAGGTTGCCGTCCCCAAAGTGTCCGAAGATGCTCGGAGCGATCCAAGGGAACGCAGCTTCCAGCTCGGCGGTGCAGCCTTCGAGAAAGGCGGACAAGGACGATCGCGGCACGCTCAGGTCGTGCTTCACGTTGCCGCCCGCCTTCTTGTGGGCTTCGGGAATGGATTCGCGGATGCGCCAGAGGGCGGCGTTTTCTTTTTCGCTTTTGGCGAGCACGGCGTCCGTGATGACGCCTCTTTCAAAGAGGCCGCCCAAGAAAGCTTCAAAGGCGTCGGCGAGAAGGTCTAATTCCTTCACCGAGTCGTAGCGCAGCTCTGCCAAGACGTACCAGTCGCTTTCCAAAGGAAAGCCCACGGGCACGTCGGGCATCATTTCCGTCACTTTTTGAATCGTGGACTTCGCCATCAGTTCGAAGGCGGAAAGTTTCGAAGCCGCTTCCTTCTGAAGGGCCTCAAAGAGAAGCTCGGCTTTCGCGGGTGACTCGATTGCCGCAAGAAAGACGCGGCGTGCGGCAGGCTTGGCGGCGAGCTTCACGACCGCTTTCGTGATGACGCCCAGAGTGCCTTCCGCGCCGATGAAGAGGTCGCGCAGGTCAAAGCCGAGGTTGTCTTTTCGAAGTCCCCGGAGCATCGACATCACGCGGCCGTCGGCGAGAACGACTTCAAGCCCCAGACACTGCTCGCGCATGTTGCCGTAGCGCACGACATGCACGCCGCCCGCATTGGTGGAAAGGGCGCCGCCCATGGTGCACGAGCCTTCGGCTGCGAGGCTCACGGGAAAAAGCAGTCCGGCATCGTCGGCCGCTTGCTGTAGATCCGCGAGGATGACGCCCGCTTCCACGGTTGCCGTGCCGTTCACGCGGTCGATTTCAAAGTGCCGCATGGCGTCAAGGCGCAGAAGAATGCTGTTTTGCGCATCTTCCTCAGCAACAACAGGCGTCGCCGCGGCGGCGTTTGACGTGTTGCCGCCCTGCGGGAAGACGAGCGTTTTATGCCGGGCGCAGACGGCCATGACGCGGGCCGTGTCTTCCGTTGTTCGAGGGTAGACGGCGCAGAGCACCTGTCCCTTGAAGCGACGGCGGTTGTCGAGAAGCATCGGCGCGAGAAGAGCCAGATCGGTCTTCACGGCCGCTGGGCCCGCCGCTTCCCGAAGTTCGTCAATCAATGTCACAGTCCGGATCCAAAAAAAGAGACGTCGATTGTAGCGGCTAAACCGGCGTCAGACGGGCGGTGAAACACCGAGTTGAGGGGGCTGAAAATGGGTCAGGAAAGACAAGACAAGGTGTGAAAAGGATGATTTGTTGCCTCTTTTGTCTCAGGGTTTACCCCCCCCCGATGACATAAATTTTCATAAATCAGTTGAGTAATCAGAACGCCCTACTCGACAATGCCCGTACCAGAAATCTACGAGAGATCTTACTGGTCGCCGCCCGTGGCTGTTTTAGTCGGCAGCTGGACTAGCGGGCGGCGTTACTCGATTTCCCTTTTGGAGAATTCTCAAATGAAAAAGACTTTAGGGCACTTCTAAAAAAATCGGCTCACTGAAAAATATAAAAAATACCAACCAGAGTTAGCATAAAAAAGTGCGCCAAAAGCATGAAAAAATGA
>CAVJBF010000036.1:0-23698 GCA_963647785.1 Acutalibacteraceae bacterium
CGATCACCGCCTGCGTCTTGGCGTTGGCGCCTTCGGCGAGAGCGGACTTCAGGGCGGCCTTTGTTTCGTCGTCACCAGCGGCAACCTCATCGTTAAAGGCGACGGTGAGCGTGCCCTCTTTAATCTTGCCCGTCAACAAGGCGTGCGTACCAGTCACCTCAACGCCGTTATCATGAGTAACTTCGCCACCGCTCACCAGCGTCACTGTCTTTTCGCTCGTCAGATTGGTGAGATTGAACGTCGCACCCGATTTAATGTCGAGCTTACTCGCCTCAAACACCACGCTGTTGGCAGCGAAGGACGCCATGTCAACCACCAACGCACCATTGCTGGCGACAGCCACTACACCACCGTCAGCGCTGGCAGCACCTGTCCCCACCAACAGCTTGCCGTCCTCACTCAAAGCGATCGTGCTGTCGACATAGAGAACTGCCTTGTTCGTAATGTCACCCAACGCGGCGACCGCAAGCGCTTTGCCGTTGGCATTGGTCGACGCAACGGCACCTGCGGCAACGGTCACGGTGCTTTGAATCTGGGGAGCCAACTTCTCTGCGTCACTGCTAGCCAAACGTATGGCACGTGATTGTGTTTGTTCTGCCATCCGTTCACCAATCACGAGCGTGCCGTTAACATCAACATTGGCTTGAATTTTCTTGGCTGACAAAGCACCATCAACTGTCAGTTGATTGGCGTTATCGTTGCCAACAATCGACTCAACGTCCATCTCGCCCGCGACTTTGCTGTCGGCGCCAATCGACACTTGCTTGGCCAAAAGTTTGCCGTCGACCGTAAGCTCCCCCGTCACTCCCACATAATTTTGGGCCGTGAAGTCGCCGACCACATCAAGGGTCCCGCCTACCGTCAGGCGGTTAACATTCACGGTGCCCGAAGAATTGGCGTCCTTGCCGAGCTGCAAATTCCCCGCGACGCTCAGAGCCGTCACTTGATCCGTCGTCACCACATTGCCCTTGGCGCCGCTCAGGATCAGCGTGCCGGTGTCACCTGTGATTTCCACTTCGGTCGTGTCCTTATGCACAGCCAGCGCAGCAAAGCCTACAGTCTTGGTACCAATATCCCCAGTGACTTTCCCATTTTTATCCGGCGCGTCTTCGAGGGCGGCCGTCTGGTTGATAAGCGCCGTTTTAACGGCAACAGCATCTTTGAACGCGACGCTATCGAGAACCTTGCCAGACTCATCATTAGCCAGCACCGTCACCTTGTCAAACATGAGGTTGGCGCTTCCATAGGCGTCTGCTGCCTTCTTGATGTCTTCCAGCTTCAACGACAGTTCGTCGGTCACCGTGATGGTGCCGCCCGTCGCATTCACCATGCCGGAACTCTCAGCCACATTCAACGTTTTCCCTTCCCCATCGAAGAGATTCTTCGCGGAGGTCGTGAGGCCACCACCAGCAGAAATCTTCAGCGCGTCTTCTTCCGCCGTCAGTGTTCCATTGATGGTCAGAGAACCTGTATCGCTGACCGTCAAAGTGCTCAACTTGGCAACGGTCACGTCACCGAAGGCGTAGCTGCCTTTCGAGATCGTCAGCGAAGCCTTTTCTTCATTCGTAGCTCCAACCGTCAAAGCCCCCGAATAATCTTCGCCAGCCACCTGAAGCTTGCCGCCGGCAAACTTATACGTGGCGCCGCCCAGCTGAACACTCTTTTCAGCATTGACCGCCAGCAGATTGAGCACGCCCCCCGCGTTGAGAGTCAACGTGTTAGTCACCAAGCTCTGCGTCACGTCGTCTTTGGTGAACTTCGTGTTGAGCACGCCGCCATTTTCAATGGTGACATCGCCGCCCAGAGCCAGCGTGCCGCTGTTGGTAAGCGTGCCGTTTTCAATCGTCACTTTGCCCGTAGTCGTCAACGTCTTCCCAGTTGCCACGTTAACTTCAGCGTTCGTAACCGTCAGATCACTGACTTTATACGAGTTATTGATGTTCACCGTCGCGTTACCAATCCCGACAGCTTTCTCATAATTAGCGCTACCACCAGATGTCTTAATGTCGCCGCTGAGATTGAAGGTGGCACCGACCAGCGCAAGACTGTTGCCCGTCACAATGAGCTTGCCGCCCTCTTTAAGATTGAGCTCGCCGGCAAACACAGCGCCTTCGGTGGCATTCTCCACCGGCACGAGGAACTTGGATTCCAGCACACCGCCCTTGTTGATCGTCACCGTAGCCTTGCCAAAGTTAAGCAGACCTTCGTTCTTGACCGTGCCGTCGATCGTCACCGTGTCGCCCTTGACGGCCACCTGGCTGCCGGACTTAATGTTCAGTTCATGCTCCGCATTCTTGCCGCCAACCGTCAGCGTCTGGACTTCCAACGAAGCATTTTTTTCTTCATTCCCCACGTTGACCGTGCCGTTCTGAATCGACAGAGCACCGAGTTTGTAGTTTGCGTTGATGTTTAGCACCGTCGTGAGCTTCGCATAATCGGTTCCATTGCCGCCCACCTTGACGTCACCAGCGTACTCCTCGCCATTCAACTGAAGTTCGCCGCCGTTGAAATTGAACGTGGAGCCAGCCAACAAGAGACCGAACTCGGAGTTCAGCGCCGTCATATTGACAACACCCTTCTCTGCAAGAGTCAGCACGCCACCCTCGCCTTTATCGTTTACCAGCTTAACGTCAGCGGCAGTGAACCCGGAGATCAGCTCAGCCTTTTCTGTGCCTCCACCAATCGTCACATTACCGTTGCCGAAGTCCAGCAGGCCATTGTTGGTGACCGTGCCCTTGGTGATCGTCACCGTGGACCCATTGCCTTTCATCGTCCCGTTGTTGGTGACCGTGCCGCCATTGACTTCAAACGTCAGACCCTCTCCCGTCACCTTCACCGTCACATTCTTGTTGACCGTGAGCGAATCTCCGTCCTTCAACTCGGCGCCCGCACTGACATTCTGATCGCTCTCGATCACAATGTTCTTCGGGGTCCCTTCAGCCATCGCCACTCCGCCAACAAAAGTGGCGGCCATGGCCGCCACCACCATCTTGAGCGCCTTGCCCTGACGAGAGGACGCCGCCTCGCTGGTTACCACGGTGCCGCGCGTGAGAGAGCGGGCGACTTTGTACGTCTTGTTCATTCGTGAAACTCCAAGAATTCTCATGGGATGTCCGTCAGCAGCGTTCACCTTGAAAACTCCCAGAAGAACGGGATGTCTTGGGGATGGGTGAAGCGCCCTTCAGGACTAAAAAATGCGCCGTTTAATGTATAATTCCTATTAACATCAAACAACTTCGCCTTCAGTTTACCCCCCCCCGAGTACCCCCCGTCAAGTACTTAGTTTCTCTTTTTCCTTCCCGCTTTCAGGCGTGTTGCAACACGTCCACAAACACCGCCCGCCCAAACGAAATGAGCACGGAATCGCTCCCGTGCTCATCGTCAGCCTGACACCCGCCAAGCGCGTCAGGGATTGAGCACCACCACTTCCCCAAGGATCATCCCCGCCGTGCTGACGGCGTAGATTTCCTTCAAGGGACTGCCCCCGTCATCGACGTGATGTTGCCGCCCGCGCCTTGTACCCTCGGGAGAAGCGCCTTCCTCGTCTTTTTCCCCTTCTTTTCTTATGGCCGCGCCGCCGTCCAGGCGACGAGCTCGTCGCCCAGCTTCTTTGCCGCATCCGGCGACTTGGAGTTGACGAGCATCACAAAGACGCGACGCCCGCCAGAGCGGTCCGTGACGTACCCCGCCAGAGACCGCGCATCCCGCAAGAATCCCGTCTTGAGGTGGGCGCTCCCCGCCTTCATCGGGCGCTTTCGCATCGTGCCGTCCACGCCCGCCGAAGGCAGGCTCGCCATGAATTCCGGCATCACCGAAGACGTCCAGACGGTGGTGAGCACCTCGCCCAGCGCACGCGCCGACACGCGGGCCGTTCGAGAAAGCCCCGAGCCGTTGTCCGCCTTGATTTCCTCGGCGTGCACGCCCTTTGCTGCCAGCCACCGGCGCACGACGGCGCGGCTTCGCTCCAGCGTAGCTGGCGCAGACGCGCCTTGCGCGTCCGTGAGCCCCAGTTCCAAAAAGAGCTGGCGCGCCATGGCGTTGTTGGAAAACTTGTTGATCCAGGCGACAGTGCGAGAAAGCGTCGCTGACTTCATCTCAGCGAGCGTCACCGCCGGACTACCCTTGCCGTCCTTTGCGCGCCCCGTCCATTGAATGCCGCTTTGGGCCAGCACCCGGCGAAAGAGCGCCGTCACATAGGCGTCCGCGTCCCAGCCGGAATAATGCAGCGTCTTTTTGCCGCAGGCCGCGGGATACGTCCCCATGAAGCGCAGGGTCCTTCCGTCAAATCGAGGCATGAGTCCCTGCTTCCAGTCGCCGCAGGCGCCGGAAACAACGCGCACCTGGGCGGGGAGCGTGATGCCCGAAAGCGCCGGCACCGCCGTGACGCGGCCGTCGGCATGCACCGTAAGGGACACCGTCTTGAAATTCACCGCCGCCGGGTCCGGCCCCACGTTGTAGGGACGCGTCGCCGCGCCGTCAAAGGCGCCCTGATCCGCGACGCGCACCGACCGGGCGTATCGGCTGCGATCAATCACGATGTCGCCTTCGATCGTCTTCACGCCGCGCTGCGCGAGGCTTTCGGCCATGAGCCAGACGTTCTCCACCACAAAATGCGCATCGCCGCCCCCGGTGAAGACCGCGCCGCGGATGCGGCCGGCGGCATCGGGCTCGGCTGCCGCGCCAAAGCGCGTCACGGCGGTCCACGCGGGTGTCAAGAGGTCAAGCGCCGCCGCGGTCGTCACGACCTTCATGACGCTCGCTGGCTCCATGAGACGCGCTTCATTCAACGTCACCTCAGCCTGGCGGCTTCCCGCAGGCGCGATCCAGAGCGCGACGTCCTGCGGCTTGAGCCCCGAGCGGGCGATGATCTTCTGCACGTCCGCCGGCACCGCGGCCGCAGGCGCCTCCGCCCACAAGGCCATGGCGGCCGCCATGGTCAGAGTTATTTTTTTCACCGTGTTTTCAACCATATGGAATGCGCCTTGAGCGACTTTTTCAGAGATTGGCTGAGTTTACCGCCCCCGAAGCTTGAAAAAAACACCCCCTGTCCCCATATAGCGTCATGCCCGGGCCGGAAAGCTTCCGGCCCCACTGTTTAATCCCGCTGCGTCGGGAATCGATTTTCAAAATTTTGTTTGGAGTCAAAAATGCAGATTCGTCCTTTGCATGACCGCGTGATCGTCAAGCGCCTTGAAGTTGAGCGCACCACCGCCAGCGGCATCGTCCTCCCCGACAACGCCGGCGAGAAGCCCGATCAGGGCGAAGTGATCGCCGTGGGTCCCGGCAAGCGCGACGAAGCCGGCAAGCTCCTGCCGATGGACGTCAAGGTCGGCGACCGCGTCCTCTTCGGCAAGTACTCCGGCCAGAACGTCAAGGTCGACGGCACGGAATACCTCGTGATGCGCGAAGAAGACATCATGGGCATCGTGGAAGCCTGATTCCGCCGCATTCTTTACTTTAGACAGTTGAATTTTTGAAGGATTCAAAAAAATGGTTGCTAAGCAGGTTCTTTTCGGTGATGACGCCCGCTCCCGCATGGTCCGCGGCATCAATACGCTTGCCAACGCGGTGAAGGTCACCCTCGGCCCCAAGGGTCGCAACGTGGTGCTCGAACGTAGCTTCGGCGGTCCGCTCGTCACGAAGGACGGCGTGTCGGTTGCCAAGGAAATCGACCTCAAGGACAAGTTTGAGAGCATGGGCGCCCAGATGGTGCGCGAAGTCGCCTCGAAGACGAACGACAACGCCGGCGACGGCACGACGACCGCCACGGTGCTCGCTCAGGCCATCGTTGACGAAGGCATGAAGTACGTCGCCGCGGGCATGAACCCGATGGACTTGAAGCGCGGCATCGACAAGGCCGTCGCCGCCGCCATCGCGGAACTGAAGAAGATCTCCAAGCCCACCACGACCACGAAGGAAGTGGCCCAGGTTGGCGCCATCAGCGCCAACTCCGACACGGAAATCGGCGACATCATCGCCAAGGCCATGGAAAAGGTCGGCAAGGAAGGCGTGATCACGATCGAAGACGGCAAGAGCCTCAACAACGAGCTCGAAGTCGTGGAAGGCATGCAGTTTGACCGCGGCTACCTCTCCCCCTACTTCATCAACACGCCGGAACGCCAGGCCGCCGTGCTCGAAAACCCGTTCGTGCTCCTGCACGACAAGAAGGTGAGCAACATCCGTGACCTCCTCCCCGTGCTCGAACAGGTGGCAAAGGCCTCCCGTCCGCTCCTGATCATCGCTGAAGACGTCGATGGCGAAGCCCTCGCCACGCTCGTCGTGAACTCCATCCGCGGCATCCTCAAGGTTGTCGCCGTGAAGGCCCCGGGCTTTGGCGACCGCCGCAAGGCCATGCTGGAAGACATCGCCATCCTCACGGGCGCCACGGTCATCACGTCGGATCTCGGCCTCACGCTCGACAAGACGACCCTTGCGCAGCTTGGCTCCGCCAAGCGCATCGAAGTGACGAAGGAAAACACCACGATCATCGACGGCGCCGGCAAGCCCGAAGCGATCGCCGACCGCGTGAAGAACATTCGTCAGCTCATCGAAACCGCGACGAGCGACTACGATCGTGAAAAGCTTCAGGAACGCGTGGCGAAGTTGGCGGGCGGCGTCGCCCTCGTCAAGGTGGGCGCCGCGACCGAAGTCGAAATGAAGGAAAAGAAGGCTCGCGTCGAAGACGCCCTGCACGCCACGCGCGCTGCCGTTGAAGAAGGCATCGTCGCCGGCGGCGGCACCGCCCTCATCCGCGCCAAGAGCGCCATCAAGGACCTCAAGGGCGACAACGACGAACAGAACGCCGGCATCAAGATCGTGCTGCGCGCGATGGAAGAGCCGATGCGCCAGATCGTCGCCAACGCGGGCGACGAACCCAGCGTCGTCGTGAACAACGTCGCTCAGGGCACCGGCAACTACGGCTACAACGCTCAGACGGGCGTCTACGGCGACATGGTGGAAATGGGCGTCCTCGATCCGACGAAGGTGACCCGCACCGCGCTGCAGAACGCCGCGTCCGTCGCCGGCCTCATCCTCACCACGGACTGCATGGTCGCCGACTATCCGGAAGACAAGCCTGCCGCTCCCGCAATGGGCGCCGGCATGGGCGGCATGGACGGGATGATGTAATCTCGAAAGAGTTGCATTGATGGCTGCCGGAAGTCCTTCCGGCAGCACCGTCACAAAAAAGCCTCGGGAGCAATTCCGAGGCTTTTTATTTGTTCTCGATTTTTAGGCGCCTGTGTTCTGCCGATCGGTCCGTCAGGCAAGTGAACCTCGTCGGACATCGTCTCTGGGCGGAAAGCCGAAAAAGCGCCTTGTATCCAGGAACAAACGGCTCAAGCAGCCCGCGTCATAGCAGAGGCCCGTCAGGGAGAGGCAGCGCAAGCTGTCGCAGACGACTCCACGTCCGCTGACTGCCATCCGACGAAGGCGCGTTTGTCTTCAGAAAAAACTGCGGCGACTCGCGTGCACGGCTTGCAGGAGGCTGCGCCATAGTTTCGCGCCCGAATTTGCCGGACGCCTTCTTGAAGCAAACGCTGGACATTGTCTCCCGAGCGCTGGAACTTGAGCTCGATGACCCAATGGAGACGATCGGCCTCCACCTCGAGATCACTGCGTCCCAGCGCACCATGGCTTTCACTCGTCACCGCGAATCCCGCGCCGGCGATGAAAACCTGCAGATAGGTCTGACAAGTTTTCTCATCCGTGATGGGATAGCGCGCGTAATCAATGGCGGCAAAGGCCCGGTTGGCTGATTCAAACAGCTCGGTGACGTCGCCCAACTGCAGGGCGGGCGCAATCGTATCAGCCGCCACGGACATCAGATCCCGCTCGCGCAGCAGCTTGGCACTGTAAAGCTCCGCAAGCGACACAGCCACTTCCTGATTGGGGTAGCCCACAAGGAAAACGTTCAATCCGCGTTTTTTAATCGTCAGATAGCCGGCCTGCGTAAGCACCACCAGATCATTAATGTGGTCGAGATCCGTAGAGCAGTCCAAGTCTGAATATTTCACGCTCTTGGGGGCTGCGTATTCAGACGGGGTCTTTATCGCATGAGAATGCAGGTATTTTTCAAGCAGCGTCAGTGTTCCGCCGCTTCGCATCCAATAGTTGAGAAATCCTCGGGACGGACGGTTGAAAAAATTCAAGACGGACCACGGCGCATAAAGATGCGTGCTCGCTTCATCGTCAAAGCAATAGCCGTCGTAATGATCGCGAAGCTGCACTCGCGCTTGCGCCAAAGACAATCCGAGCACGCCAGCGGCTCGCCTCAGGTAGCCGTCAAAATAGCGGTCAATATCGTCTTCGGTATAACCGAGCAAAGGGCCGTAGAGCGGATCGAGCGAAATGTCCGTGAAGTTGTTGAGTTCGGAGAAAATGCCCGTTTGATTGAACTTGATGATGCCCGTGATGAACATGAATCGCAGGCAGTCGTCGCTCGACTTGATGTTGGCGTAGAAATTGACAAAGAACTTTCGAATCCGGTTGAAGGTTGCCTTGTCATCCAAGCATTCAGCATGCGGCGCATCGTATTCGTCGATCAACAGCACCAGCGAATTAACCGGCTGAGCGGCCATCCAGTCAGCGATCTGATCGATCCATTCCGAAGGCTTTCTCTCGTCCAAAACGAATCCGCCCTGCGTAAAGGCCCGGACGACGACCGAGCGAACCTTGTCCTCAAAATCTTCAAAGGACTCAAAGCCCTTTACTTTGGAAAAGTCAATCTCGATGACGTTGTAGGTAGTGTCTTTCCAAAGCGCTTCAATGGCCAGTCCCGAGAAATGCTTCAGTCCGTTTCGAAAAAGCGACGCCAAGGTGCTAAGCAGCAGGGACTTGCCGAACCGGCGCGGTCGCGTCAGAAAAAACTTCTGACGAACGCTCGCCAGCTGAAAAATCAGCTCCGTCTTGTCCACGTAGATTTGACCGGCGGCGCGAAGCGCTTCAAACCCTGAGGTTCCCAGCGGCAAAGGCAAAAGCACGTCGTTCGTCATCTCGTTTTCCTCAGGTCAAGCTAGAGTTTTTTCCAAAAAGTCAGGCATCAACCGCCAGCTGCTCGAGCACCGCGCTTCGCACGCGCTCGTCATCCGTTCCCACGATCGAAATGCGGGCAAAGCCCGCTTCGCGCAACCGGTCGGCGCAGCGCGGATGAATCGTCACCGCGGCGCCCGACACAAACCACTCGCGTGCGCCCGGCACCGAGCGCACGGCATGCAGCATCGTCGCCACCGAGTCCGAGCTCGTGAGGTAGACCACGGGCGGCGGCCCCTTCACGGCGCGCGCAAGCAGCTGCGTCTGCTCAGGCGAGAGTTCCAGCGGCACGCGCACGTAGGCCGCGAGCTTTTCGACGTCGGCCCCCAGCGCAATGAGCTGCTCGCTCAGCCACTCGCGCCCCGTCTGGCCGCGCGCAATGAGAACGCGCGCCGGCACGCCGTGCTTTTTCACGAGCGCAAAGAGAGCTTCGCTGCCGGAGTGTTCGGCGTCGCCTTCGGGATAGAGGATCTTCACGCTGTCGCCCCAGGCGGCGCGAATCACCTTCGCGGTGCCTTCCCCCACCGTGGCGAGCGTAATGTGTGACGGCCATTCGCGCACCCAGTGCGCCACCGCCGCAACGGCCGCGGGAGACGCCATCACCACCATCTGCACGTCGTCCAATCGCGTCAATCGATCCGCGACCATCGCCTGATCTTCCGGCAGCGTGATGGTGAAAGCCGGCCAGCGCCAGACATTGAGGCCGTCCTTTTCAAGAAGGTCGGCGAGACGATCATTGGCAGCGCCCGGACGCGTCAGCACGACCGGGCGAAGTTTGTTCTGCATAACTGAACCGAGGGTTTTGATTTTACGGACAATCGGAAATTGTATACCCCAAAGGAGTATGTCAAGCCGCCGTTTCGCGCAGAACCTTTTCCAAGAGCCCTCGAGCGCCCTGGCCTTCCAAGTCCGCCACGACGCGCGCGGCGAGCCCGAGCGGATCGCCATAAGCGCCGCGGCCCTCGGCCGTGATCATTTCCCCCGTGCGATGGTCGCCCACGTGAGCGCGCAGGAAGAGTTCGCCGTTGTCAACGATGCAGTACGCCGCCAGCGGCACCTGGCAGGAGCCGCCCAGCGCCCGGGAGACGGCGCGCTCGGCGGCCGTGCAGGCGCGAGTGTCGGCGTCGTTCAAGAAGTCAAGACTGGGACGAACGGCGGAGTCTTCGCGCACTTCAATCCCCAGCGCCCCCTGCCCCGGTGCGGGAAGGCTCATTTCAGGGGCGATGAAGTGACGGATGCGCTCGGAGAGCTCCAGACGCTTCAAGCCTGCGCCCGCCATCACAAGGCCGTCGAATTCGCCTCGATCAAGCTTTGCCAAACGCGTTCCCACATTGCCGCGAATCGACGCCACCTTCAAGTGCGGGTAGCGGGCGCGCAGCATCAGCTCGCGCCTTAAGCTCGAAGTGCCCACCACGGCGCCCGCGGGAAGCGCATCAAGGCTCTCGTACTTCGGGCTCACAAAGGCGTCTCGCGGATCCTCGCGCACGGCGACGGCCGCAAGAACAAAGCCTTCGGGCAATTCCATCGGCACGTCCTTCAAGGAATGCACGGCCAGGTCCGCGGCGCCCGCGAGCATCGCGGCTTCGAGCTCTTTCACGAAAAGCCCCTTTCCGCCCACCTTGGAGAGCGTCCGGTCAAGAATCTGGTCCCCTTTCGTCGTCATGCCGAGAAGGTCCACGGCGGCGCCGGGATACTGCGCGCGCAGGCGGGCCTGAATGTGAAGGGCCTGCCACATGGCGAGCGGACTCTCGCGGGTGGCGATGACACAATGCTTGAGGGGTTCCATAGTTAGCTCCGAATTTGTCTTGGAAGGCGCAACTTTTCCACTTCACCGTCGGGCGGCGCCTTGTTTTTGCGGCCGGCATTCTAGCCAACGCGTGTTTTTCGAGCCTTAACCCCAACGCTTTCTACCTAATTTTTCGTTGTTTCTCAGCGCTTCAAAGCAATTTCCGCTCCCGCTTTTTTGCTAGAATGCTCGTTTTTTCCCGCAGGCCGGACTTTATTAAAGCCCCCTGCCGTACTCACTTTTGAGCCCGGCGCTGTCAACAGCCCGAGCGAAACATCATGACAAACGCAGAGCACAACCATTCCGACGACCCGCTGCACGCCAAGAAGGAAGCATGGTCCGGCCGCTTTTCTGAACCCGTCAGCGAGTTTGTGCTCCGATACACCCAGTCCGTGAGCTTTGACAAGCGCATGGCGATGGCGGACATCGACGGCTCGCTCGCGCACGCCGCGATGCTCGCAAAGTGCGGCGTCATCTCCGAGAAGGATCTCGAAGACATCCGCCGCGGCATGAAGCAGATCCGCGAAGAAATCCTCGCGGGGAAGTTTCAGTGGCAGCTCGAGCTTGAGGACGTGCACCTCAACATCGAGGCGCGCCTCACGCAGCTCATCGGCGACGCCGGCAAGCGCCTTCACACGGGCCGCAGCCGCAACGACCAGGTGGCGACCGACGTGCGCCTCTACTTGAGAAGCGAAGTCGACGAAATCATCACCCGCCTCGGCCACCTGCAGGAAGTGCTCGCAAAGAAGGCCGAGAAGGAATACGACACGATCATGCCGGGCTTTACGCACATGCAGGTCGCCCAGCCCGTGACGTTCGGCCACCATCTTCTGGCCTACGTCGAAATGTTCCAGCGCGACTGGGAGCGCATGACGGACCTGCGCCACCGCGTGAACCGCTCGCCTCTGGGCGCCGCGGCCCTGGCGGGCACCACCTACCCCATTGACCGCGAGTACTCCGCCCAGCTGCTGGGCTTTGAAGCCGTGGCGCAGAATTCCCTCGACGCCGTGAGCGACCGCGACTTCGGGATCGAATTCACGGCGGCTGCAAGCCTCGTGATGGTGCACATCTCGCGCTTATCCGAAGAGCTCGTCTACTGGATGAGCCAGCCCTTCTCCTTCATCAAGCTGCCGGACCGCTTCACGACGGGGTCTTCCATCATGCCCCAGAAGAAGAATCCGGACGTCCCCGAAACGGCGCGCGGCAAGTGCGCCCGCGTCATGGGCGACCTGGTCACGATGGCGATGTTGATGAAGGGGCTGCCGCTTGCCTACAACAAGGACCTGCAGGAAGACAAGGAGCCCGTCTTTGACGCGATCGACACCGTGAAGGACACGCTGCAGGCCTTCATCGAAATGATGACGGGCGTCGAGCCCAACCGCGAGCGCATGCGCGAAGCGGCGGCCTCGGGCTACCCCACCGCCACCGACCTTGCCGACTATCTCGTGCGCCATGGCACGCCTTTCCGCACCGCGCACGACATCGTGGGCCGCGTCGTGCGCCACGCCTCCGACCTGGGCTGCGACATCGCGGACCTGAAGCTCGAGGACCTGCAGACGTTCAGCCCCGACATCACGGAAGACGTCTACAAGGTGTTGACGCTGGAAGGCGCCGTCGCCGCGCGCAACCACACGGGCGGCACGGCCCCCGCGCAGGTCTTGAAGCAGGTGGCGCGCTGGAAGGAAACGTTCGCCGCCCGAGAAGCCGCGGCAAAGAAGGCGTAAGCCCCACCGCAGCGCCGTTAGCCAAACGGCCGAGAGCACCAATGCTCCCGGCCGTTTTTCTTTGCCTTGCGGGCAGCGCCTTTTTGAAAAAGACGCCGCTCTCACCAGGTCGATCAGAAATCCGCCAGCCCCGCGCCGCAGAGCACGAGCACCAGAATCCCAAAGACGATGCGATACCAGCCGAAGGCCTTGAAGTCATTGTGCGCCACGTAGCGCAAGAGCCAGCGCACGACGACGATGGCGCTCACAAAGCTCACAATGAAGCCAGCGGCAATGCCGGGAAGTCCGTCCGCCGAGAGCATCTCGCGGCTCTTCCAGAGGTCGTAGACCGTCGCGCCGAAAATCGTCGGGATGGCAAGAAAGAAGGAGAATTCCGTTGCCGCCGTGCGGGAGAGCCCCAGCGCCATGCCGCCGATGATGGTGGCGCCCGAGCGGCTCGTGCCGGGGATGAGCGCGAGGCACTGCATGAACCCGACGCCCAGCGCGTCCTTCCACGTCATGTCGTCCATTGTCGCCACGCGCGGCGCGCGCCCCGACTTCGCCTGCCAGTTCTCCAGCCACAAAATGAGAAGGCCGCCCGCGACGAGCGCCGCCGCCACGGCCGCGGGATTGAAGAGATAGTGCTTCACGAAGGACGCAAAGAGAACGCCCAGCACCGCCGCGGGGATGAACGCAACGACAGTGTTCACCGCGAGACGCTGCTCCTTTCCCGTCTTGAAGAGATTCAAGAGAATCGAAATGATCCGCGCCTTGTAGTGCCAGCAGACGGCGACGATCGCCCCCGCCTGAATGGCGACGTAGAACGTGTCCGCCGCTGCGGTTTCCGCAAAGCCGATCAGGTCGCCCGCGATGATGAGGTGGCCGGTGGAGCTCACCGGCAGAAATTCGGTGAGCCCCTCGACAATGCCTAAAAAGACCACCTGCAGCGCGTAGATCCAGTCCATGGCTTAGTTTCCTTTGTTGTCCGTCATTTCGGTTGTATTCGTCTTCTGGCCCGCTTGAGCCGCGTCGGCTGCGCCAGCGCCCGCAGCGGCCCTATCGCCCTCGGCGTCGGGCTCCTCGATTCTCTGCGCGAGCACCTTGTCAATGCGACGTCCGTCCATGTCGGCCACTTCCAAGCGCCAGCCTTCCCACACAACGATGTCGCCCGTCTTCGGAAGCCGCATCAAGAGAAGCATCATCATGCCGGACAAGGTGTTGTAGCGCCCAGCGTCCTCCTCGGGCACTGACTGCAGATTGAGGCAGTCCTTTAATTCCGGCACCGGGATGATGCCGTCCAAAAACCAGGAGCCGTCCGCGCGCGGCACCGCCCAGGCTTCATCCGACGTTGCAGGCTTGAATTCCCCCGCAATGGCTTCCAAAATGTCGCGGGGCGTGACGAGCCCCACCACAGCGCCGTATTCGTCCACCACGAGCGCCTGCGGCACGTCCGTTCCCTTGAAGTGCTCCAGAAGCTCCATGCCGTTCAAGGACTCCGGCACATAGGTGACCGGAAGAAGGTTGCAGGTGAAGTCGGGCTTGCCGCCTTCCACCATCTGCTGCATGAGAATGCGCGTGGAGCAGACGCCCTTGATGTCATCGAGGCTGCCGCTTGCCACCACCAGGCGCGAGCGGCGGCTTGTCAGGATCTTCTTCACATTGGCTTCGCTGCTTTCTTCCAAGTCGATCCATTCAATGTCGCTGCGAGGGACCATGATGGACCCCGCCTGCCGGTTATCGAGCCGAAAGACGTTTCGCACCATGTCGCGTTCAGAGGCTTCAATCGCGCCCGATTCGCTCCCTTCTTCGAGCATGGCGTGAATCTCCTCCTCGGTGACGCTCGCCTCGCCCTTGCCGGCCTGGCCAAAAAGCTTCAGCAAGCCTTCGGTGGACGCGGAGAGAAGCTTCACAAAGGGGCTCATCACCAAAGAGAGGAGCTTCAAGGGCCCGGACACTCGGCAGGCGACGCCTTCGGGGTTCACCTGTCCCAGGCGCTTGGGCACCAACTCCCCGAGCACGATGGAGAAATAGGTGACGAGCACCACAACGAGCGCGAGGCCGATGCCCTTGGCGGCTTCAGCGCTCACCCCGAGGCCCGTCAGAAATTCCGCGACCGGGGCGGCAAGCGCCGATTCGCCCACGATGCCCGACAAGATGCCGATGGAGGTGATGCCCACCTGAATCGTGGAGAGCGCCCACGTGGGGTTGCTCTGCAGCTTCAACGCCGTGTCCGCCCGCTTGTCGCCGTCGTCCAGTCTCACCTGCAGACGGGCGCGGCGGCTCGCGACAAGCGCGATTTCGCTCATCGCAAAAAGACCATTGAGGAAAATGAGCCCCAGCAAAAGGAGCACATCAAACCAGCTGTACATGGAAAATTTCCAAAAACAAACAAAGCCCGAATTCTAAAGGCGAACCAGCCGCCTTCAGAATCCGGGCTCGAAATTTCGCAAAGTCGCGAAGCAATCAGAAGGGAAGCTTGAACCCCGGGGGCAGCGGCAGCCCCGCCGTCGCTTCCTTCATCTTCTGCTGCGAGACGGCTTCAGCCTTGTGGGCCGCGTCGTTGATCGCGGCGGCGACGAGGTCTTCGAGCATTTCCTTGTCGTCGGGATCGCCCGAGAGAAGCTTCGCGTCAATCTCCACGCGGCGGGCTTCATGCTTGCAGGTCATCGTCACCTTCACGGCGCCGGCGCCCGCTTCCCCCGTCACCTCCAGGTTGCCAAGTTCGTTCTGCAGACGTTCAACGTTTTTCTGCATCTTTTGGGCCTGGGCGAGCAGTCCCTGAATATTGCCACGCATGTCGTTCAAATTCCTTGAGTTCGTCAATCGTTAAGGGCCGCACGGAGGTTTCCACCACTTCGCCGCCCAACTGTCGGACGCATTCTTGCACAAACGGGTCGCTTTTGAAGGCTTCAACAATGGCCCGCCGGGCTTTCAGCTTCTCGGTTTCAATGACCTTGGTCACCGTGAGTTCTTCGGCCGTCTTCTCTCGCCCCGCAAATTGCACGGCGAAGTCATGTCCCGCGGCAGCGGAAATCGCTCCGCGAATCTCCTTCACCACCGCTTCGGAAACGAGTCCCGAAGACGCCGGTGCCAGAAGCACGTGCTGGTCGTCCAATTCGTCCACGGCGCTTCCCTGCGCCACCTCGCGGGCAAGCCCAGAAAGCGTCGTTCTGCACAGCAGATCGCGCCAGTTAAGCAAAAGCGCTGAAGGATGGATGTCCGCAGGAAGCGGCAGCCGCCCCTCGTCGCTTTCGGTGTGCAGCTCCTTAACCGGCGCCGGGCTCTCCCCCTTCGTCTTCCCAAGGGGGCATGGCGGACAAATCGGGCTCGGCAACGGGCGGCAAGTCCTCGGCGGCCTCCGCCACCGCTCTCGCCGGCGCCTGCACGGCCGCCTGCGCCGCAGGCTTCGCAGCGGGCTTCAAAGAAGGCGTCTTCTCCGGCACCTTGAGCCCCACGCGGGTGCCCGCCGGACGGAAGGCCAGCATGCGCAGCACCGCCATCGTGAACCCGGCGAATTCGTCGGGCGCCAAGGGCATGTCGTTTCTCGCCTGCAGCGCAATCTGATAGTCAAGCTGCACTTCTTCTGGCGTCATGGCCCGCGCGAGCGCCTTCACGCCTTCGGTGATCTCTTCGCTTTCGGCGAGGAATTCCGGCACCTTCTGCCACACGGCGATGCGGTGCAAGAGCGCCGCCATCGCGCGAATCGCCTCCGAGTACGAAAGCCCCTGAGTGCCAAGGCGCTCCGCCTCCTGCATCGCAGCCGCGGCGTCGCCGGCGGCCACGCAGGTCAAGAGATTCGTCAGCGCATCGTCGCCCGCCACCCCCAGCATTTCGCGCACGGACGCGAGCGTCACGGGCCCCGCCGCATACGCAATCGCCTGATCAAGCAAGCTCAGGCCGTCTCGCATGGAGCCGTTGGCGCATTTCCCGAGCAGCAAAAGCGCCGGCTTCTCCGCCTCGATGCCTTCTTTTTCGAGAATGTCCTGCATGTGGTTCGCGACCGCCGCAGGCGTCATGTTCCGGAGATTGAACTGCAGGCAACGCGAAAGCACCGTCATCGGCACCTTCTGAGGATCCGTCGTGGCGAGAATGAACTTCACATGCTCGGGCGGCTCCTCCAAGGTCTTTAACATCGCATTGAAGGCATGCGTCGAAAGCATGTGCACTTCGTCGATCATGTAGACCTTGTAGCGCCCCTGCGTGGGGGCGTAAACCGCGCGCTCCAAAATCGGCGTGATTTCTTCCACCGAGCGGTTGGACGCCGCGTCAATTTCGATGTAGTCGGGGAAGCGCCCCTCGTCAATCGCCCGGCACGCATCGCATTTGCCGCAGGGGTGCGACGTCACATTGCCCTTGCCGTCTTCGCCCGTGCAGTTGAGGCACTTTGCGAGAATGCGCGACAGCGTCGTCTTCCCGACTCCTCGGGTTCCCGTGAACAAGTAGGCGTGATGCAGACGGTTTTCGTCCAACGCGTGGCGGAGCGCCGCGACCACCGCGTCCTGCCCCACCATGCTGTCGAAGTCGTGCGGCCGCCATTTGCGAGCAAGCACCTGATAACTCATAGCCGACCCATAGGAAATTCAAAAAAGAAAACCGTTTTGCCAACGGTTTCGAACATGCGGGAATTGTACGCGATGCGGGAAGCGGTTTTGACGCGGCGTTGAGGTGCAAAAGGCGCCGGATATGATTATGGCGAGCCTTGTCCTCGGCACTGAAAGACTTCCGCTGTGGCTGCTTCGTTCCCGACCTGACCAGATTCACAGAGCTTCCATGCGAGGGGACCCGCCGGGGCCGCATTCTATCGGAAAGTCACCCAGCACGCACGCTCTTTTTCGCACCGTTCGTCAATCGAGCAGAGGAGTTGTCGCTACCGTCACCCCCGTTAGAACGCGCCCATTAAAAAAACCGCCGATCCAAAGACCGGCGGTGGGTTCCTTAGCGCTTCAAAAGCACAATCAGAACAAGGGCCGTCACGCTGAGGGAGACACGTCAAGGTTGACATGCAGTTCCCCGTTGAGCGACAATGCAGGCATACGAGATGGTAAATAGGTGGCATCTCGTATCTCCTTAGTTCGGAAAAGCTCGGAAGGTTAGAGATCCGGGCTTTTCTTTTGTCTACGATCCTGACAGGGAGACCGCCAGGGCCTTGTTCGTAGCAGAGATCGTCACGCGTTATACGGAGCTTGTTTTTTAGCTTCCTCCCACCTTTTTTTGTTTTCCACCCGACCGCCCATTGCCCCCTGCACCCAACAAAAACGGCGGTCGTCCCGACACGGAAACGCCGCCGCTCAAAGCTCAAGAGCTGCTGGTTATTCGCCAAACCACTTCTTGTAGATCTTCTGATAGCTGCCGTCGTCCTTCATCGCCTTCAAGGCGTCGTCAATCGCGTTCTTCACCTTGGCGTTGCCCTTTTTCACCGCAAAGCCGAAGTACTCCGCGTCAAGGCGCGTCTTCTGCTGGGTGAGCCCCTTGGCGGCCCGGGGGTTCTGCACCATGAAGTAGCCGATCACCGGACGGTCGGTGATGACGGCTTCGCTGCCGCCCATCTTCAAGTCCATGAACGCTTCCGCCCCGGTGTTGAAGGCCTTGATGCGCGCGCCCGAGATGCCCTTGGCAAGGTCTGCGCCCGTCGTCCCGATCTGAACGCCGATCGTCTTGCCTTCAAGGCTCTTCAGATCCGTGTACTTCGCCGCGTCCTTCGTGCGAACGAGCAGGCCCTGCCCCGCTTCGTAGTAGGGCGCGCAGAAGTCCACCTTCTTCTTGCGCTCTTCGGTGATCGTGATGCCCGAAGCCGCCACGTCGATCGTACCCGTGAAAAGCGCCGGGATAAGGCCGTCAAAGCCCATGTTCACGAGCTCCACCTCATAGCCCGCGCGCTTGCCGATCTCGCGAATGAGATCCATGTCAAAGCCCACGTAGGAGCGGGTCTGCGTGTCCATAAATTCAAACGGCGCAAACGTGGGGTGCGTGCCGACGCGCAACGCCTCGGCCTGCACGGCGCCCGCAAAGAGCGCCGCAGCCATGGCCGCAGCAGCAAAAAGACGAGTCTTCATGGGAAACCTCAAAGGAAAAAAGCGGAACCTTCAGCTGACGGCCTTCGGGAGAGCGTTCCATCTTCCCGTCGCCCTGATTTCATGATGCCCGCCGGCGAATTTCCGCCGGCCTCAATTCCGGCATTGTGCACCGAATCGCCGCTCTCGTCACCCATTCGTCGACAAAACGGGCGGTTCACCTTATGGCAAACCGCCCGCTTCGGACTCCGTCGGAAAGAAACGCTTACGGCACCATGGCCTGCACGTCATCCTTCTTCACGGGCTTCACGAGGTCTTCACGCTTCACGCCGAGGTACATCGCGATCGCCGCCGCAACGAACACGGAGGAGTAGATCGAAAGGCAGATGCCGATCGTGAGCGCCAGAGAGAAGTGATGCAGCGCCGGGCCGCCGAAGAAGAACATCGACAGCGTCATCGCCAGCGTGGACGTATGCGTGATCACCGTTCGAGAAATTGTCGCCGTAATGGCGGAGTTGATGATCTCCATCGTGTCCGTGCGTCGCATCTTGCGAAAGTGCTCGCGGACGCGGTCGAAGATGATCACCGACTCGTTCACGGAGTAGCCAAGGGCGGCGAGAACGGCCGCGAGCACCGGGAGCGAAAACTCCCAGCGCATCACCGCAAAGACGCCGATCACGATGATGATGTCGTGCATGTTGGCGATGATGGCCGCCACGGCGAACTTCCATTCAAACCGCAGGGAGAGGTAGATGATGATGCCGAGAATCACCAAGAGCAGCGCCGTCGCGCCGTCCGTGGCAAGCTCTTCGCCCACCTGCGGCCCCACGAACTCGTTGTTCAAAATCTTCACGTCAGGCGCCTTCGCCGACAGCACCTTCAGAAGCTCCTCGGCCTGCTTGCCGGAGGATTCGCCCTCCTTCATCGGCAGGCGGATCATCAGGTCGCGCGCCGTGCCGTAGTTCTGCACGGCGGCGTCCACGCCCATGCCGTCCTGAATCGTCTTGCGGACGTCTTCAGCGGACACGGCCTCAGGGTAGTTCACGACCACCTGCGTGCCGCCCGTGAACTCAATTGAGAAAGCGAGACCGTGCATGAAGATCCAGTACACGGCAAACAAAAACGAAATGATCGACACCGCGTTCAGAATGTGCGAATAACGCATGAACGGGATGGTCTTGTGAATGCGGAAAAATTCCATGTTGACTTCCTCCCGTTACGCCTTCGCCGCTTCAGGCTTCCACACCTGGCCGATGTGGACGCGAGTGAGCTTCTTCTGGCGACCGTAGATGAGATTGATGAGCGCGCGGGACACCACGACCGACGTGAAGATCGAGGTGAGGATGCCAAGGCAGTGCACCACCGCGAAGCCTCGCACCGGGCCCGAGCCGAAGATGAGGAGCGCAATGCCCGCGATGAGGCTCGTCACGTTCGAGTCAACAATCGTGTTGAAGGCGACGTCGTAGCCCTCGCTGATCGCAAGCTGCGGCGAACGGCCGATGCGAAGCTCCTCGCGCACGCGCTCGTTGATGAGCACGTTGGAGTCCACGGCCATGCCAAGCGTCAAGGCAATGGCGGCAATGCCAGGCAGCGTGAGCGTCGCCTGCAGCATCGAAAGGATCGCCACAAGGCACATGACGTTCGCCAAGAGCGCCGCGGCGCTCACCAGGCCGAACACCTGATAGTAGAGGATCATGAAGACCGCCACGATCGCAAAGCCGCAGATCGTGGACTTGAAGCCCGCCTGAATGTTGTCGGCGCCAAGGCTCGGCCCGATCAGGCGTTCTTCCACGATTTCCATGGGCGCAGCCAGCGAGCCCGCGCGCAGCAAAAGCGCCGTGTCGGTCGCCTCAATCGTGGACATGCGGCCCGAAATCTGCACGCGGCCGCCGGCGATCTCCTGACGGATCACGGGCGCCGTCACGACTTCGCCCTTGCCCTTTTCAAAGAGAATGATCGCCATGCGCTTGCCGACGTTGTCGCGGGTCACGTCGCGGAAGATGCGGGCGCCCTTGTTGTCCAACGTCAGATTGACCGTGGGCTCCTGCGTCTGGGAGTCAAAGCCCGGCTGCGCGTCGTTCAGGTTTTCGCCCGTAAGGATCACGCGGCGCTTCACGAGAATGGCGCGGCCTTCGCGGTCAAGATACTTCTCGTCGCCAAAGGGGACGTTCCCCTGCTGCAGCTGCGAATAGGCTTCCGGGGAGTCGTCCACGAGACGCACTTCCAAGGTGGCCGTGCGGCCCAGAATGTCCTTTGCCTTGGCGGTGTCCTGCACGCCCGGCAGCTGCACCACGATGCGGTCGGCGCCCTGCTGCGCGATCACGGGCTCGGCGACGCCGAGTTCGTTGATTCGGTTGTGCAGCGTGGAGATGTTCTGCTTCAGAGAGTATTCCTGAACATTCTGAATCGCCTTCTGGGAGAGTTCCGCGGTGATGAGGAACTTGTCCCCTTCGTCCACTTCCTTGAAGGTGAGATCGGGCTGCGTCTGGCGCATCACGTCGGTCGCGCGAGCGCGCTCGTCCGCGGTATTGAAGCGCACTTCAATCGTGTTCCCCGAGCGACTGATGCCGGCGTGGCGAATCTTCTTGTCTCGGAACTGCGTGCGCAGGTCAGCAGCCGCCGACTCCGCCTTCTTCTGGATCGCCGTGCGCATGTCCACCTGCAGCAGGAAGTGCACGCCGCCGCGAAGGTCAAGCCCCAGATACATCGGAAGGGCGTTGATCTTCATCAGCCAGGCCGGCGTATTCGACACCAAGTTCGGCGCCACGATGTACGCGGGATCCGTGCGGTCAGGATTCAGCACCTTTTCGATCGCTTCCCGAGCCTGCAGCTGCTCTTCGGCCTGCGTCGGGTCAAAGCGCACGCGCACCGTGCTCTGCTGCGCCCCCTGCTCAAAGAAGACGCCGTTGGGCTTCAGGTTGGCATCGGCCAGAGCGCGCTCGACGCGCGTCTTCACGGCCTCATCGATTTTGACGGTGGATTTGCCGGAGGATACCTGCACGGCGGGCGACTCGCCGTAGAAGTTGGGGAGGGTGTAGATGCCCGCCACCAGCAGGACAGCCGCAATCACCAAATATTTCCAGAGAGCGTAGCGATTCATAGATGCTTCAGGAAAGAGAGTTGGGGGCGCAACGCCCCGAAACGCCGCGGCCGAAAAGAGCCGCTGACTTTGAACGCGAAACGGGCGTCCCTCCTCAGTGAAGAACGCCCGCGGCATTCAAGCCCAGTTCGTGCGATTAGATCGACTTGATGGTGCCCTTCGGAAGCACCGTCTGCACCGCGCCGCGCTGCATGGTGATCGTCACGGGCTTGTCGTCCACGCGGCTGATCTCGATCACGATGTACTGTTCGGTGAGATCCGAAATGCGGCCGGCAATGCCGCCCAGCGTCAGGATTTCATCGCCCTTGGCAAGCTCCGAGCACATCTTCATGTGTTCCTTCTGGCGCTTCTGCTGCGGACGAATGAGGAAGAACCAGAAAACAACGAAGATGAGCGCGATCGGAACGATCTGCATCAGGATGCCGCCGGCGGAGTCGCTAGCAACGGCCGTCTGGGCCAAGGCGTCGGAAATGAAGAACACAACTGTCCCCTTTAGTGGTTAGATCGCGGCAGCAGCGAGGCTGCCGCAAAAGTGCATCGGGCATTATACGGACTGCATCCTGCGGGCTCCACGCGGAACTTGCAAAAAAATGCGTCCTGCATTCGAAACTCGCCCGAATGCAAAAAAGCCGCTTGGCGGAGCGTTCGTCCGTAAAGCGGCTTCTCTTGCCGGCTCTCCTCTCCAAAAGCTCGGAGAACCGGCGGGCAAAGCAATTAGCGCTTGCTGAACTGCTTGGCGCGGCGGGCCTTCTTGAGGCCGACCTTCTTGCGTTCCACTTCGCGGGCGTCGCGCGTGACGAGGCCGGCGTTGGAGAGAACGGGCTTGAGGTTCGCGTCGTAGTCGATCAGAGCGCGGGTGATGCCGTGACGAACGGCGCCAGCCTGGCCGGATTCACCGCCGCCAGCCACGTTCACCATGATGTCGAACGTTTCGGTGTTTTCGGTGATCTGCAGGGGCTGAAGCACGACCATGCGGCCGGTTTCACGCTTGAAGAATTCGTTGAGTTCGCGACCGTTGATCACGATCTTGCCCGTGCCGCGCTTGATGAACACGCGAGCGACGGAGCTCTTGCGGCGGCCGGTGCCGTAGTTGTAGTTGCCGATCATTGTTGTCTTCCTTAGATGTCGAGAACCTTGGGCTGCTGAGCAGAATGCGGATGTTCGTTGCCCGCATAGATGTGGAGCTTCTTGATCATCGCGTAGCCCAGGGGGCCCTTCGGAAGCATGCCCTTCACGGCGATTTCCAGAGCGCGGCCCGGATGCTTCGCCTGCATTTCGACGAACGTGGTCTCGTACACGCCGCCCGGGTAGCCGGTGTGGCGGTAGTAGGTCTTCTTGCCCGCCTTTTCAGCAGACATAACGATCTTGTCGGCGTTGATCACGACGATGTAGTCGCCCGTATCGACGTGCGGCGTGAATTCGGGCTTGTGCTTGCCACGCAGACGAGCGGCAATTTCGCTAGCGAGGCGACCGAGCACCTTGTTGCTGCCGTCGACCACGTACCAGTCGCGCTTGACTTCGAGCGGCTTGGCCGAAAAGGTCTTCATTGTTTTCACCTAAAAATAAGGGACGTTCCTCTCTGTCTCGCCGAGGGTGGCGCCTCAGGCTTTGGCGCAGCGGGGAAAACACCGTGCGTCTGACAGACAAGACTCCGTCAAAATATCGACAAATCGGCTGTTCTCTCGTTTTGAACAACCGACATAAAGATTGTTTTGCTGAAGTTTCTCCGGGCTTTTCTGCAGTCGATTCAGTGGAAACGGGGAAATCGGCCGCGCACGGCAAAAAATCAGGGGGCGAATTCTACTGAAAGAAACTCCGGGACGCAAGTTGTTTTTCAAAGATTTTCCCGCCTCAGCACGGAGACGACCATCGGACAACCGCACCGGATGACGAAAATTTTCGCAAGCGTGCCACTCATGCTTGTCCAGCCACCGTCAAACAGGGTCCCGTCGTCTCCGGCTCCGGCTCCTGCTTCACTACAAAGCCGCGAGGAAGCCCCTGACTTTTAGTCATGGGGAGGAATCGCGTTCCGCGCGAAAGCGCGGTATATTCCTATTGACCCAAGCAT
>CAVJBF010000037.1:0-23505 GCA_963647785.1 Acutalibacteraceae bacterium
AGGAGGGAAATTTTGTGACATTACACCTTGCCACTATGTGACATTTTCCCTTTGCTCTAACAGTTGGTCAATTTCAGTAACGATCGTCATACTCGTGGTTGCCCCACAAAATGGCCGCCAATTTCAGCGAAGATTCGATCAAAAAATTCTGATTTGATCTTTCAGCGAAAAAGCGAATTTCAGGGGGGCTGGCCATTGCATCAAAAGAAAAATCCCGGATTGTCGTGGACAACCCGGGACGAGTCTTTGGTGGAGGTGGCGGGAATTGAACCCGCGTCCGAAGTG
Organism: Acutalibacteraceae bacterium; assembly: GCA_963647785.1. Classification (GTDB taxonomy): domain Bacteria; phylum Pseudomonadota; class Gammaproteobacteria; order Burkholderiales; family Burkholderiaceae_F; genus Duodenibacillus. The sequence continues at coordinate 286 of CAVJBF010000037.1, forward strand.
ATTTTTCTGCCGGCTCTACATGTGTAGTCAGACTATTTGAATCTTGCCGAAGTCCCTGCCGTCAGACAGGCCGGACTCCGACCAGCCGCTTGATCTTGACACGGGCGTCGCGGCACCGCCAATGTCCAGTCCCTGTGAATGACGATGCTGCCGGTTTTACCCGACCCGGACCAGAGACCATCCGGTGCATCGCCCGCGGCCCTTAGGCGGCGAGAGCGAAACGCTCGTTGTTGGCGTTTATTAGTTTCTAGCGGTTTAACGAGGTGACTAGACCTCGACATGCACCGTGCAGCGTCCTACACCCCGTCGAAACCGGAGCACCCCCACACGTTGGAGCGCATCATAAAGAGTTTTTTGCTGTGGCGCAGGCGAATTTTCGTAATTTTCACTTGGTTGCAAGTAAAAGCACCAAAAAGGTGCGTTATGATCCAAGTTTGTGCGGCAGGGCGGGTGCGTGCCCTGCCGGAACGCATGTTTTCTTAGAGGCTAAGTTTTGGCACGGTTCTTGCTTGAAAGGAAGCAAATCGCGCTTGGCCTGGCTGAGACGCGTTTCGAACACTTAACCGACATGGCTTCTTTTCCAATCGAGGAGAAAAATTATGACGTCCCCCGCTGACGTTTTGCAGATGGTCAAAGACAACGACGTGAAGTTCGTTGATTATCGTTTGACGGATACCCGCGGCCGCGAACAGCACCTTACCGTGCCGGTTCACCAGCTCACGGAAGAAACGTTCGAAGACGGCCAGGCGTTCGACGGCTCCTCGATGGCTGGCTGGCGCGGCATTGAGTCGAGCGACATGCTCCTCATGCCGGACCCGGAAACGGCCCACATGGATCCGTTCCGCGAACAGAACACCCTCATCATGACCTGCGATGTGGTCGAACCCGACACGGGCAAGGGCTACAGCCGCGATCCCCGTTCGCTCGCCAAGCGCGCCGAAGCGTATCTGAAGTCCACCGGCATCGGTGATCAGGCCTTCTTCGGGCCCGAACCCGAATTCTTCATTTTTGACGGCGTCACCTGGGACTGCTCTCCTGAGCACACCTTCTTCAAGATCCAGTCCGAAGAAGCGCCCTGGTCCTCCAAGATCGAATACGAAGGCGGCAATCTCGCTCACCGCGCTGCGTACAAGGGCGGCTACTTCCCGGTTCCGCCGGTCGACAGCCTGGCGGACATCCGCGCTGAGATGATCACCCTTCTTGAACAGCAGGGCGTGCCGTGCGAAATCCACCATCACGAAGTGGGCGCCGCCGGCCAGTGCGAACTGGGCACCAAGTTCTCCACCCTCGTGCAGCGCGCCGACTGGCTGCAGATCGTGAAGTACACGGTGTGGAATGTCGCCGCCGCCTACGGCAAGACCGCGACCTTCATGCCGAAGCCCATGTCCTGCGACAATGGTTCCGGCATGCACGTTCACCAGTCCATCTGGAAGGACGGCCAGAACCTCTTTGCCGGGAACGGCTACGCCGGCCTCTCCGAGCTCGCCCTCTACTACATTGGCGGCGTCATCAAGCATGCTCGCGCGTTGAACGCTCTCACCAACCCGACCACGAACTCCTACAAGCGTCTCGTGCCGGGCTTTGAAGCGCCGGTGAAGTTGGCGTACTCCTCCTGCAACCGCTCCGCTTCTCTGCGCATCCCGCACGTGCTGAGCCCGAAGGCCCGCCGTGTTGAAGTTCGCTTCCCGGATCCGATGGCGAACCCCTACTTCGCGTTCTCGGCCCTCCTGATGGCCGGCCTTGACGGCATCCAGAACAAGATCAACCCGGGGGATCCCGCGGACAAGAACCTCTACGATCTGCCGCCCGAAGAAAACGCCAAGATCCCGACGGTGTGCTCGAGCCTTGACATGGCTCTTGACTACCTCGATCGCGACCGCGAGTTCCTTACCCGCGGCGGCGTCTTCAGCGACGACATGATCGATGCGTACATCGCTCTCAAGATGCAGGAAGTGACGCGCTATCGCGCCTCTGTTGAACCCTGCGAATTCGACATGTACTACGCCGGCTGATGACGGGCGGCCGGCTTCGAAAATTTTGAGGCCGGCTCGCGTCAGACACGTCAGGTGTGTTCAGGCGCCGCAGCGGGAAAGCCAGTTTTTTCCGTTGACGGCGCCTTTTCTTTTCACTCTGGGAGTGGCCATATGGCAGTGACAGCGGGTTTTGACATGCGGTTTACGGCGGCAGCCGACCTGCTCACCACGTCGGTGGTGGTGGTCGACCGCTTTGGCGGCATCTGCTGGTGCAACAGCGCTGCGGAAGTGCTAATTGGCTGCTCTCGTCGCAATTTGAAGGGGTCCGACGTCGGACTTCTTGTGCCGCAGGCGCGCGAGTGGGTGATGCGCTTTAAAGACGCGCCGCCTCTGACGCCTTTTAGCTCCATCACGGAGCTGCGCCGGCCCATGTCCGATCCCGAGTCCGTCTACGCGACGATCAGTCCTCTGGCGGGAAGCGACGGACTGCTGCTTCTTGAAATCGCCGCTATTGAAAACGCCATGAAGCTTGCGCGCGAAGAGCAGGAAGCGGGCATGAATGACGCGACGAAGTCCCTCTTGCGGAACCTCGCGCACGAAGTGAAGAATCCGCTGGGCGGCATTCGCGGTGCAGCGCAGCTTTTGGAAGGCGAATTGACGAGCGCTGAAGAGCGCGAGTTCACGGAAGTCATCATCGGCGAAGTGGACCGGCTGCAGGGACTCGTGGATCGGATTCTGGCGCCGTACCGCCGCGAGCGGCACATCGGTGAAGTGAATCTCTACGAAGTGATGGAGCGAGTGAGGAACCTTCTTCTGGCGGAATTTCCGCGCGGCCTCACGATCCTCCGTGACTACGACGTGAGCGCGCCGCCCATTCAGGGGGATAAGGAGCAGCTCATTCAGATTTTCCTCAACCTCATGCGCAACGCCGCACAGGCGATGCGCGACCTGATTCGCGAGGAGCGCGCGGAGATTGTCTTGAGAACGCGCATTGCGCGTCAGGTGACGATCCAGCGCAAGATCTGTCGCACGGCTCTGCGGGTGGACGTGATTGACAACGGTCCGGGCATTGATCCTGGCATTCGCGAAAAGATTTTCTTCCCTCTGGTGACGGGACGCGAGGAGGGGACAGGGCTGGGGCTCTCCCTTGTGAAGACTTACGTGGAGCAGCACGGCGGCTCGATTGACGTGGACAGCGTGCCGGGGCGAACGGATTTTGAGATTCTTTTCCCGCTGGGCAAGACGGCATAACGAAAGGGCTAGTCAAATATGAAACCGATCTGGGTAGTGGATGATGATCGTTCAATTCGCTGGGTGCTCGAAAAGGCGCTGCAGCGCGAGAGCATGTCCTGCCGCATGTTCAAAGACGCTGAAGAGGTGGTGGAGGCGCTGAAGACAGAGACTCCGTCGGTGCTCTTGAGCGACATCCGCATGCATGACATGACGGGCGTGGAGCTTTTGAATCTCGTAAAGACTGAGCATCCCGACGTGCCCGTCATCATCATGACGGCGTTCGGAGACTTGGACAGCGCGGTGAGCGCTTTTCAAGGCGGCGCCTACGAGTACCTCGCCAAGCCGTTTGACATCAATCGCGCGATTGAACTTCTGCGGCGCGCCTGCGAAGAGACGGCCGCGAAGGAAATCGCCCGAGAAGCGCCGGGCGAAGTTTCCGAGATCATCGGCCAGTCGCCGGCGATGCAGGAAGTATTTCGAGCAATCGGCCGCTTGTCGCAGAGCAATGTGACGGTGCTCATCACGGGCGAGTCGGGCACAGGCAAGGAAGTGGTGGCGCGGGCGCTGCACCGGCATTCACCGCGTCGCAATGCGCCTTATGTCGCGATTAACACCGCAGCCATTCCGCGCGAATTGTTGGAAAGCGAGCTCTTTGGTCACGAGCGCGGCGCCTTTACGGGGGCGAACACCCTGCAGTACGGGCGCTTCGAGCAAGCCAAGGGCGGCACGCTTTTTTTGGATGAAATCGGCGACATGCCGATGGAGATGCAGACCCGCCTGCTGCGCGTGTTGTCCGACGGGTGCTTCTACCGCGTGGGCGGCTGTCAGCTTATAAAGGCTGACGTGCGCGTCATTGCGGCGACGAATCAGAATTTGGAAGAGCGCGTGAAGGAAGGGCTCTTTCGCGAGGACCTTTTCCATCGCTTGAATGTCATTCGGCTGCGGTTGCCGCCCTTGCGCGATCGTTCGGAAGACATTCCGGCGCTCGCGGAGCATTTCCTTGCAGCTGCGGCGAAGAACCTCAAGACGGAAGGAAAACACTTGGCGCCCGACGCTTCGGACTTCATCAGTCACTTTCCGTTCCCCGGGAACGTGCGCCAGTTGGAGAACTTGTGCAACTGGCTCACCGTCATGGCGCCGAGCCAGACGATTCGCACTGAGGATCTGCCGGCGGAAGTCCGGGGTGCGGCGGGCGAAGCGCCTGTGGTGACGCCTGCGGCAGCTGCAGGCAGTTGGGTTGAGGCGCTGAAAGCGGAGGTGACGGCGTCTCTTGCGTCTGAAACGCCGGATGTGATGACGCGCTTTATGGAGGCCTTTGAAAAGGCGGTTTACCAGTCGGCGCTCGATTTCACGCACGGCAGGAAAGTGGAGGCAGCCGTGAAGCTCGGGGTGGGGCGCAACACTCTCACCCGAAAGATTCAGGAGCTGGGCATCTGAGGCAAGAAAACCGGGCGGCGAGGAAAGTCCTTCGCCGCCCGGTTGGTGTTTGGGGATGTCTTCGAGCGCTATTTACCGGAGAAGCGCGCCGCCTTGCGGGCGCGCACGACGCCTTGCGCCATTTCAAAGCGAATGCTGTCCAGACGCTTTTCCAAGACGTTGAGGCTTCCCGAGAGGGCTTCCGCGAGGCTCAAGGGCGATACGGTGCCCAGGAGAAGATGCGCCGCGGCGCCCGGCATCGTGGTGTAAGTGCCGTAAAAGCCCACAGGGCTCTTCATGTCGCGCAACGGAATGTCGCTGCGGCTTGTGACGCTGATGCCCGCCTGTCGCATGCCGTCTTCGAGACAAAGCGCCAGAAGGCTGTTGTCCCAGTCGGATGCGGCGATCAGAGCGCCCGAGCCCACCGTGCGGTCAAAGACGCAGCGAAACACCGGCAGATCGGCAATGGGGGACAGGGTGCCTGCGGTTTTGGCCCCCGTCTGGCAGGTGTAGACGAGACGCACCGGCTGAGAATCTTCGCGGATCAGCATCGTGCAGCGCACGGCGTTCTTTGCAGACTCCTCCGCCGTACCGCCCAGTTGATGCCATAGCGCGAGAAAGAGCGGAGCAGAGAGTTCTTCTGGCAGCTTTTCTTCGGCCAGGCCCGCGAGCAGCAGGAAGGCACGCGGCAGGGGATCAGCGCTGGCGGCAAAATTACCGGCGCTCTCGAGAACCGCCCGGGGACGGGGCGCGGCAGGATGGGTCGGAGTCGTATTCATAATGCTTTTGAAAATCGTGCCGGCGTTCGTCGGGGATGGCGCCGGCCGTCTGTAATTTTGCGCCATTGCGGCGCTGAAAACAAAATTCTGCGGGCGGCAAAACCCGTCCCCCTATAATCCGCTTTTTATTTCAACGCTCAGACTCTCATGGCGCAGACCGCCTCCCTCTCTCGATTCACTGAAAAAATGAAGGCGCTTGGCGCGTCTGAAAAGCACATAAGGCGTCTTTACCGCGCCTGGGTGGGGCTCGCCGCCTGGGAGGCGAAGGCGGACTGCCGCTATCCCGCCCCGCTCGAGAAAGCCGTGCCCGAAATCCGAGCCGAGCTTGAAGGTCTCTCCCGCGTGCTTCCCGTGAAAAGCGCGCAGGCAGAAACTGTGAAGCTCATCGTGGGGCTTGCGGACGGTGAATGCGTTGAAAGCGTGCTGCTGCCTCGCCGGGCGCTCTGCATCTCGACGCAGGTAGGCTGCGCCGTCGGCTGTCGCTTCTGCATGACCGGGAAAGGCGGGCTCACGCGACAGCTGGGGAGTGCTGAAATCGTGGCTCAGGTCGTGGAAGCTCGCAAGCTGCGGCCCGATTTGAAGAAAGTCGTCCTGATGGGCATGGGCGAGCCCAGCCACAACCTGCGGGAAGTGATGGAGGCGGTGACGTTCTTGGGCGACGTGCTGGGACTTGCGCACAAGGAGATCGTGGTCTCAAGCGTTGGCGACAAGCGGCTTTTTGACGCGTTGCGCGCCAATCCTGTGCACCCGGCGGTGGCGTTGTCCCTTCATACGACGGACAACGCGAAGCGCCGCGAGCTGCTTGTCAATGCGCCCAAGCTCACCGTGGAGGATGCGCTTGAGATGACGCTTTCCTACGCGGAGGAGACGAAGTATCCGGCGCAGATTGAATGGACGCTCATTCGCGGAGTCAATGACAGCGCCGCCGAGGTGGAGCGTCTTGCGGAACTCCTGAAGGGCCGTTATGCCATGGTGAACTTCATTGCCGTGAATCCTGTCGAAGGCACGGGCTTTGAGCGCCCTGACCATCCTCACATTGAGGATCTCATCACCATCTTGCGTCGAAACGGCATCGTGGCGACGCTTCGCGACAGCGCGGCGCAGGACATTGAAGGCGGTTGCGGACAGCTGAGAAGCCGCGTTTTAAAGCTCTCTCACGCCGAAGTGACAAAATGACATTGCCTCTTTCTATTGAGGAGATGAAAACTCATCTCGGCGGCATGTACTGGACGTCAGGGAAAGCGCCGCTGGCGATCCCCTATTTTGGCAGCGCTTTCAAGAGTGCCATGGTTTTCAAGCAGAATCTAGCCGAAATCACATGGAACTGCATGCGAACGCTGGAGAATAATCCGACGTCACTGCCGCAAACCCGCACCATTCTGGCTGGGCAATCCGTGGGCGGCATCAGCGTCTTCGACCTGATGCAGGTAAAAAACTACGGTGACGCTTCGAAGCTCCTCACCGACAAGGTGCGCTCTAATGCCTTTGCGCTGGACAAGGCTACCGCTTGCGCGATTCACAATCTGTCCGCCCGCGAAGACGCCCTTGTCTGGGGATCGTTTCGCACCGGCAGCGTTTCCATCGAAGGCGTGGAATACCGGCCGCCGGCGGCCTCCACTTTGGATGCACTTGCCCGGACCGGATTTGATTGGCTCAATGCTGTCGTTGCGAATCCCAAGGAACGTGCTATCGCGACGTTTCTTTTCATGTTGCGCTCGCGGTTCTTCTACGATGCCAACAAACGTACGGCCTCTTTGATGATGAACGGCGTATTGATGAGCAGCGGCTATTTGCCGATTTCCGTACTCAACAAGCAGTCAGAACAGTTTCATTGCGAATTGAAAACGTTTTATGAAACGGGGAACGCCGACGGCATGTTTGCGTTTTTTGCCGACATCGTCGCCGATCTTTATGACGATCTGCCAAAAGACGAACTGAAGTCTGATCCGTTTTAGAAGAAACAAGGGAGGTGACATGAAGCGGCGGCCGATGAAGATGTCTTGGGCCCGCGCCCGCACCGGGTGGCTCCTGTGGCTTGTGTGGGGTGTTTTTGGAGCGATCTTTCTTTTTGAAGATTTTCAGGGAGGGTCGCTCACGCTCTCTTTTCTTCTCACAGCCCCCATGTGGCTTCTCTTTGCCGCGTGGCCCTTCTTGTGGCTTTGGTGCGTGATGCGCCAGGATCCAGCGATGGTGACGATGGACGACGACATCGTGTCGGGTGACGTTTGCGCGCGGCTCCTGGAAAAAGACGGCGTGCGCTACGTGGAGGCGGCGCCTTTCCTGAAGACCTTTGGCTGCGATCGGCCAAAGGCCGGAGCGGTGAAGCTTCCGGGCGGCGATGAGGATTTTCTGCCATTGGATGCCTTCCGGCCGCAGGCCGGAAAGTTTCCGGCGCTGGCCCAATGGCTTGGCGCCGCGGACGCGGTGGGCTGTGGCTAAAGCGTTCTTCCCCGCAGCTGGCAGCAAAAAAGGCGGCTCCTTTTTGGGATGACCGCCTTTTTCTTGGGCTGCTGCACTACTGCGAATCCACCGGATCAAAGAGGATCTGGATCTGCCGCGGCACCGCCGCGCCGTTTCTTGGGCGAGGGAAGGAGCCGCTGCGCTTGATCGCACGGTCCACCGCGGCGTCAAAGGCGGGAAGCCCGGAGCTTTGCACCTTGCGGTAGCTCGCCACCGTGCCGTCCGGCAGAAGCCGCACGTCGAAGATGGCGATGTTCTTGCCGCGCTTGATGTTGGGCGGCACGGGGTAGGCAATGAGCGGGCGGATGCGCGCCACGACCTGCGCGGCGTAGGCGGCGGTCATGGAGCCTGTGAGGTTCTGACGCACGGCGGTCTTGTCGCCCTTCGTGGTGCCGACGCGGCCCGTTTCCACGGCTTTGGCGCCCGTGATGCGCGCGAGCTCGGCCTGACGCATCTCTTCGGCGATCTTTGCCTGTCGCGCTTTTGCCTGCGCGATGCGCTTCTTGCGGGCCTCTTCGGCCTTGCGCTGCTTTTCGGCGGCGATTCTTGCCTCTTCCTGACGCTTTTCCTCGGCGATTCGTTCTTCCTCGCGGCGCTTTTCTTCCGCGAGCCGCGCCTCTTGCGCCAGGCGCTCCTCTTCAAGCCGCTTTTCCTCAGCCTTTCTCAGTTCTTCAGCCTGCCGCGCTTCTTCCTCTCGAAGCTTGCGGGCGGCTTCGGCTTCCGCCTGCTCCTTTTTGAGGCGAGCCTCTTCGGCGCGCTGCTGCGCGAGCTTGATGTTGGCTTCACGCCGCAGCTCTTCTTCCGTGGGCTGCGGCTCGGGCTCGGACATGGGCGCCGCCTTGGGGGCAGCAGGCTCAGGTGCGGGGGCGGGCTGGGGAGCTGGCGCCGGCGCCGGGGGCTCTGGCATCGCGTCGTCGGCGTCCGCCAGTTCCGGCGCCTTGTTCATTTCGGGCTCGGGCGGCATCTCGTCTGTCGTTTCGGAAGACTGCCCCTGCACATTGCGGCCCGAAGCGTCTTCGGGCGCCCAGAGTTCAGCGTAGACGGTTTCGCTGTCCGTGTTCCACTGAAAGACGTAGAAAAGCGAAAAAAAGAGCGCCACATGCACGCCGGCTGCGGCGAGAAGGCCGAGCGGACCGTCAAAGAAGCGGCTGTTGTGAGGCAGCAGCTTGTCCTGGGGAATGGATTCGTCGCTCACTTTGCTCGCTCGATCTGGAGCGCCAGCCCGACGTGCTTCACCTGCGCGTTCTGCAGGCTTCGCATGACGTTGACGACGGTTTCATAGCGCACGTCGCGATCGGCGGAGATGACGACGGGGGCTTCCTCGTCGCTCTGCGAGGCGCGCACGTTGGCGACAAGCGCCGGGAGGTCGACGTCGTGAAGGCCGTTCTTGGACTTCACGGCAAGATGCCCGTCGGCGTACACCACGACTTCCACGGGATTTGTGGGGGCGGCGGAGGCTTTCGAGACGGACGGCAGGTTCACGACCGACGGATTCACAAAGGGCGCCGCCACCATGAGGATGACGACGAGAACGAGCATGACGTCGATGTAGGGCACGACGTTCATCTCGCTCATCATGCGCCGCTTGGGCCGGGCGCTTGAACGAAGCGACATGGCGTGCCTCCCTTAGTGCTGGCGAGCGAGGATGTTGAGGAACTCTTCGCCGAAGCTGTCAAAGCGGTTCGTGATGCGTTCGACGCGGTTGGCGAAGTAGTTGTAGGCGGCTGTGGCGGGAATGGCGGCAAAAAGGCCGATGGCGGTTGCAACGAGCGCTTCGGCGATGCCGGGAGCGACGACGGCGAGCGACACGTTGTCAAGGGTGGAGAGGCCCGTGAAGGCGTTCATGATGCCCCAGACCGTGCCGAAAAGGCCGACGTAGGGAGAGACGGAACCGATCGAGGCGAGCAGAGGGAGTCCCCGCTCCAAGTCGTCCACTTCGCGCTGAAACGCCGCCGTCATGCCGCGGCGCACGCCCGAGAGCTGCTCGGCCTCGGGCTTTTCCGCGAGCTTCACGAATTCGGCCATGCCCGCTACGAAGATGCGCTCCTCGGCGCCTGTGCGGTCGCGGCGGCTCGTCGCCGTTTCAAAGAGCTTCGCCAGATCGGTGCCTGACCAGAAGCGGCCTTCGAATTCGTCTGTCTGACGGCCGGCGCGGGAGAGGACGATCATTTTTGAAAAGATCGTGGTCCAGCTCACGAGGGACGCGAAGACGAGAAGGCCCAGCACGCACTGAACGACCACCGAGGCGTTCATGACGAGGGTGATGATGGAAAGATCGGCAGACGAATTCATGTCAGTGGCTCATCAAAGAGAGGTTTCGTCGGAAAAGGCTTTGGCAAAAAGTTCGCGCAGGAAGTCGGGAATCACGACCGGCACGCCGCGCTCGATGTCGACGGCGGCGCAGCGCACTTCGCCTGCGACAAGGAGCTCGTCGCCGCGGCAGATGTCCTGCTCAAAGATGACGGAAGCGCTGCGCATCGTCTTCACGCGGGTTTTCACCGTGAGAAGGTCGTCCAGCCTGGCCGGACGGCGGAACTTCAGGCTGCAGTCCGCGACAACGATCACGGGCTCGCCCGAGGCCTGCATGCGGCGCTGCTCGCAGCCCATTTCGCGCAGCATCTCGCCGCGCGCTCTCTCCATGTAGCGGAGGTAGTTGGCGTGGTAGACGATGCCGCCCGCGTCAGTGTCTTCCCAGTAGATGCGAACCGGGAGCGTAAATTCTCGCTGGGTCATAGAAATAGCGAAGGCCTTCGCGTTCTCCCTGATGACAGCTTCGGGGAAAATCCGTCAGAATCTGTCGGTGAAAGGGCGCTTGGGCGCGTTGATTTTTTCCGTGAACCCGCAAGTATATTTGTTTTCCCGATGATTTTCGGAGCTCCATGGTGGCATTGGTCCGACTGAAATTTTTGTTGGCGGCGCTCGCTGCGGCGGCGGGACTCTGTGGCGCGGGCTGCACCGACCCCGCCAACGCTCCGCGCCGCACGGCGGACTACGCAGAAAATGTTCTTTATTCGAGCTTTTCCGGGCGCAGTCCCAAAACGCTCGATCCGCAGGTCTCTTACTCGAGCGATGAGACGCTTTACACGTATTCCGTTTACGAGCCGCTGCTGGGCTACCACTACTTGAAGCGCCCGTATGAAATCATCGCCAAGACGGCCGAGGCCGTGCCCGAGCCGCAGTACCTCGCGGCGGACGGCACTCCGGCTGCGGACGGCGAGGCGATCGCCTTCACCCGCTATCGCTTCACTTTGAAGACGGGCATCCGCTACGCGCCGCACCCGGCGTTTGCGCGCGATGAGGCAGGGGGCTGGCGCTACCATCAGTTGCCAGATGACGTGGCAAGGAATCTGCGCAATCCGCTGGAGCTTCCCCACGCCGGAACGCGGGAGCTCACGGCCGAAGACTACGTCTACGGCATCAAGCGCATTGCCGACCCCAGAGTCGTGAGTCCGGCGCTGTCGGTTCTGTCCGCGTATCTGCCCGGGTTGAAAACGTTGAATGACGTCCTGTGGCGCGACATGGCGGCGGCGAAGGCGTCAGGCGCCCCGGCGCCTGACTTGCGGCGCTACGACTTGGAGGGGGTTCGAGCGCTCGACCGCCGCACTCTCGAAATCACGATCACGGGCCGCTACCCCGCCTTCTTGAATTGGCTCACCATGGCGTTTTTTGCGCCGGTGCCCTGGGAGGCGGAGGCGTTTTTCGCTGCGAACCCTCTGTTGAAAACAAACGGCGTGACGCTTGCCGCCTGGCCAGTGGGCACGGGTCCCTATCGCCTGACGGTGTCGCGAACGAACCGGGAGCATGTCTTGGAGCGCAATCCTCTTTATCGCACGGTGCCCTACCCCTGCGAGGGGGAGCCGGGCGACCGGGAGAAGGGGCTTCTCGAAGACTGCGGCAAGCCGCTCCCGTTTGCGGACCGCATTGTGATGACGATGGAAAAGGAGGCGGTGCCCGTGACGTCGAAATTCCTGCAGGGCTATTACGACAGTCCGCAAATTTCCCGCGTGGACACAGGGCAGGGATACCTCGTGGCGGCCGCGGACAGCGCGGAGAAGGCGGCGCTTTACGCTGAGCGCGAACTTGTCTTTCCTTCGACGGTGGAGGCAAACCTCTGGTATCTGGGTTTTAATTGGCTCGATCCTGTCGTGGGGGGCGGCAGGACGCCAGAAGAGGCGGAGCGCAACCGCAAGCTGCGGCAGGCGATTTCGATTGCGATTGACTGGGAGGAGGAGATCGCCATCTTTGAAAAGGAGCAGGGGGAGGCGGCGCACGGACCGCTGCCGCCAGGGCTTTTCGGGTGGCGCGAGGACGGTCCCGCCGCCTTCAACCCGGTGGCGTATCGGAAGGACGCGAAAGACCGCATCGTGCGGCGCTCAATTGAAGACGCCCGGCAGCTGATGCGCGAGGCGGGCTACCCCGACGGACGCGATGCGGTGACGGGGCGCCCTCTGGTGCTCAACTTTGACTGGCAGGGGGCGGCCGCCACGTCCAAAGCATTTTTGGAATGGTTCTCGCGGCAGTTCGCAAAGATCGGCATTCAATTGGAAATCCGCGCGACGGACTACAACCGCTTTCAGGACAAGATGAACCGCGGCGCGGCGCAGATCTACTACTGGGGCTGGATAGCGGACTATCCGGATCCGGAAAACTTCCTCGCGCTTCTTTACGGGCCCAACAGCAAGGCGCTGGGCACTGGAGGCGAAAATGCGAGCAACTACCGCAATCCGCGCTACGACGCCCTTTTTGAAAAAATGCGAGCGATGGCGGACGGACCGGAAAAGCAGGCCGTGATTGACGAGATGATCCGCCTTGTGCAGGAGGACGCTCCGTGGAGCTTCGGGTATTCGCCCAAGGCGGCGGCGGCGCTGCATCGCTGGGTGAAGAACGCCAAGCCCACTCAGACCGTGCGCGACAACGTGCAGTACCTGCGAGTGGACGCCGCAGAGCGCCTGGACCGCATCCGAAAGTGGAATCAGCCGGTGCTGTGGCCGTTGATTCTGATCGGCGGGCTTGCGGCGCTTTTGGTCGTGAGCGTGCGGCGGCTGGGGCGCCGGCGGCGTGAAGCAACTGGCCGGGGAGGTGAAGCATGATCGGCTATCTCATTCGCCGGGTGCTCTACGGCATGCTGGTGCTTTTGGGCGTGAACGCCCTCACCTTTGCGCTCTTTTTTGCGGTGAACACGCCCGATGACATGGCGCGGCTCAATCTTGGGGGGCGCTACGTGACGGAAGCGGCGGTGGCGGACTGGAAGGCGGCGCACGGCTACGATCTGCCGCTGGTGTGGAACGACGCCGAAAGGGGGGCGGGCAAGGTGACGCAGACGCTCTTTTTCACGAAGTCCGCGCCGCTTCTCACCGGTGACCTCGGATTCACGGATTCGGGGCGCAGCATCAACGAGGATGTGAAGGAGCGGTCGCTCCCGTCGCTTGCGCTCGCCGTCCCCACGTTTGTTCTCGGCGTCTTCGTGATGGTGGTGTTTTCGCTTCTTTTGGTCTGGGTGCGGCGAACGGGCTGGGAAATCGCGGGCGTTGTGACAAGCATCGGCATCATGAGCGTCTCCTCCCTTTTCTACATCATTCTGGGGCAGTGGCTCTTTTCCAAGACGCTGCGCTGGGTGCCCGTGTCGGGCTTTGCGGACGGCTGGGGGATGACGGCGTTTCTTCTCCTGCCGGTGGCAATCGGCATCTTTTCGCGCCTTGGGGGTGACGCGTTGCTTTATCGCGCGCTCTTTTTGGAGGAGATCGGCCGGGACTACGTGCGCACGGCGCGCGCCAAAGGGGCTGGCGAGTGGCGAGTTCTCTTCGGGCATGTTCTGCGAAACGCGATGCTGCCCATTTTGACGAGCACGGTGGCGGTTCTGCCGATGCTTTTCATGGGGTCCCTCATCATGGAAAACTTCTTCGGGATTCCGGGACTGGGCTCCTATACGATTGACGCCATCAATGCGCAGGACTTTTCTGTCGTGCGCGCCATGGTGTTTCTGGGCACGGCGGCTTACGTCGCCGGCCTCATTCTGACGGACATTGCCTATACCGTGGCGGATCCTCGCATCCGGCTGCGATAAAAAAATGAAATTTGTTCTGCTTTACACCGACGTCGTGATGTGGCTTCTCGCGGCGCTTTTGGCAATCACCGCGTGGCATGTGTCGCGGGTGCCGGATTTGGCCGGCAAGTGGAAGACGGTGCTGCGGCGCCCGGTGGCGCAGGCGTCAGCTGCGGTGCTGCTGCTCTTTTTCGTGACGGCCCTCGCAGACAGCGTGCACTGGCGCGATGCGCTGCCGGCGGCTGCTGGCGAAGCGGTTGCCTACGATGTGAAGACCGTGTCGCTTTTGGACAAGGCGCTCTCAGGACGCATCGCTTCGCGCGAGCGCAGCTATTCAGCGCCTTTTGCCTTGCGGGACTTTGACAAGACGACCGTGGTGACGGAGGGCGAGCCCGTGCGCGACTACCAGCGCTTGAAGGGGGTGTCGCCTGACGTGGACGAGGCGCATGCAGGGATTCTTCTAGGAAAGCGCTTTTTTGCGGCGCTTCTGACAGGCGTCATGGCGCTTTCGCTTCTGTGGTTTGTTTTAGCGGGCCTGCACAAGGCGTTCTGCCGCACGCCCTTTACGGTGAGCCTCACTCGCGTCACGTCCCGCAGGAATCCCGCTCGGCCTGCAATCATGGTGCTGCAGCTTGCTGTTCTCGCCGCCGTGGTGCTTGCCTGCATCTGGCCTGCGCGGCACGTGCTGGGGACGGACGCTGTGGGGAATGATGTTCTCGTCACCGCCGTGAAGTCCATACGCACGGCGGTCGTGATCGGAAGCCTCGCCACCTTGTCGGCGCTCCCGTTTGCGGTGGTGCTGGGACTTTGCGCGGGCTACTTCAAGGGCTGGGTGGACGACGTCATCCAGTACGTGTACACCACGATTTCCTCCATTCCGTCGGTTTTGCTCATAGCGGCGTCCGTGCTCCTCATTCAGGTCTTCATCGACAAGAATCCGCAGCTTTATGAGACGGGGCTTGAACGCGCCGACCTGCGGCTTTTCCTTCTGGCCCTCATCATCGGCGTCACGGGCTGGGCGGCCTTGGCGCGGCTCTTGCGCGCTGAGACGATGAAGACGACGGCGATGGACTTCGTGACAGCCGCCAAGGCTTTCGGCGTTCCCGCGTGGCGCATCCTCGCGCGCCACGTCTTTCCGAACGTTGTACACATTGTTCTCATCGTCGCCGTTCTCGACTTTTCGGGAATCGTGCTCTACGAGGCGGTGCTGAGCTACGTGGGCGTCGGGGTGGACCCCGTCATCAACAGCTTCGGCACCATGATCAATGCGGCGGCAGGTGAAATGAGCCGTTCGCCTGTCATTTGGTGGAACCTGGCGGCGGCTTTCCTCTTCATGGGGACGCTGGTGCTTGCGGCGAACCTTTTTGCCTCCGCCGTGCGCGAGGTGTTCGATCCCCGCAGTCCGAGGCTTTGGGGCGCTCGTTGCGCCAAGGAGAAGGCTGATGCGTGACGGACACAAGGTGCTCGAGGTTGAAAGCCTCGCCGTGGATCTATTTTCGCAATCGGGGCCTTTGCGCGTTGTAAACGGCGTTTCCTTCACGGTGGCGGCGGGCGAGACGCTGGCGCTCGTGGGTGAGTCGGGGTGCGGCAAGAGCATGACGGCGCTTGCCCTCATGCGTCTTTTGCCCGAAGACGCGTCGATCACGGCGGGGAACGTGAAGCTTTCGGGCACGTCGCTGCCAGATTTGCCTGAAGAAGCCATGTGCCGCAGCCGCGGCCGGCGCATCGCCATGGTGTTTCAGGAGGCTTCGGGCAGCCTCAACCCGGTGCAGACCGTTGGCGAGCAGATTGACGAAGTGCTGCGGCTCAACACGACGCTGGGGAAGTCGGAAAGGCGCGTCAAAGTGATCGAGTGGCTCGAGCGCGTGGGGATCCCTGAGCCCGAGCGCAAGGCCGCGGCCTATCCCTTTGAACTCTCAGGCGGCCAGAAGCAGCGCGTTCTCATTGCCATGGCGCTCGCGGGCGAACCCGAGGCCGTCATCGCGGACGAGCCGACGACGGCTTTGGACGTCACGCTGCAGGCTCAGATTCTGGAGCTGCTGAAATCGCTACAAAAGGAGCGGGGGACGGCGCTCCTGCTCATCACGCATGACTTGGCGGTTGTAAAGCGCTTTGCGGACCGCGTGGCGCTCATGTACGCGGGGGAAGTCGTGGAGACCGCGGACTGCGCGTCCTTTTTTGCGGGGCCCCGGCATCCTTATGCAGCGGGGCTGCTAGCAGCGGTTCCTACGCAGGCGCGGCGGGGCGCGGAGCTTGCGGGCATTCCGGGCCGCGTGCCCGAGCTCAAGCAGCTGGCCGACATGACGGGGTGCCGCTTTGCGCCGCGCTGTCCGAGAGCAAAAGCCGTTTGCCGGCAGACGGCGCCCGAGACGACGATGGCGGGCGGCCATGCGGTGCGGTGCTTTTTCCCGGGCGCTGTGGCGGCGGCCTTGCCGGCTGTGTTCGAGAAGATGCCCGCGGCGGCCGAGCCCGTTTTGGAGGTGACGCATTTTTCTGTCGTCTACGAGGCGTCTCAAGGACTCTTTCGCCGGCCGAGGCTTTCGCCCGCGGTGATGGACGTGACGCTCTCGCTCTCCCGCGGGGAGACGCTCGCGCTCGTGGGCGAGTCGGGGTCTGGGAAGACGACCTTCGGCAAGGCCGTGATGGGGCTTTTGGATGACGCGGCTCGCGTCGCGGGCGAGGTGACGCTTGCGGGGCGCCGAGTGAGAGACGGGCGCCTTGTGAGCTCGGCGGACGTTCGACATCTGCGCCGCGCCGTGCAGATGATTTTTCAGGATCCGTACGCGTCGCTCGATCCCCGCATGACGGTGGGGGAATCGGTGACGGAAGGCATGAAGGCGCTGGGGATTGGTGACAATGACGCCGTGCGGCGAAAGCGCGCGGAGCAGCTGCTGGATCTGGTGGAGCTGCCGCGGGAGAGCTTCTCAAAGCTGCCGCATGAATTTTCTGGCGGCCAGCGCCAGCGCGTTGCCATTGCGAGAGCCTTGGCGGCGTCGCCCGCCGTCGTAATCTGCGACGAGCCCACGAGCGCTTTGGACGTTTCCGTGCAGGCGCAGATTGTGAATCTGTTGCGCGCCGTGCAGCGCGAGACGCAGACGGCGTACCTTTTCATAACGCACAACTTCTCGGTGGTGGAGTACTTTGCCGACCGCATCGCCGTCATGAAGACGGGGCGCCTCGTGGAAACGGGACGGACGGCGGACGTGCTCTCAAACCCCGCAGATCCCTACACGCAGAAACTTTTGGCGGCCGTGCCGCGCTTGTGACGGTCAATCATGGAAGCTGAACTTACCCAGTACCTCATCGTCTGTCCCCTCATCTTCATCGGGGGCTTTGTGGACGCCATCGCCGGCGGGGGCGGCCTCATCACCCTGCCCGCGTACCTTCTGGCAGGGGTGCCCGCGCATCTCGCGCTGGGGACCAACAAATTGTCCGGCATGATGGGGACGGCGATTGCCACCGGGCGCCTCTGGGCTGCGGGCTGCATCAACGTGAAGTGGGCGGTGCCGGGAATTTTGATGGCGCTTTTGGGGAGTGCTCTGGGGGCAAGGCTTGCGCTTATGGTGCCCGAGCACTGGTTTCAGCTCCTTCTGGCGGCTTTGCTTCCCGTCATTGCGTTCTTCGTCGTCTTCAAGCGCAAGGCGATTTCGGCGCAGGCGGGGGAAATGCCTGAAAAGCGGCGGCTCCTCATTCTGGCGGCGTCAGCCTTCTTGTGCGGCACCTACGACGGCTTCTACGGGCCGGGCGCGGGCACCTTCATGCTTCTGGCGTGCAGCCTTTGGGCCAAGCTTGACGTGCGAAGCGCCAACGGGGAAGTGAAGGCCATGAATCTCGCGAGCAACGTGGCGGCTTTTGTGACCTTCATGATGTCAGGCAACATTCTGTGGACGCTGGGACTCGTGGCGGGGCTCTTTGGAATCGCCGGGAACTACGTGGGTGCGGGACTGGTTCTCAATCGGGGAACGAAAGTTGTGCGTCCCATCATCGTCATCGTGCTGGCGCTTCTCTTTGTAAAGACTGCTTGGGATTTTCTTAACTGATTTTCTTAAGAAAATAACCGGGTAGAATCTTCTGAGTCTGTAACCTTGCTGTGACCTTTGTTTAGGGGTGGCTTTCTGTGAAAAACGCATCGCTTGATCTTCGGCATGTCAGAATTTTCCTTGCGGTGGTGGAGAAGGCCGGTGTTCGGGCGGCAGCGGCGGCGCTTTCCATGTCGCCTGCGGCCGTGTCTCAGGCAGTTTCCTCGCTTGAAGCCAATTTGAGCGTGACGCTCTTTGAGCGCGACACGCGGCCCTTGAAGCTCACCGCGGCCGGCCGCCGGCTTCTGGAAGACGGCGAGGCGCTGCTGCGCAGCGTGCAGCGCATCCGCACCCGTGTGGTTTCTGAAGAAATGACCTTCCAGAAGCTGCGTCTCGGGATGGGCGAATCCGTCGCCGCCACCTCAAGCCCCTGGCTCTTGAATCGTCTCTTAAAGCGCGTGGCGGGGCTTTCCGTCTGCACGGACTCCTACAAGCCGCTTGTCTCCAAGCTCCACGACGATCAATTGGACGTCATCCTCTGCGCGGGCGTGGATGACGATGACGAGCGCTGGGTGCGAGAGGAGGCCTACCGCGAGGAGCTCCTTTTAGTGACGTCAAAGGCCTGTCCTGAAATCCGGTCCGCGGCGGACTTGCAGAAGGCGGTGCGCGACCGGCCGGTGCTGACGGAAACTGACGGCAGCGCTGATCAGGAGCGCGTGAAGCGACTTTTGGGCGCCATGAATGCGCTTCCGGTGCAGGAAATCGCTGTGAGCTCGAGTTATGCCTTCGTGGGGCTCGTGGCAGAAGCGCAGGGACTCGGAATCATGCCGCCCACGAGCCTTTGGTGCGGCCGGCAGTTCTTGAACGACGTGCGCTTTGCGCCGCTGCCGGGCGGCTTTCGCGCCCAGCGCTCCATGTGGGTGACGGGGAGTGCGGACCGCAGTCTCGAGCAGGTGGAATTGGTGCGCAAGGAACTGCAGAGCGTCATCCGGGACAACATGCAGCCCGAATTGGAGCGCACGCTTTCCGGGCTTTCCAGCTATGTCTACGTGAGCGACTGACGGCTTTCTCAGCGAGGCGCCGCCAGTGGCGGCTGGCTCAGCGGCAGACATGAAAAACGACCGTTCGGCAGGGCGCCGGACGGTCGTCTGCGATTTGGCGTGTGACGCAGGGATCAGCGGTTGTCGCTTGCGCGGAACTTCTTTTCCAGCAGGCTCACAAGACGCGTGATGGTGAGCGTCATGATGAGGTAGAGGACGGCGACTGCGGACCAGATTTCAAGCGACCCGTAGGTCTCGGCGATGATGAGCTGCCCCGAGCGCGTGAGTTCTTCAAAGCCGATGACGGACACGAGGGACGAGTCCTTCAGCATGGCGATGAATTCGTTGCCCAGCGGCGGAATGATGCGCTTGAAGGCCTGCGGCAGGATGATGTAGCGCATCGTCATCGACCAGTTCATGCCGAGGCTCAGCCCCGCGCGCATCTGGCCGACGTCGATCGACTGAATGCCGGCGCGGAAGATTTCCGCCACGTAGGCGCCCGAATTGATGGAGCAGGCGGCGACGGCGGCGACGAAGGGATCAATGCGATGTCCGATGATGACGGGAAGCGCAAAGTAGATGATGAAGATCTGAACAAGGAGCGGCGTGCCGCGGATGAAGTCCACGTAGATCTTTGCTAAAAGGCGCAAAGGACCGAACTTGCTCAGCTGCGCCAGAGCCGCGAGAAGACCGAACACCAGGCCGAGGCCCACAGAAAGCGCCGTGATCTCCAGCGTCACCAGCGCACCCTGAATCAAGAGGGGCAGCGAGCCCGTAACGAGCGAAAGGTCAAATTCCATCGGTGCGGCTCCGAAAATGCATCAACAAAAAAGGGGAACGAAGGCGTTCCAAAGCGGCAATGATAAAGAATCGCCTTCGAAGAAAGTAGGGGAGTTCCGAAAAATTTGCCCGGAACCGCCCGAGAGATGATTATTCTTCCTGAAGCATGACGCGGATGATCTCGCGGTCGGTGTCCACCATGCCGCGGCTGGCGATCCGGCCCACGGCGGCCGCGGTTTCGTCCGTCGTCTCCTGCACGATGCCGTCGCCGCTTCTGAAGGCCTGATGGTTCTTCACCATGTCCAGCGCGAGAAGCCCGCCTTCAACGGACATGGAGATCTTCGCCGCGCATGAGGACTTGGCGCCGTCGCAGATCATGCCCGAAGTGATGGCAAGGGCGTTCGTGATGACTTCTTCAATTTCCTTGTCGTTCATGCCTTCCAAGTAGGCAATCCCCGCGGCGCTGCCGCAGCCCGCGCTCACCGAGCCGCAGTAGGCGGAAAGTTTTCCGATGCCCTGCTTCAAGGCGATGGTGACAAGGTCGGAAAGGAGAAGAGCGCGCAGGACTTCGTCGTGCGGCGCCTTGAGCTCCTCGGCGTAGACGGCGATGGGGACGCTTGCGGTGATGCCTTGGTTGCCGCTTCCCGAGACGATGACGACCGGCATTTCGCAGCCGTTCATGCGGGCGTCAGAGCCGGCCGCGGCAAGCGCTCGGGCGCGCACGGCGGGATCATCGGCGTTGCGCTTTAGGAGAATGCGGCCGATTGAGGCGCCCCAGCCGTGTTCAAGCCCCTCGCGGCTGATGGCGAGGTTGCATTCCAGCTGTCGCGCGAGCAGCGCTTCGCTTTCTGCCAAGGGCATCACGCGGGCGGCGGCGATGAGCTCAGGGATGGACCAGACGGTGTCGTCCGTCGTTTCTTCGGCGGCTTCACCGCCGTGAAAGACTTCCCGGCCGTCCTCCACGACGGAGGTGATGTTCGTGTGGCAGGTGCGCACGGTGACGGCGACGGTCTTTCCCTCGCGGCTTCCTGTGACACGAATGAAGAAAACGTCAGGTTCATTTGACTGATGCACGGTCATGGGATCGGCCGCGCGCCGTCCGATTTCCGCGCGCTCGGCCTCTGTCACTTCGGAGAGGACTTCAAGCGCGAGCTCCGGACGACGTACGACAAAACCAGCGGCAACCGCAGCTTCGATGCCGTGCAGTCCCCCGGTGTTGGGGACGACGACGCTTTTCACGTTCTTCACGATGTTGCGTGAGACTTCGACGTCGATCACATCGGGGTAGCCGCCGAGACGGCGGCCGGCTTCTGCGGCGGCATATGCGAGCGCAATGGGTTCGGTGCAGCCCATCGCAGGAACCAGCTCTCGCGCGAGCGCGGCGCGGTATTGGAAAAACGTGTCAGGCTGAGAAGCCATGGGGGCCTCCGAGAAAAAAGTGGAAGACACGATAGCAGAGCGCGCGGCGTTCGGCGCATGCCTTTTGGAATGCAGCAAACGACAAGCGGCGCCCACGAAGGGACGCCGCTTGAATGGGGTGCGAAAAGAGGGCGGCCTACTTGCCGAAGTACTTCTCGTAGAGGGCGCGGTATTCGCCCGAGGCGCGGGCGTCCTTCAACGCCTTGTTGAGCGCCTTCTGCAGCTTGGGGTTCTTCTTGGAGAGGCAGAACCCGAATTGTTCGGCGGTGAGCGTGAGGGGCAGATGGTAGTAGGCGCCGTCGGCGTCGCCCTTTGTCGCCATGAAGTAGCCCGTGACAGGCTTGTCGGCAACCACGGCGCGGCACCCCTTGTTCTTTAATTCAAGATAGGCGTCGGGGAGGGCGTTGTAGCTCGTCACCTGAGCGCCCGGGATTTTCCCCGCGTAGATGGCGCCCGAGGTGCCGATCTGCACGCAGATCTTCTGGTTCTTGAGGTCCTTCTCGCTCTTGATGACGCCCTGATCCTCCTTGCGCACGAGGATGGAGAGGCCCGCGTCGTAGTAGGGATCGGTGAAGAGGACGCGCTTGGCGCGCTCCTTCGTGATGGTGAAGCCGGCGGCGCCTACGTCGATCGTGCCCGTCAGAATGCCGGGAATGATGGCATCAAACCCCATGGCGGTGATTTCCGTGTCATAGCCCGCCTTTTTGGCGAGGAGCCGGATAAGGTCGAGGTCAAAGCCTTCGAGTTCATGCGTCTGGCTGTTTACAAACTCAAACGGCGCAAAGGCAGCTTCGGTGGCCACGCGCAGCGTGGCGGCCTCGGAGGCGCAGACGGCGGCGCAGGCGGCTGCCGCTGCGAGGATTTTCGTTGTGGTCTTCATGTCATTCCCTTTTTGTTATGAGACCGGCTGCCTGCCCCGAGGGGAGCGGACAGTCGAAGGAAAGAACATGCCGCAGGAGAAAATCCGATAAATGATATCCGGCGGCATGTTCCGGAGGCGGGAGGCTTATTTCCCGAAATACTTTTCGTAGAGCGCCTGATATTCGCCCGAGGCCCTGGCGTCCTTCAGGGCCTGGTTGAGCTTTTTCTGAAGTTCCGGATGCCTTTTGGAAACGGCAAAGCCGAACTGTTCGGCGTTGAGCGTGACGGGGAGGTGGTAGTAGGCCTGGTCCGCGTCGCCGTGCTCGGCCATGAAGTAGCCGTTCACGGGCTTGTCGGCGACGACCGCCGCGCATCCTTTGTTTTTGAGTTCCAGATACGCTTCCGGCATCGTGTTGAAGTTGCGCACGACAGCGCCTCGGATCTGACCCGCGCGCTGCGCGCCCGAAGTGCCGATCTGCACGCAGATCTTGCGGCCTTCAAGGGATTTTTCGCTCGTGATGACGCCCTTGTTGTCGCGATGGATGACGATGGAGAGCCCGGCGTCATAGTAGGGGTCGGTGAAGAGGACGCGCTTCGCGCGCTCCGGCGTGATCGTGATGCCCGCGGCGCCTACGTCCACGGTGCCCGTGATGAGGCCCGGCACGATGGCGTCAAAGCCAACGGACTCAATCGCCGGAACGTAGCCCGCCTTCTTTGCAAGCAGGCGGATGAGATCCATGTCAAATCCCGTGTATTCGTGCGTCTTTGTGTCCACCGATTCAAATGGCGGGAAGGTGGGTTCGGTGGCGATGCGAAGCGTTGCGGCCTGAGCGGCTGACGTGAGGAGAACGGCAAGCGCCAGCGCGGCAAGACGAGTTTTCGACATGGAGGTGTCCTTAATTTTTGTTGTCAGGCGTCCGATTGCGGGCGCCGAAGGTGTTCTTTCAAAAGCCGCCGGATGAAGCGCGCCTTGCGGCGGTCTTTTTTGGGGAAGGAGGGAGGATACTGCGAACTTTGCTGTCTTGGGTAGGGAAAATGAAGCAAAAGCGCGAGGCGGGAAGGGAAAGACGCGAAGAAAAACAAAATCCTGAGTGATTCACTCAAGGGCACTTCTAAAAAAATCGGCTCACTGAAAAAATATAAAAAATACCAACCAGAGTTAGCATAAAAAAGTGCGCCAAAAGCATGAAAAAATGA
>CAVJBF010000038.1:0-22999 GCA_963647785.1 Acutalibacteraceae bacterium
TTGAACTACTCGAAACCAAGGATATTGTCAAGAAATGA
This sequence comes from Acutalibacteraceae bacterium, assembly GCA_963647785.1. GTDB lineage: Bacteria > Pseudomonadota > Gammaproteobacteria > Burkholderiales > Burkholderiaceae_F > Duodenibacillus. Next base: position 39 of record CAVJBF010000038.1, read on the forward strand.
TTCATGCAATCGCCCTGTAGTTGAACTCGTCCTTCGCGGAAACCGAGTTATTCTTCGTGTCGCCGGTGCCTGCGGTCAATGCAAAGCCGAGCTTGCCGTCGGCGATGGCTGCTTCGCCGCCCACGACGATCCCGTAGGCCGTCGTCTTCGTATGAAGATCCTGGCCGCCCGTGCTGATGCCCTTCAGCTTCGTCTTGCCGCCCGTCACGTGCACCCACAGGCGGTTGTCGCCGTCCGCGGCTGCTGTTTCGTCACGAACGATCTGACGGAGTTCGGACGCACGATCATAGGCCGTCGTGAAGGTCGTCAAGGCGCCCGCGGGGTTCATCGCCGCATCAAACTTCGCCGCGATGTCAGACAAGGCCACCGTGCTCGTAATATCGGACAAGAGGCCATTCACGTAGGAATTGCCTGCGGCCGTCGCGGCATTTGCGATCGCCGTACCCTGCATCGCCGAGCCGAAGATCTGCGCCGCGTCGTTCATACGGGCCTTGATCGTGCCGTCTTTGTTCACATCAAGGCTGAAGAGGCTGTTGGCCGCCTTCAGCTTCTCGAAGTTCACCACCGTACCGTCGGTCGTCTTGAGCAGCGTGTAGGTCGAGCCGGAGGTCACGTTGGTGAGGACCGCCTGCGCAGAGGCATTCACGTCAAACGATTTCGCGGTAATCAGGGCTTCACCCGCCGAGAGCGTCCCTACATTTGCCACAAGCGTCGAGCCGGCGGCAAACACCACGGAAGCCGGCGTGGCACGCGTGCTGAGCGTACTGAGCGTACTGGTGTAGGCGTCGTAACTTGTGAAGCTGCCGTTCACAACAAGCTTGCCGCTGTCCCCGATTGTGATGGGCTTGGCGACATATGCCGCTGCCGTTGTGTTCGTCTCCCCCCAAGTGATCGCACCGGACCTCACCACATCAAGGAAGGCGTCCGCCGAATCAGAGCCCAGCACCACGTAGCTGTTCTGACCCACGACGATTTCGCCGTCCACCTTGTCGCTGTCAACGATGAGACTCGAAGCATCCGCCACCGTAGAACCATCCTTCCAGGCAGGATCAAGGAAGAACGTCAGGCCCTTGAGGCTGTTGCCGGAACCGATCTTGAGAGAGCCCTTCTTGTTGGCTTCCACATTGCCTTTGTCGTCGTTGGTGCCGATGTTGAGAACAACTGCCTTATCACCTGTGACAGTCAGCTTGTCAATCGTCATGGCACCGGTGATTTCATGCGTCGCAGCAGTATCAAGCTTCAATTCCTTCACCACCAGATTCGCACCGGCAGTAATCTGGGAATTGCCCTGCAACGTGAGGCTCGTATCCACTTTCACAGAAGCGCCGTCGCTGATCTTGATCGCCCCTTCGTTGGCCGTGAGCTGCTCAAACGTCACCGTGCCAGCAGCGATTTCGACCGAGCCCTTCGTCGCCGTCACATCTGCCAACTTGAAGGTACCTTCGTTCACGGCAAGCGTGCCATTTGCCGCCACCGTCAGAGGTTTGGAAATCTGCCCCTGATTATTGGTCGAACCGGACTGACCGAGCTGCAACGTGGCATATGCATCGACTGCCACAGTTTTAAGCTCAGTGCCGCTGATCAGCTCGCCCTTAGCGTCGCTGGAGCCAACAAGCTTGATGGTCTTCTGAGCAGATTCCTGCCCCTTGATCGAAACGGCTGTCACATCTTTTGCGACTTCAATCTTCGATACGCCGAAGCTCTTGTCAATGTTGGCGGTTCCATCCGTGCCTTTCACCTCCACGGTGACGTTGCTTTCGACCACGTCCGTGCTGTCGCCGATCTGGTCGATACCAACCGTGCCCTGAGGCGCATCCACGCGTTCGCCGTTGAAGACAAGGGTCGTCGTGGAGTTTTCGTTGAGGGTTTTCGCAGCCGACTGAGCGTAGAGCGAGTTGTAAAACGCATCAGAGAAGGCAAGCGTACCGCCCGAGAGAGCGAGTTTGTTGTCCGCGTAGATCTGCGAACCGACATCAATCGTCTTGCCGTCAGCGCCCAGACTGTTCTTAAAGATCTGATCGGTCGTGGTGTTCAACGTGCCGCTGATGAGCTCCATCTTAGCCCCGTCAGCAATGCTGATCGTCTTCACCGTGACCAAAGGCTTGTCGGAAGCCTTAGCACCATCACCGATCACAAAGCTGCCGCCGTTAACCGCCAGTGCACCGATGTTAACGACGGTGTTGTCACCCTTAATCCGCATTTCAGAGCTGTCATCCGCGATCGTAACGCCCTTTTGGAAGTCGTACGTGCCGGCTTCAATGTAGGCTGCAACCGGAGCGCTGAACACCGCGTCTGAAGACTTCTTCAAGAGAAGGCTTTCAATGCGGGCCGCCTTGTCGGCGCTGTCCGTTTCTTTGCCGTCCACGCTCGTGATGAGCTGACCGCCACGAAGCACCAACACGCCGTCGGAGACCTGGAATTCGCGGGTGTCGCTGAGATTCTGGTCATAGTACCAGCTGCCGTTTTCGAGGAAGAGTTTCTTCGCGTGCACCGTCTTGGCGCTGCCTGACAGAACCGTCTTGTTCGTCAGCGTCATATCGCCCGTGACAATGAGCTTGCTGTCTGTATGTACGTCAATGAAGGCGCCGTCGTCGATTCCGTTGCCGTTCTTGCCGTCAAGCGTCAGGTTCTTGACCTTCAGCGTTGCGCTGTTACGGATGATGGATTCATCTTCATCCCCGCCGAAGAGCGTCAGATCCGCGTCGCCTTCAATCTTGCCACCCAAGAGCGAGAAGGACTTCGCAGCGAGCTTGCCGCCCGTCATCTGCAGGTCATTGCCGGAATTCACCGTCACGTTGCCGAGCGTCACGTCGCCTTTCAAGACGGAATTGTTCGCTACCGTCCAATCCGCGTTTTCGGCCGTGAGCTTACCGCCCAACACCTGCACTGCACCGCCAAAGAACTTGCCGTCCTTCGCTTTGACCGTTACGGTGCCGCCGTTCTGGACGAAGTCACCGGCGTAGCCGCTCACGTTGCCGTCGAGAGTCAGGGAAGCGTTTTTGCCGACCGTCACCTTGGCGTTCACGTCGCCTTCTCCGACAACGCCATCGTTAACCCAGTATTCGCTGCGCAGTGCATTGTCAGCGGTGATGGTCGCCGTCCCGTTCACAACGAGTTCCGGCGTGCCGTTGACCTTCGTGTTCACAAGCAGAATGCCGTCCGACGCAAAGGTATTGGTTTCGCCCTTCGTGACGTTAACGGTGAGATCGTTCACCGTGAGCTTGGTGACAGCATTAACCACGCGATTGTCGTTGCCTGTAACGGTATCGCTCTCAGTGATCTCCGTTTTTCCGTTCGCAGACTTTTCCTCAATCATCCCGTCAAGGTCGCAGCAAGGCGTGGCGAGCAGAACGCCCACCGTGCGCCCCGTATCGGAATGCACGGTGACATCAAGCTGCTTTGCAAAGGTCGACGTGTGGTCGTAGCTCACCGACTCGCCCAGCGTCGAGAACTTCCATTCCTTGGACGTTTCATCGAACTCAGAGAGCGAACTGTGATCAAGCGACTTGGCGGTCAACACCAGCCCCGTCGCCATGCCAGCCTTGGCCGTAACGTTCACCTTGACGTCGCCCTCGGCATAAAGCTCGCCACCTTCAGCGTAGATGCCGGACAAAAACGCCGCGCCGCCTGTCGGATAGAAACTGCCATCTTTGGTCTTGAGCGTCGTGCCGGTGCCCTCAACCGTGATGTTGAGCGTCGTATCCGCGCCCGTATGAAGGTTGGCCGTTCCGGCTGTCTTTTCGCTATCACGTGCATTATCCGCTTCAAGGCAAATGCCGATGCCCGCGGTGAAATCTCCATCCTCCCCATCGACAGCATTGGAGGCCGTCACGGTCGAGATGTCCACGGATTTGCCCGTGAAATCCACGCGGGCGTTGCCTTCCACGTGAAGGACGTTGGTGGAGCCTGCCACGGCACCCTCCATGGTCGTCGAAAGCTTGGTTTCGCCGGCGGAGAACATCACCTTCGTCATCTTCCCCGTGTCAATCGCCGGGTCGGAATTCTCCTTGTAGCCGTGCACAAGGAGCGCGGAACCGGAATGATCAACGTTCTCGGACTCCTGATTTTGCCCGTCCTTGGACGTCATTGCGATGGTAGCAGTGGAACCGGAGAATGTTGCGGTCGCACTGTTGATAAGGAGAGTGTAGGCGCTTGCTGGAACGTTGTTGCGCTCCAACGTGAGGCTCGCCGAATAGTTTTCCGCCTTGGCGGAAACACTCACCGAATTATCGTTCGAGCCTACAAGGACACCGACGACCCCGTTCTTTTCCTTGTTAGTGGTGTCCGCACCTTTCTGGCCAGCGGTATAAGTTTCAGAGAAGTTGCTGAGCGTCACTTTACCAGCCGTCGCGTGGGTCTCAATATTGACTGTGTCAGTTCCGCGGGGGCTTGCATAGACGGGCGCTGTCAGCGCGGCTGTCAAAGCAAGGAAAAGAAGGGAATGCGCGGGCTTTACACGACGCGAAGCATCACGCCCAACGGGGGGGGGTATTCTTAATAGACATGTGATAATCCTCTAGTTTCATCTGGTAGGGTTAATAGCACTCGAATACGCCATTTCCCATTCCAATGACTTTTTCAGTTTACCCCCTCGCCAGCTAAATTTCGATTTTTTCCCAACGGAACCCACTTTTCCTGTAGTCATCAAGGCAACACAAAGCCGCCGCCATGCCAATATCGCTCAAAGCCATTCAGATTTCCCGTCGCACCGCCTGTCTGACTCGCTTTCGTTTTTCGAGCTTCCGACTTTCAAAAAACGAATCCGGCTCAAGGCAAGTCTCAATGGCAGGACTAGGTCGTTCGTCGTACTCTCTTCGCATGACATTCCTCGACGCGCCGCCACTAGCAGCGTGCCTAACAAAACAAGTGAGAGCCACCTCATGAACTTCGTACAAAAACTCGCCCCGGCCGCAATAGCCGTCGCCCTCTCCTTCTCTGGCGCCGCACTCGCGTCCGGCGGCTCCTCCGGCCCCCGCGTGGGCTACGTCGCCCCGGGCCAGCTGGGTGAAATCGTCGTCAACCCCTACAAGATTGCGCCGCTCACCGCCGTGATCCGCAATGGCGGAAAGCAGCTGAAGGCCGCCACCGTCCGCATCGTCCCCAAGGAGGGCGGTCAGGAGATCAAGTACACGGTCTCTGAAACGCAGCTGCGCACCCACGCCGGCATTCCGGTCTTCGGCATGTACCCCGACTACAACAACACGGTCGAGGTGAGCTACACGATGGTGGACAACGGCAAGACGACGCGCGTCGAAAAGGAGCAGTACCGCATCTACGCGCCCGCCGTCTACACGCCCGTCAACGGCTCGATGGCCCAGCACCACAACATGTTTGAGACCGAAGTGGTGAAGGTCGATCCGAAGTTCAGCGACCGCCTCTACCTCATCAACAACTTCCTTTCCACTGCGCCGAAGCAGGCCCGCGTCGTCTGGAACAACCCGATGGGCGGCGCGCTCGAGTGGAACTACTACCCGCAGAACGCCATCATCGACACGAAGGGCGAAGTGCGCTGGTACATGCACGTCGAGCCCATCTACGATCCGGAGACGATCTATCAGTCGGGCATCATGATGGGCTTTCACCAGACGCCCGACGGCGCCTTCACCTTCGGCTACGGCCAGCGCTACGCAAAGTACGACCTGATGGGACGCGAAATCTTCAACCGCCGCCTCCCCACGGGCTACGCGGACTTCTCGCATGCTCTGGATCCTGCGCAAAACGGCCACCTCTTTTTGCGCGTCTCCTCGTCTGACTACAAGCGTCCGGACGGCAAGCGCGTCCACACCGTGCGCGACGTCATCGCCGAAGTGGACGCCGACGGCAACGTGGTGGACGACTTCCGCCTCTTTGAGATTCTTGATCCGTACCGCGACAACGTGATCAAGACGCTGGACCAGGGCGCGGTGTGCCTCAACCTTGACGCTTCAAAGTCCGGCCAGACGCTGTCTGCGGACGAACTCGCCGCAATGGACAAAAACGACAAGTTCGGCGACATCGCGGGCGTGGGCCCGGGCCGCAACTGGGCGCACGTGAATTCCGTGGACTATGACCCGACGGACGACTCCATCGTCATCTCCTCGCGCCATCAGTCCGCTGTCGTGAAGATCGGCCGCGACAAGAAGGTGAAGTGGATTCTCGCTTCGCCCGAAGGCTGGAAGGGCGACCTCGCCAAGAAGGTTCTCACCCCCGTGGACAAGAACGGCAAGGCGATCAAGTGCGCCGACAACCGCTGCGAAGGCGACTTTGACTGGACGTGGACGCAGCACACCGGCTGGCGCATTGACTCCAAGTCCGACAAGAACGTCTTCTACCTCTCCGTCTTTGACAACGGCGACGGCCGCGGCATGGAGCAGCCCCCGCTGCCTGACATGAAGTACTCCCGCGCCGTCATCTACAAGATCGACCAGAAGAAGATGACCGTGCAGCAGGTCTGGGAATACGGCAAGGAGCGCGGCCACGAGTGGTACAGCCCGGTGACGTCTCTCGTGGAATACCAGACGGACAAGGACTCCGTGATGGTCTACTCCGCCACCGCCGGCCTTGACCTCAAGAAGTTCAACACCGAAGCGCCCAACCCCGCAATCGACGAATTCAAGTGGGGCGAGACAGTGCCTTCCGTTGAAATCCGCATCAAGAGCTCGCTCGGGTATCAGGCGATGCCGGTGAGCGTTGAGAAGGCCTTCAACGCGAAGTAATTCGCCAGCAAAACAGCGCATCCGGGCGGCGATGAAAATTATTTTCACGCCGCCCTTGCTTTTTTTCGAGAACCTCTTTACTATGCGCACTCGCTTCGGACGAAAGCCCGAACACAAATGACTCAGAGGTTGCGCCGGTAGCTCAGTTGGATAGAGTACCTGGCTACGAACCAGGGGGTCGCGGGTTCGAATCCTACCCGGCGCACCAACAGCCTTTGATTCACCAAATGAGCTCAGCTTCGGCTGGGCTTTTTTGTTGCCCGAAACTTTCTGACAACAAAAAAATACCGCTGCGCCGGATGCGTGAGGCCAAGGCCTCGCCGCACAGCGTTTCCTTCGCATCGTCCCTTTCTGCCGAATAGACACACCCGACGGAATTTTCCCTGTTGCGTTTCCCCACAGGCCACTGACTTCGACCTGTCCGCCCCAGTCCTTCGCGCCGGCTCTCCGATCGTCATTCATCGGCGCCGTTCATCAGCTCATTCGATGCGAAAGAAACGCCGCAATCCAACCGCAGCGGTTCAAACATACCACCAAAGGAGATGTCATCGAATCCGAGGTTCCCTGTCCTCTTGTTCGTGACACCGCAATTAAAGCACTTCATTGCCGCAAAATCCATTGTTTTGAGGCCTCTAATACATTTGTTTACGTAAAGTCCGGCGGAGCTCCTCCTCTTTTGTCCAAGAACCTCCTTAGCTTTACCTACCCATTCGGAGGTACAGACAACTTCCCCAAGCCCCGATGCTCCTCGCGACTACAATCCTTTTCTCTTCATTTTTTAGACCGCACGCCATGCCTAAGCGCCTCTGCCTGCTTGCCGCTCTTCTCACGCTCGCCGGCTGCCAGACCATTCACCGCCCGAGCGAAGCCGACCTCGTCGAAGTTGCGCGCCACATGCCCACCGAAAAGGACATTCAAGCGCGCTTTGACGAAGTGGCTGTCATGTACCGCGAGATCTGCACGGCGCCCGAGTACGAACCGTACTTCACGAAGACCCCGTGTCTGCCCGCGCTTGCCACCAAGCGCCAGTTAAACGACAAGACGAAGATCACGCCGCAGGAAGCGTCTGCCATGCGGGGCGTGATGAAGGAAGTCGCGCAGTTGAATGACGCAACGCGAGACCTCATGAAAAAAAGCGGGATCGACGCCCACGTGCGCCGCGCCGAGCGCGCCCGCAGCGAGATCGACCCCGCGGTTCTCGAAAATCAGGAAGCACTTCTCGCGCGCGCCATCACCTGGGGCGCCTACAACCAAAAGCGCATCGAACTCTCCCAGCTTTCCGCCGAAGAGCCTCAGGTCATAAGCGGCGCCGCCGTGAAGCTTGAAGCCAGCAACAGCAACTCTCCCCACTGACACTCATGTATCGCATCGCCATTTACGGCAAGGGCGGCATCGGCAAGTCCACCACCGTGAGCAACCTTGCCGCAGCGCTCGCCGCCCAAGGCAAGACCGTCCTTCAAATCGGCTGCGACCCCAAGGCCGACTCCACCATCGCCCACACCCGAGGGCAAAAGATTCCCAGCGTCCTCGACGTCCTGCGTCAGAAGAACGCCTCTGACGTGAAGCTCGAAGACATCGTGAAGCGCGCCGAAAACGGCGTCTGGTGCGCTGAGGCGGGCGGCCCCACGCCCGGCACGGGGTGCGCGGGGCGCGGCATCGTCGCTGCTTTCGAGTCCCTCACGGCCGTGCGCGCCTTTGACGTGATCCGGCCCGACGTCGTCTTCTACGACGTGCTGGGCGACGTGGTGTGCGGCGGCTTTGCGATGCCGATTCGCAAGGGCTACGCCGAAAACGTCTTCATCGTCACCTCGGGCGAAAACATGGCGATCTACGCCGCAGGCAACATCGCTGCCGCCGTCGCCAACTACAAGAACCGCGGCTACGCTCAGCTTGCCGGCCTCATTCTCAACCGCCGCAACGTGGCGCGCGAAGACGAGAAGGTGGACGAACTCTCCGAGACCGTAGACGCACCGGTCGTCGCGCGCCTCTCACGCGCCGCCGTCGTGCAGGCCGCGGAAGACCACCGCATGACGGTGGTTGAAGCCTTCCCAAAGGATCCCGCCGCCCAAGGCTACCGGGATCTCGCGAAGGCCGTCCTCGCCGCGAGCCGCCCAAGCGACGCCGCGCCCGTCATTCGCATCAGCGCCGGAGAGCTCTGACGATGCCGCTCTTGAATCTTCCGGCAGCGGCGCGCGGCATCGCGATCGGCGACGCGACGCTGCCTCTTGCTGGCAGCGCGGGGCTTGAATACAGCCCGCCTGCCCGCGGCACGTGGACCATCATGCATCTAGGGCTCCTTATCCCCGAGACCCACATCATCTTCGTGTGCGCCCGCTGCTGTCTGCGAGGCGTCTCCATGTCCGCGGCGGAGCTGCGGGCCCTGGACCGATTCTCCACCATCACGATCGAAGACGGCAATCTGCTCGAAGGCGACACGGAGAAGGCGCTGATCGATGGCGTCACGGACATCCTTTCGCACCTTCCCAAACGCCCCCGCGGCGTCATCATCTTCACGAGCTGCGTGCATGAATTCATCGGCAGCGATCTCACCTTCAGCTTTGAAGCCTTGAGAAAGCGCTTTCCCGACATTGCCTTCACGGACGGCTACATGACGCCGATCCTCAGAAAGCGCATCACGCCCGACAAGCGCAACCGCCGGCAGATCCTGACGCTGCTAAAGCCCGCCCTCCGGCAGGACGCAGGCGTCACCATCGTGGGCGACGTGCGTCCCAAGGAAGACTCGTCTGACTACCGCGCGATGGTGGAAGCCGCCGGACGCCCCTGGCGCTCCATTACCGCCACGCGCACCTGGGACGACTATCAGGCGCTCGCGCAGTCCTCCCTTGTCATGAGCGACAACCCCACGGCAGACGCCGCCCTCGAATGGATGCAGACGCATCTGCACCAGACGCCTCTGCAGCTCACGACGCCCTGGCGCTTTGATGACATTGATCGCGAAAAGGCGCGTCTCGCAGCCTTCCTGGGCGTCGCCGCCCCCAATGACGCATCGGTGAGAGACAAAGCGCAGGCAGCCCTCGAACACGCTCGAGCCATCGCGGGCAAGACGCCTGTTGCCATCGACTTCACGGCGACGACGCGACCGCTCTCGCTCGCGCGCCTTCTGCTCGAAACCGGCTTTGCGGTGAAAACCCTCTATCTCGACGGCGTTCTCCCCGAAGAAAAGGCGGACTTTGCCTGGCTCAAAGAAAATCATCCTCAGCTCAGGCTTCACCCCACCGTCGCCTGCGGCATGGTGAAAAAGCGCCCGGCAAGCGACGCCTTCGTGCTCGCCATCGGACAGAAGGCCGCATGGTTTGAGCACACCGATCACTTTGTGAACATGGTGGAAGGAGACGGCGCCGACGGCTATCGCGCCGTCATTCGTCTGGCGGCCAAGCTCATCGACGCTTTTGAAAACGCAAAATGCGCCCGCGACGTCATTCAGGTGAAAGCCCTCGGCTGCACCAAAGGAGGCTGTCTGTGAAGCAGGCCTATACGTATCTGCCCACCTACGCCGCCGACAACTCGGCGATGTGTTCGGCCCTCTACGAGCTGGGCGGGCTTCTCGTGATGCACGACGCCTCAGGCTGCAACTCCACCTACACGACGCACGACGAGCCGCGCTGGTTTGACCGGCCCGCCAGCGTTTTCATCACAGCCCTCACGGAAACGGACGCGGTGCTCGGCAACGAGCGGCGCGCGATCGACGACATCGCTGCGGCGGCGCGCGAGCTCAATCCCTCGTTCATTGCGCTGGCGGGCACCCCGATCCCCATGATGATGGGCTGCGACTACGACGGCATCGCCCGCGAAATTGAAGCAGAGACCGGCGTGCCAAGTCTTGGCGTCGACACCAACGGCACGGACGACTACGTCGCGGGCGTCGGAAAGTCCTTTGCCAAGTTGGCGGAGCGCTTCGTGGAGCCCCCGCGCCGCCAGCGCCCCGACACCCTCAACATTCTGGGCGTGACGCCTCTGGACTTTGCCGTAAACGGCACGGCGGAAAGCTTGGACGCCTTTGCCCAAAGCGCAGGCTTTGACGTGATTTCAAACTGGGCCATGGGCCCCAAGGCGACGCTTTCCGCCATTGCCCGCGCCGCTGAAGCGTCGGTGAACTGGGTGGTGACGTCCGGCGGCCTTGCGGCAGCGCTCTTGCTCAACGAGCGCTTTGGCACGCCCTTTGTCATCGGCGCCCCGTATGGCCGATTCATGGCGTCATTGCTTCCCGAAAAATGGCGAGAGGCCTCCCGCGAGGGCCGAAGCATCAATCTCGCCGTGGGATGCCGAGGAAACTTCACGGACGAGGCAGCGACCGTGGAAACCGCGGTGATCGGCGAAGCCGTGACATCCGCCGCCATTCGCGCGTCCCTCGTGAAGGATTTCGGTCTCGACAACGTCGCCGTGTGGACGCCGCTCACGGCGCACGAAATGCTTCTTGCCGCCCGTGACCGCAAGCGCCTTGTGGAAGATGACTTCCGCGCAGGGCTTTCTCAGGTGAAGCGGATCATCGCCGATCCCTTCTACGCGCACTTTGCGAAAACGCTGCCGGGGGCCGAAGCGATCGAAGCCGTCGATCTGCCGCACGTCGCCTTGTCCGGGCGCATTTGGGAAAACGACATTCCGGTGCTCACAGGCAACCGGTTCAATGCATGGTTTGAGACGCGCGTCGAACGAAAGCCGCTGCTGTAGCCTCAGGCGCCTGCCACTTTTTGCGGCGCGGCCCCACGGTTCCAAACACGCAGTCCCTGTCGAAAACATCGGGGCTGCGCGTTCGACAACGATCGGGACCAGCCTCCACCAGCGGCAGACGCCTTTTCTAAATCGTAGGCCCCTCAACCGCAAGCAACTGTCCCATCCACTGCACCGCCGCTTCGTTGGGCCACCCTACGTAGAAAACGCCGTTCGCCGTCACGGACTGGATCGAAAAACAACCCATCCAAACGAGGAGCCGGAACGCCGACATCGATTCAAAGCTCACCGGTCCCGCCAGCGTTTCTTCCGTGACTGCCCAAGGCTCCATACCGTGCTCAAGCGAGTGCGTTGCCAGATAGCGCCGCAGAACCGCCGCCGTCTCTCTGTCAAGCCCATTGCCATCCCTGTCCGCCGCCGGATGGGCGAAGAATTCGAGCACCGGCCATGGCGCATAGACGCGCTTTGTTGCCGAACACTCAAAACAGTAGCCGCCGCAACGCGCTGCGAGCCGCTCCATCACCTCAGCGGACGACACGGCAAGCGCCTCCGCGGCGCCTTTCACCGATGCTTCAAGCGCGACCTCAATCTCTTCTCGCGCAAATCCCAGCAGCGTGCCGTACTCCGGCGCCAATGACAGATCAATGACGTCGTTCAATTCAGAAAAACTGTCTGAGAGCTGAAAAGCCATCATCCCAGTGATGAAAAAGAAGCGAAAAACCCCCCGCTGACGCTTCATTTGCGTGAAGAAGTCCGCCAGAATGCCGCGAATGCCCTCAAACGCCGTCCGATCGTTCAACGCAGCTGTGAGCGGCGCATCAAAATCGTCAATGAGGAGCACGAGCGTTTCCTCGGGTCGACTTTCGAGCCACACCGACAATTGCTGCTTCACGGAAAATCCCTTGTTCGGATCAAACGCAAAGCCAGCGCGACCAAACGATCGAATGAGAAGCTCGTTGAAGGTCCGCTGGTACTCTTCTACGGAAACGAATCGCCGGACATCCGAAAAATCAAGCCTCACAACGTCATACGTCTTGTCCTTCCAGAGCTTTTCGATTTTGAGCCCGTGAAAGTCTCGCAGACCATTCTGAAACAGCGTTTCAAACGTGCTCACCAAAATCGTCTTGCCAAACCGAGGCGGCCGAAAGAAAGCATACTTGCCGCTTCCTCCGGCCATTCGCGCCACGAGATCCGTCTTGTCGACGAAAATTCGCCCCTCGTCGCGCAGCCTTGAAAAAGAGGCGTCCAGAGAAAGACGACTCATCCTTTCGTCGTTCATATTATTTGCCTCAATCCTTCAGGCCACGCATTGAGTTTCCGTCATTCTTGAAACACCGCCAGCCGGCGAGGCGCTGCACCGGGATCCAGAGTCTCGGCGAACGTCTGCCGATCAGTGACGGCACGGACCTCCAGTGAAAAAGACATCCTCTACTGCGGTTGTCCGTCAATTTTTAATTTCATTCTGCCACAAAGCGCCTTCCGAATCCTTTCACTCGTTCTTTCCCGCAGACAGCAAAACGCCGCGTCTCCTCACCCAAAGGAAAGCGCGGCGCCTTGCGGTCTGTGATTCAAGCCGTCGTCAGTGATCGGACTTGACGCCAGCGCCACAGAGCGTGATGAGGACGTCCGTCGCGGGGCCGTATTCCTTCTGGTACTGCTCCCACGCCGCAAAGTTCGCGGCGGTCGTGTGTTCAATGTAAAAGCCCTTTTTCGCCATCTTCTCGCGCCACGCGAGAAGCGTCGCCTCAGGCGCCTTCACGAAAGTCACGTCGTGCTTCTTTGCGTAGGCGAGAATCTCCTTGGCGCGAAGGGGCTTACCGATGGCGATCCCTTCGGCAATCGTGGGCTTCACGTCCACCTCAGCCGCTTCGTCCCTCCCCGCCTTTTGCGCTTCATAAAGCGGCGCGCAGCGTTCGCTTTGAAGCGCAATCACCTTCGGGCAGTGATCAATCGCTCCGCTTTGCAGCAAATGCTCCAGCGCCTTCATGACGCCCAGATAGAGCGTCCCGTTCCCAAGCGGCACGATGATGTGCTCAGGGAGCCGCCCCAGCTGCTCCAAGGCTTCGTAGATGTAGGTCTTCGTGCCTTCGTAGAAATACGGATTCACCACGTGGTTCGCGTAGTAGACGCCTTCGTCCCTCACGCGCGCCCGGCACACGTCCGCGCAGTGGTCGCGCGATCCCGGCACCACATGCGCCTTGACACCCGCCGCTTCAATCATGGCGATCTTCTTGGGGCTCGTGCCTTCGGGCACGTAGATTTCGCAGGCGATGCCGGCGCGGGCGCAGTAGGCGGCGACGGCGTGGCCCGCGTTGCCGCTCGAGTCCTGCACGCACTTTCTGACGCCGATCGCCTTCATGTGCGCGACGAGCGCCGCGGCGCCGCGATCCTTGAAGGAGAGCGTGGGCATCATGTAGTCCACCTTGAGAAACATCCCAGGCTCGACTTCCACCACGGGCGACATGCCTTCGCCCATCGTCACGTCCTTCCAGGCGTCGCCCTCGCCCGCCATGAAGGCGCGGTAGCGAAAAAGGCTCCAGGTGCTTCGGTCGATCTTCGCAGCATCGTACCGAGGCGGCGTGTAGTCGAGTTCAAAAAGGCCGCCGCACTCGCACTTCGGGGCCAGCGTGGTGACGGGCGTCTTCTTCCCGCAGCAAAGGCAAACGTAGTTCATGTCAGCGTGCTCCATCATTGAGTTCCACCACTGCCTCGATTTCCACGAGACAGTCAAAATGCAGAGGCGACGTCGACACGATGACGCGGCCGGGCTTGTGATCGCCGAAAAACTCGGCATAGACCTCGTTGATCGCCCCCCAGTACGTGTTTGAGGGCGTGTAGACGCGGCAGAAGGCCACCTGCTCCCGCGCGCAGCCCGCCGCCTTCAGAACGCGGTCCAGATTGCTGAGCGCGAGTCGCGCGTGATCTCGAATGTCTCCGCGGCACACTTCGCGCGTATCAGGATCAATCGAGAGCTGTCCCGACACATACATGAGCCCGCCCGCCTTCACGGCGGCGGAATAGTGGCCGGGATTCCTTCCCTTGAAATCAGGCTGAACAAATTCCATAAAAGTCTCACTGCTTCGTTTAGAAAATCAACAACTTTTGACGTCATTGGCCAACGGTGTCGCCTTCGCGCGACGAACCGCATCCAAATCGCTGTAAATCGTCACCTTCGAAACCCCGATCACGTCAGCAGCGTATTCCACGCTGCCTTTGACCAAGAACACCTCGCGCACATCCAGAAGCTCCACAAAGCGACGGCGCTCCTCGCGGCTCGATGCGGCAGAAATCTGCTCTTCCTTTGCCATTTCGGTGATGAGCTTGGTGACCATGTCCCGAACCGACCCCTGCGACTCCACCGCTTCAACGGGCGTGGCGCGCGAGCGCGCCTCGTCCCAGAAGATGCCGTCGCCTTCGGGCAGGGACGCCGCGACGTTTTTGAGCCCCGGCAGCTTGGTCTTCAGCCGCTCAAAGAGCGCCAAGTGCTCCGTCACGTCTTCGTTCACGCACAGCGTGCCCGCAAGCGCCCCCTTCTCATCCCGAATAAGCTGCGTCGTGCAGCGAATGAGCTTGCCGCGGTAGCGGTACCACCAGATCGGCAGGTGATCCGTGTCACGCCCCTGGGCCGCCAGCATTTCCGTCACCAAGTGCCGCAGCCCCTGCCCCACCTTGCGGTCCGTCACAGCGCCGTTTACGACATACACCACGGAATGCAGCGGGTTGGCAAGGTCATGCAGGACCGTCTCCACCTTCTCGCCGCCCGCGCGAGCAATGAGATCAGCGGTTTCGCGCCACGCGGCGAGCGCCGGCGGAATTTTGATTTTTTCAGCAGTCATGTTGCAAGAGTAGAAAATTTTCTATGCTCACATCATAGAAAAATTTTTATGCTGGCGCAAATCCGCTGCCATTTTCACTGCGTCCTTCAGGTCTTGCCGCGTAGAATTTTCTATTGCATTCATTTGGCTTGCGGCGTAGAATTTTTTCTATCTTCTTTTTCAGGACCCCGCCATGCCCTCCTCTCTCATCGGCCGGCCGCTCACGGACGCCGCCGTGCCAACCCCATCCTTCGTAGTCGAAAAAAAACGGCTCCTTAAAAACATCGAACGCGCCAAGGCCCGCGCCGCAGAACTCGGCGTCGCGTGGCGCCCGCACTTGAAAACGCACAAGTCCATCACCATCGCGCGCTGGCAGATGACGTCGCCCGAAGGCCCCGGCACCGTCTCGACGCTCGCCGAAGCGCGCTATTTTGCGGAAAACGGCGTAAAGGACCTCGTCTACGCCGTCGGGATCGCCCCGCAGAAGCTCGCCGAAGTCGCCGCCATCCGCCGCGAAACGGGCTGCGACCTCAAGATCATTCTCGACAGCGAGGAAGCCGCTCGACTCGTGTCCGCCTTCTGCCGCGAGCATCAGGAAACGATCCCCGTGCTGCTTGAAATCGATGTGGACGGCCACCGCTCAGGACTCCTCCCCGATTCCCCTGACGTCATCGCCACGGCCCGCGCCCTCGCGGACGGCGCCCTCTTGAAGGGCGTTCTAACGCACGCGGGCGACAGCTACGAATGCCAGACGCAGGCAGCGATCGTCGCCGCCGCAGAAGCCGAGCGCGCAGGCATCGTAAAAGCGGCCGACGCCCTGCGAAACGCGGGCTTTGCGGTGAACATCGTCTCCGTCGGCTCCTCCCCCACGCTGATGCGCGCTCAATCCGAAGCCGGCGTCACCGAAATCCGCGCGGGCGTCTGCGCCTTCTTCGATCTCTTCATGACGAACGTCGGCATCTGCACCGTGGACGACATCGCCGGCTCCGTTCTCACCACCGTCATCGGCCGCAAGACGGACCGCCGCCGCGTGATCACGGACTCCGGCTTTCTTGCCATGTCCCGCGACCGCGGCACGCAGCGCCAGAAAAAGGACTACCAGTACGGCCTCGTCTGCGACGTGAGCGGCAAGCCCCTGGCCGGCGGCGACCTGCTTCTCTCGGGCACCAACCAGGAGCACGGCATCATCACACTGCCGGACGATTCGTCCCTCACGCAAGATGATTTTCCGATCGGACGACGCCTTCGCATCCTCCCCAACCACGCCTGCCCCGCCTGCGCCCCTTACGCCCATTTGCTCGTCGTAGATGACGGCGTCATTGTGGACGTAATCGATCACGTGCGTGGCTGGGAAGCCTGATTCCAACTCAAACAACGGGCCGCTCTGCAGCCCTCAGACAACAACCCCCGGAGACCCCATGACTGAAGCTCTCACGCTCTACGAAAAGATCGTTCGCGCCCACACGGTAAAGCGCATCGACGATGCCACCGTGCTTCTTTACTGCGACGCGCACTTCGCGAACGAATACACCTCGCCACAAGCCTTTGCCGGGCTTGCCGCCCGCGGCAGCACCGCGCTCGTCCCGGATGCGCACCTCTGCGTGGTGGACCACATCATCCCGAGCGACGACGTGAACCCCCGCGTCATTTATGACGAGGCAAGCCTCGTGCAGGCCAAGACGCTCGAAGCCAACTGCCAGGCCAACGGCATCGACGCCTTCTATGGCGCGAACGACCCCGATCAAGGCGTGGAGCACGTCCTCATGGATGAACAGGGCCTCGTGCGCCCCGGCATGGTCGTGATCTGCGGCGACAGCCACACCACGACGCACGGCGCCCTGGGCGCCCTGGGCTTTGGGATCGGCACCTCCGAAATCGAGCACATTCTCGCGACGCAAACCCTTGTCTACCGCACCGCCGGCGCCATGCGCGTCACGATCACGGGGGAGCTTCCCGCAGGCTCCACCGCCAAGGACCTGGCGCTCACGGTCTTGAAGACCATCTCCGCGCGAGGCGCGCTGGGGATGGTGGTGGAGTACGCAGGGTCCGCGGTGACAGCCCTTTCGATGGAAGGCCGCATGACGCTTTGCAACCTCACGGTGGAAGCGGGCGCCCGCGGCGCCTTGATCGCCCCGGACGAAAAGGCCTTTCAGTGGGTGAAGGCGCACGCGGCGCCCTTTTCTGACGAAGACGACCGGGCGATGCGCGAGTACGCAAAGACCCTCCACTCCGACGAAGGCGCAGTGTTCGCCAAAGAAGTGACGATTGACGCCAGTGCAGTGGAGCCCATGACCACCTGGGGCACGAGCCCCGATCAGGCAGTGCCGCTCACGGGCGTCATTGCGGCGCCGGACAGCTTCGCGGACCCCGTGGCGCAGGCGGCCGCCAAACGCGGCCTGGCGTACCAGGGCTTGAAGGCGGGTGATGCAATCGCCGGCACCCCGATTCAGCACGTCTTCATCGGCTCCTGCACCAACGCGCGTCTCGCGGACCTCAAGGCCGCCGCTGCCATTTTGAAGGGCCGGCACGTCGCCCCCGGCGTGAGGGCTCAGGTGATGCCCGGCAGCATGCGCGTGCGGCGCGAAGCCGAAGCCCTCGGCATTGCGCAGATCTTCAAGGATGCGGGCTTTGAATGGCGCAAGTCCGGCTGCACGCTGTGCCTCTCGATGAACGGCGACATTTTGGGTGAGGGCGTGCGCTGCGCCTCCACCACGAACCGCAACTTCGAAGGCCGTCAGGGCCGCGGCGCCCGCACGCACCTCGTGAGCCCTGAAACCGCCGCCGCAAGCGCCGTCACGGGCGTTCTCACCGATCCCCGCACCCTGAAACGCCCGTAAGGAGTCATCGCATCATGGAAAAATTCACCACGCTCACCTCGGCCGCGATGCCGCTTGACATCGACAACTGCGACACTGACCAGCTGATGCCCAAGCAGTTTCTGCACGGGATCGACAAGGCGGGGCTCGGCCAAGGGCTCTTTTACAACCTGCGCTTCACCGCCGAGGGCGACCCCGATCCCCGCTGTGTCTTCAACCGGCCGGGGTTTGAAAAAGCGCAGATCCTCGTCGCCGGCCCTAACTTCGGCTGCGGCTCCAGCCGCGAGCACGCCGTCTGGGGACTGCTGCAGTACGGCATCCGCGTCGTCGTGGCGCCAGGCTTTGGCGAAATCTTCTACTCCAACTGCTTCAACAACGGCCTTCTCGCCGCCCGCGTGACGCCCGAAGACAGCCGCCGCCTCTTTGAAGCGCTCTCCGACACAACGCCCGTCACGGCGACCGTGGACCTTGCGAGCCAGACGATCACCGCGGGCAACCTGGTCGTTCCCTTCACTCTGGCGCCGCGGCACAAAACAATGCTCGCCGAAGGCCTTGACATGATCGACGCCACCTTGAAGGACCTTGACGCGATCGAAGCCTTCCGCGCCGCCCACGAAAAGGCGTTTCCATGGATGACTGGGCTGCCCAGCCGCTGGCGGCGCGAGCGTGACGCCGTGAAGTAATCGCTCACTTTTTTGCTGATCGGAAGCTCCTTCACCGGCGCTTCCGATTTTTTTGCGCCTTCCGGAGCCTCTGCCGTCCTAGCCACTTCGAACGACGGCGTCGTAAACTGCGCCCATCTTCATTGGCGCGGCCGCCTGCCTTCACGAGCGCCCGCGCCCGAAACCGCCTTTTTCAACTCGTTTTCAAGCCAGCATGAAATTTCAGCGTCTTGCGCCGGCTGCTGCGGCCGCCGCCCTGCTCTTTTCAGCGTCGCTTTCGGCGGACGCCCGCCTTGTCACTGACCATCTCGGCCGTGAGGTAAGCGTCCCCGATCAAGTAAACCGCGTCGTCACCTCAACGATTCTTCCCTACGCCTCCGTTGCCACGGTTTTCTTAGGCGGCGCCGACAAGCTCGTCGGCATCCATCCCGTGTCAATGTCTGCCGCAAAAAACGGCCTTCTCTCGGAAATCTATCCGGAAATTCTCAACGCCAGGACCGATTTCATCAAGGGCTCGAGCCTCAACATCGAGGCGCTCATGGCCTTGAAGCCCGACGTCGTCTTTGTGAATTCGGGCGACAAGAAGCAAATTGAGCAGATTGAAAACGCCGGAATCCCCGCCCTCGCCGTGTCGGCGTCAAAGTGGGACTACGACGTTCTGAAAACCTACGACGAGTGGCTGAAGCTCCTGGGAGAAGTCTTTCCTGAGCACGCCAAGACGAGCGAAGCGGCTGCCTGTTCGCGTGAAGTCGCCGACTTGATCGCAAAGCGCACCGCAAAGCTCAAGGACGCTGACAAGAAGAAGGTCCTCTTCGTGTTCCAGTACGACGCAAAGCGCCTCGTAACAAGCGGCAAGCACTTCTTCGGCCAGTACTGGTGCGGCGCGGTGAACGCAAGAAACGCCGCCGAAACCGTTCAAGCCGACAACCAGAACGCCCAGATCTCGATGGAGCAGGTCTACAAGTGGAACCCTGACATCGTGCTCGTCACGAACTTCACGCCGGTGCTCCCCGCAGACATCTACGCCGGCAAATACAACGACTGGAGCCACGTGAAAGCCGTGACGGAAAAGCAGGTCTACAAGCTCCCGCTGGGCATTTACCGCAGCTACACGCCGTCGGCGGACACGCCGATGACGCTTCTGTGGATGGCAAAGACCGTCTACCCTGAGCTCTTTGCGGACATCGACCTCAAGAAAGAAGTGAAGACTTACTACCAGAAGCTCTACGGCATCCGTCTCACCGACGCCCAGGTGGAAGGCATGTACGAGCCGCGCGCCAATCGCGCGGACGGCTTCTCGCAGGCCAAGCGCTAGCCATGTCGGCATCCTTCACCCGCGCCCGCTTTCTTCCTTACCGAAGCGTCATGGCGGGGCTTGCGCTCCTCACGCTTTTAGGAAGCGTGTGGGCGCTCACTTGCGGCAGCTTCCCCGTGTCCGCCGCGGACGCATGGGAGGCGATGGCCGCGTGGGCGACCGGCTCGACGCCTCCCGACCGCACGATTTATTCCGTCGTCGTGAACGTGCGGCTGCCGCGCATTCTGCTCGCGCTGGCCGCGGGCGCGGGGCTCGCCGCTGCAGGCGCGGGCTTTCAGGCGCTCTTTGCGAACCCGCTTGCCACCCCCGACACGCTGGGCGTCGCAACCGGCGCCGCCTTCGGCGCGGTGCTAGGCATTCTCTTGAACCTCCCGGCGCCCCTCATTCAGGTGGCGTCGCTTCTTGCGGGCCTTGCCGCCGTCGCGCTCGTCTTCTTCGTAAGCCGCGTGCGGGGGCGCACGTCCGTTCTGATGCTGATTCTCTCGGGCCTTGTGATCGCAGCGCTCTTTTCCGCCCTCATCAGTCTCGTGAAGTACACGGCGGATCCCCAGGACGTTCTCCCCTCCATCACCTTCTGGATGATGGGCTCCTTCACGGGGGCGACGCCCGCGGTGCTCGCGATGGGGCTTCCCTTCATCGCAATCGGCGCCGCGGGACTGTGGCTGCTGCGCTGGAAGATGAACGCCCTTTCCCTGCCGGAAGACGAGGCGCGCTCGCTCGGCATCCCCGTCGGAAAGCTACGCGCCGCCGTGATCGTCGCCGCCACCATGATGACCGCCTCCGTTGTGAGCATGTGCGGCCTCATCGGCTGGGTGGGGCTTCTCATTCCGCACTGCGCCCGTCTGATGTTTGGGGCCGACAATGACAAGGTGGTGCCGGCGAGCCTTTTGACCGGCGCGCTCTTCGTGCTGGCGGCGGACACCGTCGCCCGCAGCACAGGCGAACTCGAAATCCCCGTATCAATTCTC
This sequence comes from Acutalibacteraceae bacterium, assembly GCA_963647785.1. Classification (GTDB taxonomy): domain Bacteria; phylum Pseudomonadota; class Gammaproteobacteria; order Burkholderiales; family Burkholderiaceae_F; genus Duodenibacillus. The sequence continues at coordinate 20,999 of CAVJBF010000038.1, forward strand.
ACGGCGGTGATCGGCGCCCCGCTCTTCATCGTGCTCTTGCGCCGCACGGGCGTCGTGAACTAAGGAGACTGCCATGCGATTTGAAGTCCGCCACGGCTCCTACGGCTACCGCCACGACCGCCGGGTCTTGTCCGACATCCACTTCTCTTTTGACTGCCGCGGCATTCTCTCCATTCTCGGGCGCAACGGCGCGGGGAAGACGACGCTCTTGAAAAACATGCTGGGCCTGTTGAAGTGGGACGAAGGCGCGTCTCTCCTCGACGGCGTGGACATACGGCAGATCCCCGAGCGGGACTTGTGGTCCAGAATCGGCTACGTCCCGCAGGCCAAGCCCGCCAACTTCGTTTATTCCGTCGAAGACACGGTGCTTCTGGGGCGCAGCGCGCGCCTCGGACTCTTTGCGCACCCCGGGGCCGCCGACCGCGAAATCGCCCGGGAGGTGATGGCCCTGGTCGGAATCGATCATCTAGCCAAAAAGCTCACGAGCGAAATCTCCGGAGGCGAGTACCAGCTCGTTCTCATCGCGCGGGCGCTTGCCGTAAAGCCGCTGCTCCTGGTGCTTGACGAACCCGAAAGCAACCTCGACTTCAAGAACCAGCTCCGGGTGCTCAAGGTCCTGAAGCACCTCACCGACACCATTGGCGTAGGCGCGGTCATCAACACCCACTTCCCGGCACATGCCTTGGAAGTGAGCAGCAAAACCCTGATCCTCATGCCCGACGGCACCACGCGCTTTGGCGACACGAAAACGACGCTCACCGAAGAAACGCTCTCCCAGTCCTTTGACATCGGGGTGCGGATTCTGGACGTGAATCTCCCCGAACGCCCGGGCTACGCCTGCGTCGCGGCCTACGAGGCGCAACGGCAGGACTGTCCCCGAGAGGCTCTATGAATCGAAGCGAACTCCTTGCGACGCTGCGACGCGAAGTCGCTCAAGCCATGCCCGATGACGGCTACCTCTTCGGGCGGCTTCCGGGCGTCGCCTTTACGCGCGCCAGCGCACCGCAGAAGGCACACCAGTGCTTCTATCAGCCCATGGTGGCGCTTGTGCTCCAAGGGCGAAAGCAGTCCCTCATCGGCGGCGTGTCGCTTGACTACGGGCCGGGCGAAGCCGCCGTCGTGGCGCTTGACCTTCCGGGCGTTTACCACATCACAAACGCCGCACCCGACGCCCCCTTTCTCTCCGTGTCCCTGCGGCTCGATCGCCAGATCATCGCCGACCTTCTCACCCAAATGCCAGCCGCTTCCGGCACGGCGGCCGCGTCAAGCGCCACCGTGATTCAGGCCGCTGCCGACACGGCGCTTCTCGATGCTTTTTTGCGCCTGTCTTCCCTCGCCTCGGCGCCCGAAGACGTCGCCGTCATGGCGCCCCTGCTCACCCGGGAGATTCACTACCGCCTTCTCACCGGTCCCATGGGGGACGGCCTGAGGCGCTTTTGCGCGAACGAAGCGCAAACGCCTCAAGTCGTAAAAAGCATCGTCTGGCTGCGAGAGCATTTCCGAGAGCCTATTGACATCGCAGCGCTCGCTTCGATGGCCGCCATGGCGCCCTCCACCTTTCACAAGCACTTCAAGGCGCTCACGTCGCTCTCGCCCATTCAGTTCCAAAAGCGCCTGCGACTTCATGAGGCACAGCGTCTGATGCTTTCCGAAGGCAAAAACGTCGAAGCCGCCTCCTATGCCGTGGGCTACGAGAGCGCCTCGCAGTTCTCCCGCGAGTACAAGCGCCTCTTCGGCGCGGCGCCTGGCAACGACATCAGCCGCCGGAAGACGGCCGACTGACATCGTCACGCCGTTGGCTGACGCGATATATTTGTCATACGATGACAAACCTCTTGAAGCCAGTCAAAATCTGGCTTTTTACCACTAAAATTGCAGTGGTTCATTGACACTGACGCCGTTAGTTCGAAAGCTCCCAAATCTACCATCACGAGTCGGAGGAGCCACGTTCGCTCTCAGGATGGCAATTGCTCGACACCCCAAGTCATGTGCCACAACGGT
>CAVJBF010000039.1:0-22705 GCA_963647785.1 Acutalibacteraceae bacterium
GCCGGGTTTCTGGGATGCTTGGCGCAATGATGGATCGCATTAGCCAGTTGGAGGGCGTCGATCACCTCGACCCGGAATACCTCGAAGATCTCGTAACGTCGGCTTTGACCGACAAGACGACGTTCGAGCGCTATCGCCCCTTGGTTGATTACCTCTACCGGAAGCAGTCTGAGACATCACGCCGGATATTTGATTCAAAAGATAAACGAGACACTGCGCAACAATCCGAAGAGCCGAAGGCGGATGCGACGCCAGATGCTGGGACAGAAGACACCTCGAAAACCTCGGAGAAACCCAGCATAGGCACGTTGTACGACATTGAGGAGCAACAGAAGAGAGCCAACGGCACGATTGGTGGCGTTGCTGAGGCTACTCGCGCCGTCGCAGAGAACGGAGGCGCTGACGCGCCGGAAGCTGTGAAAGCCATGGCTGACATCTTCAACAGTGATGTTCCGCCGCAGGCAGAGCCCGAGGAACGCCCTAAAGATGCAAAGAAGACAGCCGGTCGTCAGGTGCCGAATAGCAAGAAGAAAGCACTGGCTCAGCGTGCCGAGGCAGCCGCTAGCAACACGAGTGCTGCGGAACCGGAGAAGGTATTTGAAATCTTGGACGTTTGCCCTCGGTGCGGCGGAACGCACTGGATCAAGGTGAGTAAGTCGGAGTACCACGTTCGTACACTAAGAGAAATCGTAGAAAGCTCTTTATATTCAGATATTTACTCGCGCAACTACTACGAATGCACTCAGTGTCATTTCAGGCATGTGCACCATCCTGAAGGGGAGCCAATCCCAGTCACGCCTCAGGGCACCCTCGGGCAAGACCTCGTCGTCATGGCGGGCGTGTTATCCGTCAAGGGCGTCCCTGTCAATCGCTTTGAAAATTTAATTGGCACCGAGGAAGAACAACTCGGATCGGATACGATCGACCGGAACATTAATCGCCTTTATTATCAAGGTGGTTTGAAGTTGCTAGTGGACCGCATTATCGCTGAGGCCAAGAAGAGCGACATTATCATCGTCGATGAAACGCCGTTCCTCTGCATGCAACAGGCAGACAAGAGCCAGGTTGATGGCGAAGCCGTGCGAAAGGCCCTTGGCACGAAGGCCAAGAAAGGGCAAGTGGTGGCGGTGGCCAGCGTGTCGGGAGCTGATTGTCGGTTCCGCGTGTATTACCGCTCCAATAGCCGAAGCACAGATTCCATCGGTCGTTGCCTGGATGGGTGGGATCCCGAGATCATTGTTGCTGATGGTCTTGGGGTCTACGACAAGCTGACGCATTACGACTCCAAGCGCCGGCAGGTCTGCATCATTCACTGGCGTCGCAAGGTGCTGAAAGCGCTGGACGTTGAAGAACTTGAGGACGTTGTCAAATCTGACGACGGGTTCCTTGTCGCGCAGAAAAAAATCGTCGAAGGCGACCCTCAATTCAAGATGTGCGCCGTGGTGGCTGCTTTGCAGAAGCTGTACGCCTGGGAGAGCACGCTGCAACGCAACAAGCCAGGCGAGTCCCTCCGGGCCTACCGTCGTCGTGTCAAGGCCTGTCGGGCCAAGCACGCTGCGCCACTCATGGAGTCCGTGGACCGGCTGATGAATGATATGGCCAAGTGTTATGTCAAATATGATGAAACCAAAAAGAGGTACGTCCAGGTCATCGACAGCCCGCTGTCCACGGCGATCGTGTTCTACATGAACAATCGCGAAGGCCTGCGCTTATTCTTGAAGGATCCCCGCGTGCCGCCGGACAGCAACACCGTGGAGCAAGCCATAAGGCCCGTAACCATCATCCGCAACGACTCCCTTTTCAAGCAGTCGCCGGAGTTCCTTGAGTCCATGTGCGGGTACTTGACACTGGTTGAAACCGCTCGGGTCAATGGCATTACCACGCCAATGCATTGGCTGCTGGAAATGACCCGTGCCTTCTACCAGCACTGCCTCGACTGGACGCTTACCTTGAACGCCGAGAGCGGACTCAACACCACCAATCCGCAGGCCTGGTGTCAAAAGGCCGTGGAGTCGCTTGACGTCACGCCCTATCTGCCGTGGAACTGGAAAGCCACCAACTAGTTACATCGTTCGCAAATTTCGTTAATTAATTAGCGTGCCATTTTTGTGAGACGCAACGGCCGTCTCGCAGGCAGGGCGGGCTATCCTGTGAACACAGGCATTGGAACTTTGCCTGTGTCGGACGGCTTTTCGCTTCGCAGTGTCCGCAGACTGGGCAGGTCTGACTCGTATAGGCCGGAGGCACTTTTATGACGGTTCCGCCATTGAGCTGAGCTTTCCAGTCGAGTTTGGCAAAGAAGAGCCCCCAACCTTGATCGAGTATGGCTCGGTTGAGACGAGTTTACGGAGTTATTCAAGACGAGAAAGAAGGCTAACGTACAGTCTATCCGCGCGCAGTTCCTAACCATTGAGGCTGAAGGCGAGGTTCCCGAAAAGAGCATCTCGCCTTCTTCACCATCAGCCCGTGAGGCGAAATCAGGCTTCGTCGTTCAGACGCCTGCCGCCTCAGGCGCACCCTCGCGCGGCGCGGCGTTTTCCAACTCTCGCAACGCCGCGCTTTCATAGGCCGCCGCTACTGCCGCCTCGTCCACCGCTTCGCCCGCATCCGATCGCGCAGCGATCTCCGCCTTTGCGGCCTGCCACGCCGGCGACGCCAACGGATTTTCCGGCAGGCGGTCGCCCCCGGCCCGCTCACGCAGCGCGTTGTGGCGCGCCTGCAACTCTTCCGCCAGCGCTTCGGGAACCTTGTCGGCTTCAAGCGCCGCTACCAGCTTGCAGCTCGCCTCCATGTCCTCATACTGCTTTGACATGCTCGCGGGTTCAGGACTCTTGACAAAGTAAAGCGCAAAGCAGCGGGTGAGCTCCTCGGCATCATTCTTCTGGGCAATGTTGGCCGTCAATTGCCGCCCCGCCACGGCAAACACGCCGGCGTGCGCATCAATCAGCGCGGCAAGCTCCGGATGCTGACGAAGCACAACAGCCGCAATGGTGCCGTGGAGCCCCATGAAGTCATCCTGACCGAACTTGGCGATCTGACGCGGACTGAGTCCGGCCATCAGGCGCTGCTGCGCCGCCCCCAGCATCTCGCGCATCGTCTCAACGACAGCCGCCGCCCGAGGCGCCGGCGCTTTCAAGACATTCACAACCTTGGAAACATCCATTTGGCTTGCCACGTCAAGAGCGAGCTGCACCATGTTCACGTTCTCCAAGCCCTTCTTGATGAGCCCCCACTGCTGCACCACCTCCAGCGCGGGCCCGGGCGGCAGCCCCAGCTTCTTCACTTCATTCAAAATCTCCAGACGCCCGGCCAGCTTCTCCTGCATCTTCGCCGCCATGCCCTTCACCGCCCGATCAAGCGCCTCCGGCGTCAGGTGGCCCGTGGCCTTGTCGCGGCACTCGGGCGCCGCCAGCTCGGGGCAGATCTCCTCCTTGTCGATGCCATTGAGGAAATTCTCCGCCATCTCAGCCGGAATGCCGCCGCGTTCGACCAAGGTCTTTTTCGCGGCCTGCTTCACCTTGACCATCTCGTTAGAGACGGTCACGAGGTTCTCAATCTCACGATCGAGCTTGCTCTCGGCAAAGCTGAGCAGCGCCGTCATCTGATCCTTTGTCTGCGCCGTCGAGCGCCGCTGCAGGATCTCATCGCAGTTCTTGATCATCGTCGTCGCCATGCGCGGATTGATCAGGCTCGGGTCCAGCGCCTGCTCCTGCTCCGCGTCCCGCACTTTCTTCTGACAGCGCGCGTTCACCTCAGCATCAAACATTTCCGTCACAAACGCGGCTTCAAACACCTGCTGAACCTCCGGCGCCGTAATGGCGTGACTGCCGAGATCAATGACCGGCATCAGCACCGCCTTGGCCTCCCTCACAACCGACGCTGAATTAAGGCTGGTTCTCGTTTCGCCAAACAGCGCCTTCACGGCTTGATACGCCGCCTCTCGCGCCGGCTTGAACTTCTCGGGCAGTCGGGTCTTCATCAAATCAGCTCCGAGCGCTTCGTTCGCCCGATCCGCTGCCGCCGCCTCATTGCACGGCACGAGCCGCCAGTCGGTGCACTCAACGCCTCCCTCGGGGCTGAAGACGTAGCGAGCGCTCACCTTGGCTGTCGGCAGCTTTTCCGGCGTATGGCATTCGAGCACCACGCTGCCGTCCGGATTCTTCGTAACGTGACATTCAAGCGGCGTGTGCTCGCCGCCCGAATTCCGGCCGCCGTTCACAAGCTGAGCAAAGCTCTTCATGCCATAGCCCGCGCCGGTCTGCGTGAGATGCTCCACCAGACGCCGGTACTGCACCTCATGACCGTCGCACAACTCCTTCAAGGCCGCAAACACCTTCTCGTGCACCGCCACGCGGCCTCTGCCCCCCTTGAAGCGCTCCGCCTCCTCCGGCGTCATGCCTTCCGTTGTGTTCGTCACCGCCGTGCCCGTGTGGTCCGGCCGCTCAATATGGATCGAAGCGTTGCCGAGCTTGCCGTCTCGCATCACCTGGCGTCCGAAGTCCTCCACAAAGGACGCCTCAGCCTCCTCCGTCGTCATCTTGTCCGGCAGGCCTTCGCCCGGCATCCTGTAAAAGTCCGACGAATCAATGGCGCGGCTCGGATCCTTGAGCTGAGCCACCGCCCTTTCGAGCTTCATCCCCGCCGATGTCGCCGCCTGGATCCTCGAGAACGAATCCGCGCCGATCCGGCGAGGCGCCGCACTCACATTCACCCAGCCGTTTTCGTTTTCATAAAACCCCTCGCACAAGGTCCGCCAGTGCTTGTCAAAGGCGGCCCACATCGCCTCCAGTCCCTTCGCCTTCGCAGGAACCTCGGCTTTCTTGCCAAAGAGCACAGCGCTCAGCTCTGCCAGCGCCGGCCGGCCGTTCGTTCTTTGAAAGAGCTCGGACACCTGGGCAAGGTTTTCCTGCACCCACGACGCCTGAGAAAGCCCCGTCAGGGCGCAGGCCTTCAGATAAGCCTGCGGGTCGCGCAAGCCGGCCGCGCCTTCGTTGATGAGCGTCGCCAGCTGCTGTGCCACGCATCCCGTCTTGACAAAGAAATCCTCGTGCGGCATCTCATCTCGCACGTACGCCATCGTCTCCCGGAAAAGCGCCGCCTGTTCGGGCGACCATTGCTGATGCGCGATTTCATATTCCACGCCGAAATCGAAGTTCGTCTCGCGCTTGAGCCGCGTCTCAAGCGCCTCTTTGAAAGCCGTCTTTTGGGCTTCACCCGCGAGCGGCTTGCGAACTTCTTCCTTCACCATCTGCGCCGCATCTTCGTCAAACAGCTCGGAAACCGTGACGCCGTCGCGCTGCGCGGCCTCCCGCACGCTGCGCACGATGTCAAGCCAGACCTGGGCGGCGGGCTGCGCCTTCGCCATGGCATTCTCGACATCGCGCCTCACGTCAGCCGTGAACTCCGTCCCTCGCTCTCGCAGGCGGCCGATTCCCGCCATGCGGCAGAGCACGGGATCCGCCTGCTGCGCGAGGAACGCGTCAATCGCCGCCTGCTTGTAACAGCGGTTCGCCTTCACAAAGAACTTGAAGGCGTCGTCAACCGTCACCTTCGAGGCCGGCAACTGCATGACGAGCTCATTCAATTCCTCGCGAAACGCACCGCCCATCGGCATCAGATCATTCACCACCTCCCGCACCGCGGACCGCGTCATCGCCCCTTGTCGGCAGAAGGCCAGCACGGCGTCGCGCACCCGAGGCGCACTCGCATTGAACCGGTCCACCACCGACATCACCTCATTCAGGCGGTCGGCGAGCTCATTGAGCCCGTCATGCTTGCGAACGCCCCGGCCGCTCGCGCGGGCAACGGCGTACGCCTCCTCGCCCACATGCCGCTTCACCACCTCCATCACCTTGCGGTCCGTCACGAGCTGGCCCTGGTTCACTTGCTCATGCAGCGGCGCAAGCGCGTCGCCAATGTTGTTGCCATAGGCATCACGGAGCGCCCGCTCAACTTCCGTCAATTTCAGTCGCTCCGCCTCCTGAAACATCTGGCGCATCTCCCCCACCCGGAGCCGATGATCGCCCGAAAAATACGCCGCAAACTGCTGCGAAAGCGCGTCGCCCACTGAGTTGCCAAAGCGATGACAAAGGGCTGTGAAGAGGCCGTCCGCTGTCTTTATTTTGCGACTATGGGTTGTGAAGCGCGCCCCCTCCGTCCGCGCCTGACCGCCCTTCACAAAAACACAGGCGTCATCGGAAATCGTCCGGTCATTGAAAATAGCTTCAAACGAATTCGTCAAATCCACTGCAGGAGACGTCATGGCTTTCTATCCTTTCTTTGTTGGCTTGAGGCAAGCCTGCCGCCATGGGCGAATCGAGGCCCCTCGCTTATCTGATGGGCTGTCATTTTACGATGCGATGCCTTCTACATCCGCGACGGTTGCGTAAACCTGCCTCTGCATTTTGCCGTCGTCCAAGCGCAGGTTTTCTCGTCTGGTCGCAGCCCTACCACGGCCTCCTTACGTCGCTCATTGCCTGCGCGGAAAGTCTGCTCGCCATCTTCCAGTCCAACGGTGAAGCGGGCGACGGCTACGCCGATCTGGCGTTCACGTCGGGCGCGGGCTCTCGGCGCACGGGCGTGGTGATCGAGATCAAGCGTTGCGACAAAGTGGAAGATCTCTATGACGCCGCGGAAGCTGCGCTGGCGCAGATTCGAGAAAAGCACTACGCCGCCCATCTCGACCGCCTGCGCTGCTCCACGCAGCGCGTCTACGGCATCGCCTTCAGCGGCAGGCTTTGCTTGATCATTGGCGAAACATTGGCTGAGAAGCCCGCTTGATGCAGGCCTGAAGTTCCGGCAGTGCTTTAAAACCGCGGCCGGCGTCTCTCAGAAGCTCGTCAAAAAAGCGCTTCAGTCAAAGGCTTCGTGAGCGCCCCGTTTTCGCGGCACCGCTGCCACCAGGCGCTGAGGACGCCGCTTGAGGTGCCGTTTCTCACCTGCGTCGCCACGAGGCTCGAGCGCGGGTCAATGCAGAACTCCCGAAAAAGAGGGAGCAGCGTCGCTCGCTCCGGATCCACCGTAAGCACCCACGCCTCCTCCTTCTCCCCTGCCATCGCCACAGGCGCTGCGTACCCCGCATGCACAAGGCCTTCCAACGCCGCAGACGCCGATTCGGGACAGGCGTCTGCTGAGCAGCACAGGTCGGTGAGCGTCAGAACGGGCTGCTCGGACGCGCGATGCTTTTCCGTGAGCGAGCGCAAAATCACGAGCGCCGTCAAAAAATCGTTTCCCGCACGGTAGCTGTCCATGTAGCGGCCGGCGGTGAGCTTGGGAATCGTCGCCGTCACCGCGGCGCCCGCAAAAAAGAGGAACCACGCAACGTAGATCCAGAGCACCAGCACCGGCAGCGCCACGAAGGCGCCGTAGATGTTGGTGAGCGTTCCCGCCGTGACGTAGTACTCAAACCCCACCTTCACCACAAACCCAGCCGCCGCCGCGGCAAAGCCGCCCGCCAGGGCGTTGCGCCAGGGCACGCGGCAGTTGGGAATGTACTTGTACAAGGCGGAAAATCCCAGCACCTGCAAGAGGAACTGCCCCAAGGAAAGGAGCGCCGCCGACGTGCCGGAATCCACGCCCGCCAGAGCCCGCGCCGTCGCCTGCCCCGTGATCGTAAGGCTCAGCGCCACCGCCGCCGGCCCCACCGTCATCAAGGCCCAGTAGATGAGCACGCGCTGCATGAGAGGGCGCGGAGCACGCACCTTGAAAAGGCGGTTGACGGTCACAAAGAGCTTGTCAATCATCAAAAGCGCCGTCACCGCGAGACCCGCGAGACCAAAGGTCGTCAACCCGGCGGCGTGGTTCGCGAAGTCTCGCAGGTACTGAATCAGAACGCCGCTGTACTGCTCGGGCAAAAAACCTGTGATGATGAGGTTTTCGAGCGCCGCGCGCGTGTCGGAAAACCCGGGAAACGCCGCAAAGACCGCGAGCGAGAGAGCCAGCACCGGCACGATGGCGAGCAAGGTTGCAAGCGCCATCGATGAAGCGACTTCCTGAATGTTGATTTCCGAGAGGCGCTCTCGCGCAAAGCGGGTGATCTGCCGCAGAGATCCCGCGTCCGCTCCGTGTGTGAATCGAGCAAAAAAGCTCATGCTCCCTCCGTCAGACGAGCGCGCGAAGCTTCTGCGCGGTTTCAAGGAGAATCGACTCCGTCGTCTCCCAGCTCACGCAGGCGTCCGTCACCGAAACGCCGTACTTCAACTGCGAAAGATCCGCAGGGATCTTCTGGCTCCCCTCATGGATGAAGCTTTCGAGCATCACGCCTCGAATCGACGTGTTGCCGTTGGTGATCTGGTTTACGCAGTCGCGCAGGACGAATGGCTGCAGCGCCGGATTCTTGAAGCTGTTGGCATGCGAGCAGTCCACCACGATGCGCTTGGCAAGCCCCGCGGCTTCGAGCGCCTTTTCCGCCAGCATGATGCTCACCGTGTCAAAGTTCGGACGGCCGCCGCCCCCGCGAAGAACAAGGTGGCCGTAGGCGTTTCCCTTGGTGAGAATCACCGCGGTGCGACCGTTTTCATACATGCCAAGGAAGTGGTGAGGCGAGCGGCTTGCACGGATGGCGTTGATCGACGCGTCGAGCGTCCCGTCCGTGCCGTTCTTAAAGCCCACGGGCGCCGAAAGGCCGCTCGCCATCTCGCGGTGCGTCTGGCTTTCCGACGTGCGCGCGCCGATCGCGTACCAGCTCACGAATTCGCCCAGATACTGGGGGCTGAAGGGATCGAGCGCCTCCGTGGCGATCGGAAGCCCCAGCTCGCTCACGTCCTGCATGAGGCGTCGGGCGCGAAGCATCCCTTCGCCGATGCGGAAGGACCCGTCGAGCCCCGGATCGTTGATGAAGCCCTTCCAGCCCGTCACCGTGCGCGGCTTTTCAAAGTAAACACGCATCACCGGAAAGAGGACGTCAGACACAGAAGCCGAAAGCTTTTGAAGCCGCTGGGCGTAGTCCATCGCCGCGTCAGGATCGTGAATGGAGCACGGCCCCGTGATGACGAGCAGCCGCTTGTCGTCGCCGTCCAGAATGCGGCGCACGGCAGCCCGCCCTTCGGCCACCACGGCGGCGGCCTTCGCAGAAATCGGGACGGCGGCCTTGATGTCCTCGGGCGAAGGCATTGGCTCGAAGGCTTCGATGTTGACGTCTTCCAAAGTGACGGGAAGCTGCTGGGGTTCAGTGGTCATGATGCTGATCAGCTCTCAAAAAATCAGGCGGAAGTCTCCGCCGCAAACAACCCGTTGATTATAGAGGGGGCAAGAAACGCCTTCGCGCCGCCGCTCTGTCTCACGGGCGAGACAGTCCAGGCTCACATCGAAGGACGCCAAGACATTTTTTGATTGTTTGTCAATCAACAAATATGCCTCATGATCCAAAATTCGCTGCATCGGACAGCTTCAGGTCCGTCTCAAAGCGTTACGAGCAGCGCCGTCATGGCTGCAATGCTGATGACGATCGAGAGCGAATTCACCGTGCAGGAGAGCGCCGTCTCGCGCGCGTCGTTCAAGCAAAGCCCCGTGAAGATCGTGCAGATCGCCGACACCGGCGCGAGCGCGAGCACCGCAAGCACCTTGCGGATCTCTTCGTCAAAGGGGGCGCAGTTCCAAAAGAGAAATGCAAGACAGCCCGCCATTGCGTAGCGGATTGCGAGCGTCTTCACGAGGCGAAGCGCATCCTCCTTCTTCAAGTGAAGCTCAAACCCAATCCCCAGCATCAGCATGGCAAGAAAGGGGTTCGCCGCCCCCGCCATGTCCGCAAAGCTCACCACCAACGCCGGAAGCTTCACGTCCAGAGCCGCAAGCGCCACCATCACGATGTAGGTGTCCATCGGCACGGAGGAGAACATGCGCTTTAAAAAAAGCCGCGCCGTCGTCCCCTCGCCCGACCCTGCCACCGCGGCCGCCATGGAGTACGTGGCGCCCGTGCACATCACAGAGTTTCCGGCGTCAAAGAGACACGTCGCCACAACGCCCGTCGGGCCTAGAAAAGTCTGAATGTAAGGCAGCGCAAAGCAGCCGATGTTGTAGCCCGAAAAGTTGATCATGTTGAAGGCCTGCGCGCGACGCCCGCCCGCGAGCCCAGCGATCCAGCCGAGCGAAATCGGAATGAGGTTGCAGACAATGCCCAGCACAACGAGCCAGAAGAGCGTGAAGTCTGGCGTGATTTTGGAAAAGTAGGAGACGACCGCACAGGGAATCGTGATCTTGAGGACGATCGACGAAATGAGGCCGAAGTCCGATTCCTTGAAAAATCCCCGGCGCTTTAAAAAGCAGCCCAGGGCGATGATGAGAACAAAGGCGGCGACGCGCGTCAGAACGGCTGACATGAAACGAGTCCGGAAATCGGGAAAACGCAACGATAGTCGCTTTTCCGACGTCCGGACTCGGGACTTCCGCCAAAGGCTACACGAGTCCCAGCCAGCTCCAGTAGGTGGCGGCGAGGATCATCACAAGAGCGTACGCCACCACGGTGAGAACGACGCCCGTGTAGGCAAAGGTCTTCACGTCAAAGGCGCCCGTGGAGTACGCGATCATGTTCTGCGGCGCGTTCACGGGAAGAATGTACCCAAAGGACACCACGTACTGCAGAATCATCGTAAGGCCCACGACGTTCACGTCCGGCGCCGAAAGCTTGCCCAGCACCGCGATGATGATCGGGATGATGGCCGCGGCAAGCCCCGTCGCCGACGCAAAGCCCAGATGAATGATGATGAGGAAGGCCGCCATCACCGCCAGAACAAAGAAGGGCGTGGAGTTCGCGAGCGCGAAGTTTTCAACGATGCAGTTGGCAAGCCACTGCGCGGCGTGGGTCGAAAGGAGGCCGTTTCCGAGCGAAATGCCAACCCCGAAAAGAAGCACCGTCCCCCAGTTGATGCGGCTCACCGTTTCCTTCCAATTCATGACGCCGATCCCAGGAAGCATCAGGATCGCGACCGCGCACACCGTGGACGTCGTGGTGTCAATAGGATGCAGGCGCTTTTCCGTCACCCAGAGGAAGACAAGGATGAGCGAAATCACCGTGAGTCGAATTTCCGGGGCCGTGATGGGGCCGAGTTCCTTCAACTGCGCCTCGATCACTTCGCGGCCGCCCTTCATGCCGGAGGTGTCCGCATTCAAGAGCTTTGTCACCACAAAGTAGAGAGCCACGGACATGAGCGCTGCAAAAGGCGCCGCCGCCACAAACCAGTCGGCCCAGGAAATGTCCACGCCGGTGAGGTCGCGAATGAAGCTCACGGCCACCATGTTCTGCGCCGCAGCCGTCTTGATGCCCACATTCCAGACGCTGTCCACCTGCGCGACCGTGATGAGGAGCACGCCCGAGAACGGCGAATTCAAGGGGAGCCCGAACGCCCGCACGACGCCGATCACAATCGGCACGAGACAGGCGACGCGCGCTGTGGTGGACGGCACGAAGAAGGACAGAATGAAGCCGCAAAGAATGACGCCCACCACGATCCGGGCGGGCGAGACGCCGCATTTTTTCAAGACTGTGAGGGCAATGCGCTTGTCCAGCCCTGTCTTCACCATGGCTGCCGACAGAAAGAGCGCTGCGCCCACGAGGCAGAACGCGGGCGACGCAAACCCTGTGAGCGCCGTCTTCATGCCCGCCGACGTGCCGAGAATCACATCCTCAGCGCCGGGCTTCGGTGAAAATCCCACCAGCACGGCCGTAAGCGCCATGATGAGGCCGCCCGAAACAGGATAGGACACCGCGGTCGTCGCCCAGACGATGACCGCAAAAACCATGACGCCGATCATGCGCTGGCCGGCGATGGTAAGCCCCTGCTGCTCCGGTGCAAGGCAGACGGCTGCAAGAGCCGCCAGAGCAAAGAAAAGGCCGTACCGCTTCATGAAGCCCGCTTTGGGCTCCGCGAGCGGCTTGGTGCTCACCAAAGTGCTGCTATTCATTGCGTTCTCCTCATCCCCGTCTTTGTTGCAGGGGTTCTCGGGAGAATGCAAGAAGTGTGCCAGCCAAAGCTTCCTTAAGGCGCAGATTTCAAGGACCACAAGCCCCTATTTTGCACCATTAAAGTGCATGACAAAGAAAAATACCGCCCTGATACAGAGCACCGCTCGCGAACCGACCGCTGATGATCACCGGCGATCGATGAAACTCTCCGTCATGAGCGAGAGACTCGCCATTTGCTCGCACACGAATGAGAACGCATCCCATTCTCATTCGTGAAAAAAATTTAACCTGCCCGTTGCGGCCTGCAACAGCAGGCGTCACGTCAAGTGCGTGAGAAGTCGCTCTGATAGTCGGACCGTCTGCAATCTCCCGAAGCCAGAATCTCTTCGATGGCAGCGAGATCGCCCGCAAAGAAGATGTTCCGTTGCCGGGATTCGTCCGAAAGTCCCTTCTCGCACATGTGCGAGAGAAGCGTTCGAACGGGCTCCCAGTAGCCGCCGAGGTTGTAGAAAATGCAGGGGGCGTCAAGCAGCCCGAGGGACACTTGCGACATCACCTCTGCAATTTCCTCGAGCGTCCCGGTGCCGCCCGGAAACGCAATGAACGCATCCCCAAGCTCGATCATCTTCGCGCGACGCTCAGCCATGTCCCGAGTGACGATGAGCGTTGTGAGCCCTTCGCACTGGTAGCTTCGGTCAATGAAGAACTGCGGCTCCACGCCTGTCACAACAGCTCCGGCTGCGAGCGCGCTCTTGGCGAGCACGCCCATCAGTCCGGACTTCGAGCCGCCGTAGACGAGCGCGTGACCGCTTTCACCAATCCAGCGACCAAGCGACTCGGCGGCCGGAGCGAACGCCGGATCATTGCCGGCGCCCGCTCCGAGATAGACCGTGAGGTTCATATGATCAAATCCGAAGGGCGCTGCCGTCTGTCGCCCCTTTCTCCAGCGCCTTCGCATCATCTTCCGTTGACGGCGCCATCTCCCGAATTGTTCCCATGAACTGAAGCGCTCTTTCAACAAACGCCTGAAGCACTTTGGCCGTCACGCGTTCGTCTTCATCAGGCACGAAACGATAGGAAAACACCAGTGCTCGCATCGGAGCGTAGAGCCCCAGATGGCCGCCAGCCGTCCGGTTGCCGAAGCAGTTGGCTTCCAGCAAGAATTGGGTCAACTCTGGTGCTGACTTCTCGGGCATGTCACCCACAACACACCAAAGCATGACGTCATCCGTTGCTGCAACAGCTTCCCACACGACATCAAGACCGTCAGCAGAAAAGACCTGCTCCTGCTGGTCATCAAGCGACCCCGTCAGATACCCGGCGACATCGATGGCTCGCCGCATTTCCTCCGCTTTCATTGAAGCCCTCCCCTCTTATTCCACTTCAGGCAACGAAATGGTCAAGCCAGTTCTTGTCTTCGTAATTGTCATCTGACTCTGTCGAACCAACTGAACAAGCAACAAACCCGGAGAATAAGTTCGAACATCGGCACTGTCGGCGCTGGTTATCTTGATCTCAGCAGGAACATAGTTGTCACGATTTCCAAGAATATCCTGAATTTCTCGCATAAGCTGATCACTACGCTCCTGAGCACTTGCCATGTTCAAAGGATTGCCGTGCTTGTCCACCGCGTTGGACAGCTTTTCCCGCCCTCGAATCTCAGCCAGCTTTTCTCGAATTTGAGCAAGCGCACTCTTTGAAATCTTGTGAACGACCGACAATGTTTCATTTGGCTTAATATCATCCAACAAATCAGAGAATTTCCTCTCGAAGTCAGGATCCGCCTTTTTCAACTTGTTCATCTGTCCCAAGGTAAGGTGGGTTTTAAATCCTGCTTTGGTGACACTCGAGAGCTTCTTCATCTTTGACCACCCGTCGGTAAGCTCCAGCCCAGCATTTAAATAGTTTATTTTTGTCGACGTGGTAACAGAACAATTTTCACTCAACCCTGTTTCATCAGTCACAACGGAGTAATCAATGCTGCCAACAATGTCAATCAATTTTCCATTTGCCAACGGTTGATTGACAACCTTGGCTCCAGCTTGCCTCGCTATGCCGTTATTCTCGTCTTTTCTGATCCCAGAAAACTCCGCTTTTGCGGCGGCGCCAATCGAAAACTTGTAATCCCAATGCTTCGTCAGCGTCGAGCCCGATGCAGTGTCTACTACCTTTGATTTATAACCCAAACCTGTATTCAATTGAGCGGACAAACCTACTTGAAGATTGAGATTGTTGTCCAATCCGCCGGGATTCCAGGTCACAAAATCGTGCTTGACACCAAACATGGCCGTCAGCGTGAGGTCACCACTCAGCCCGCCCTCCGAAAATGTTCGAATCTGGCTTGCCTTCATCAAAACCTCTTCAACTTTCTCTGCATTCGCCTTCTTTTCAGAGGAATTAATCAGGAGTTCAACAAAATCTTCACAAGCTCTTTCATCCGTGAAATTAAGCACCACCCCTCTGTATGATTGCTGAGCGTTAATCGTACTCTTCGCCAGCAATGTAGTCCCCTTTAGGGGGCCGCCAGGAAAAGACCAGCCAGCGCCGATGCCAAGGTTGACAAACCCGTCGCCCCGCACAGTCACTTCATAAGAATTTCCCTTCTTGGTGATGAGAAATCCCTCTTTGCCCCCGCCAAAAATACTGCCGCTAAAACCAATAGCATTTTTCTTGTCGCCATTAATCCCATATTGCAATAAATTCAACTTGGTTGTATTAACCGGCTTAAAGAGCAAACTATCAGCGGTCTTATTCCAGATGCCAGTAAACGGCGTATAAATAGTGCCCGTATCAATGGCCAGCCCCAAGGTGCGGGAATACGCAAAACTCGTGCCGCTTTCTCGAACACGCTCCATAATTGAACGGGCCCCTTCCCGGTACATCGCGGCCTTCGGCGCCACCTGATCCTTGAACGAAGCGTCTCCAGGCTGTTTTGTTGCCTCATAGCGGTTCAGAGCTGCTTTGCCAGGCTCCAGTCGCATTCTCGCCCTGTACTTCGCCTCATCACGGATTTTGGACATTCTCAGCCGACCATCCGAATGCACGTACTTGTTCAAGCTCGAGACAAGGAGATTTCTTACCAAGTGTCCGCAGTCGCGACAATGCAACCCCCAGTCCTCAAGAATCTTCGCAATCGCCTCAAGGGACTCTTTAGAAGTTGCTCTGAAAGCCTGCACAGGCTTGCCAGAACCTTGCGCCGCGAGCAAAATGGCCGCCCACATGATGTTGTCGAGCTGTGTCTTCGCCTCTTCACCAATGGCGGCATCGAGCGGCTTTTCCAACCGTTCACGATCTGCTTTGAAAGACTTGTAACCCGCCTGGGCGATCCCAAGATCTTCGGCATCCTTTTCCGCCTGCGTTTTCCCGCCATGCTCCGGTCTCGGCAGATGGAAGTATTCATAAGCCTTGGCTCGCGACAACATGCTGTTCATGATGTCTTCATCCGTCGGCTCCCCAAAGCCTTCCACCTTCACAAGCTTGGTAGGATCCACCCCCGTCAGCGCACTGCGAAGCGACTCCATTGCCTGTTCTCGCATCCGGATTTCTTCTACATCTACAGGATCTACAGGATTTTTAGCCTTAGCAGCAAGCAACGCTTCTTTAGCCTGAGCATAAGCCACCACTATCTGCGAGATGTTCAGACGCTCCTGTTGAGCATTCCCCAGCTTGCGAAATCCATGCCCCATGCCAAGAAACGACAGTCGGTTGTACCAACTTCTGCGACCGATCGTATTTTTTGCCGCTTCCATCTGGCTGCGGCGCTGCTCAATGTTTGACTTTACATGCCCAAGCTTAATCTCCGTCGACAACTTGTCGCCGAAAGCAGTGAGACCAGCTATTTCTCGCTCCAAGGCACACCGCCTGTCAATTGCAAGATTACGAACATCGCCAAGCAGTCCTCCCGCCGCAAGAAATTCGCGGTATTTGTCACGCCCCCAAATGCGATCAAGCAAGGCTTGAGTCTGAGCCTTCATCGCTTGCTTGATCTTTTCAGGATTCACTTTAAGCCCATTGGCTGGATCATCAATGCGATCACTAGCCGCCACAAGGCCGGACAAATCAACCAGCCGCTTGTTGAGAGCCACTGCGAGCGGAACATCTCCCGATATTTCTCTGAGCTTCTTGCTGTCTGCGCGAAGCGCCCCTGCCTTAGACAAATCCTTCGCAACCTGCTTATGGGCCGTCGAGCTGACCAGTCCTTTCCCATAGAGCGCCTGAGCTTTCGCTAGCGAAGCCTGCGGATCAGCGATAAATTCCTGATATTCCTCAAAAGCCCGGGCGACATCCCGCACCTCCATCTTCAAGCCAAGCGATGTGCACCACCCCTGAAAGCTGCCCAGCCCCTCAACTTCTTTTTTATAACCAGTGACAGACTTCAGTTCCGCCCGAGCCTCCCTCAGCGCTTCTTCACTTCCCGGCACCCGTTCCAAGCGCTGAATCTCAGCTTCCAGCCGCGTTTCCAACGGCAGACTCATCAACGCTTCGAGAAGCTTATTGTCAGCTGCCGTTTTATCTGCCTTGCCACCCAACTCAACAATCTTGTTATTTATTTGAGTTTGAACAGAAACACTCAGCAAATTTTGCAATTCCAGCGATTCCGCCTCAGTCCTGCTCTGCACCGGCTTCTGCAGCAAATCCTGAATCCGGCGCTGACTTGGCAACAAATCCACCAGTCGAATCACTTCGTGCTGGATTTCCTTGGGACCATTTTGCACTGGCGCCGCCTGATCCCCTTCCTGAGCCTGTTCGATAATCGTCCATTCTGCCTTCAGCGGATCGGCAGAAACGTGATCATGCTTGCCGCTGCCCACCACTTCAAAACCATCAACCTGCTGACGCCCCCCCTGGCTGGGGACAACGGACTTCTCCACCACCGGGGCGGGAATCAAATGACGGTCAATCATTTGAAACTGGAGCATCGCCAGGTCTGCAATCTGGTAATTGAGCTGCTCGACAGGAAGCTTCACGCCCTCCTTGGTTCCTTTCTTCAGAGCCTCAACCAACTCCGGCGTCAAAAGGAATCCACGCGCAGAAACATCGGTAATGCCCCCTAAATTGCTGGCGACCTTCTTTGACGTCTTGAACGTCACTTTGTCTTTTCCGTCCGTAACATCCTGTTGCAGCAAGCTCATCAAGCGACGGTGAGCCAGCATGGCAGTATGCTGGACAGTCACATCCTCAAGATGCCCCGGCAAAAGAGCTTTCTTTACCTCCACGGCGTCCGCTGACAACAATGGATACCCTGTCTGGAAAAGAAGATCTACATGCTGCAGCAGCCGGCCGCGTGCCAGCGCGGCCTGTTGCTCCCGAACCCCTCTTTCAACAGGCTGCGCTACTTTGGAAAGCGTCTCCTCAACCTCAGCGTCCACATCAAACTGAAGCACTGTCAGCATGAGATCGATGCGCATCTGGCAAAGCGCCGTTTCATTGAGCCCCGGCAGCGAAAACGACTTGGCTCCGTTCATCAAAGCCTGCATAAGCTTCTGTGAACTAACTTGAGGCGCCTGGCCAGCCTTTTGAGCCACTAATTTGACGACATCAGCAAAGGTTCCCAGCACGCCCTTGCCCGCGCTGAGATATTGGTCATATTTTGCTGCGATTTTTTCAACAACAATTGAATCAAATGTTCCCTTGAGATAATCAAACTGCTGCTGGTCCAAAGGGGTGCAGTCATCCAACGCCTGGGCAACCAGCGCACGCTGCGCCGTATTGAGCGTTGAAAATTTCATCGCATCATGCAGGCTGTCACGCCAGAGCCGCGACTGCTCCAGCTTCGCTTCGATTTCTCCGCGCTTCTGATCAAACGCCTCGCCATCCAAGTGACGCAATTCGTCGAAATCGTTTATCAGCGCCTGCTCAGCCTCAAGGCACTGCACCGCCCGAGCTTCGGCCTGGACCTGGTCCCATCGCGCAAGCATCACAATCGAGGTGAAAACTGGCTTCAAATCCTCGGGAACGGCTGCCTCTGCAGAAAATACAGGCTGATTCAATCGGGTCTCAAGCTGTTGCAGCGACAGCCTGGCCGCTTCCAGCGAACGATTGCAGTCACCAACCGCCGCCCCGCCTCGCATGGCCTCCAGATCCTCTGCAGACAACAAAAGTTCAAGCGGCGGCACCGGAGCTTCCTGTACTTTTCCCGAAACCTGACGATCCAGAGCCTCTGCCTTGACAAGTATCTCCCGAAAGTCTTTCGCTCCCCCCACACAAGACTTGATCTGATCAACCAACTGGCGAATAGCCGCGATATCCCGTGCCTCCCCCGGCTTGGCGAGCTCTTCCATCAACTTCCGGCCACTAAGAATGAGCTGTGTGTTGTTTTTCACGCTATCTTTTAAGCTCTTGACGTACTCTTTCCCTTTTTCAATCGCACGGAGATCGCCCTTGTCACCCTCTTCCAAGGCAACCTTTTTCAAGTCAGGCTTTTTCAGCGATTCCAACGCCTCCTGATTCAGGAGGCCGCCGCTCGGCTTGACGTCACCAGCCTCCTTCGGACGGTTGTCATTAATCTGTTTTTCTTCTTGAGCCACATCAATCAGCGCATTGATTTCTTCAGAGATTTTCATGGACATTCCTTTTTTATTTAATTTTGCTCGCAGTCCTGCAAGCCGCTCAGCCAATGAACACTTCCTCATGAGTTCACGCTGACATCCGCCGCAGAGACATCAATCCAGTTTCGCTGCTCCATTTCATGTCTTTCCGTCAAAAGACTCAGCCCTTCAGGCACACCAACTTCACAGAGAGCAGTGCCGTGATTGTATCTGCCGCACCACGCCGCCACACCCCGTCTTCCCGCGCGGTTGCGCAGGTACAATGCCCCCCGAGAAAATTTACAAAGCCGCCAGTGAGTGCGGCAGCCCCCCATGACGAAGCCCCTGAACGAACTTCTTGCCCAGACCGACTTTTCAGACGCCGACATCGTGCGCCTTCTGGGCCTTTCCGCCCCCGAAGACTGTCTCGCTCTAAAGCGCGCCGCCTTTCAAAAGACCACCCGACTGATGGGCGACCGCGTCTTCTACCGCGGCCTCATCGAACTCTCCAACATCTGCACCGCCAACTGCCGCTACTGCGGCATCCGCAAGGACAACCACGCCGTAGCGCGCTACGAGATGACCGAGGACGAGATCGTGGAGCAGGCCGTGTGGGCTGCGCAGCACGGCTACGGCTCGGTGTGCCTGCAGGCGGGCGAGCGGCGCGACAAGAAGTTCATCGACTTCGTGACGGCGTGCTTGAAGCGCATCCACGCGGAGACAGTCTCCCGAGACCTTCCCGACGGCGTCGGCATCACGCTCTCCCTGGGCGATCAGGAAAAGGCAACGTACGAAGCGTGGGCGGAAGCCTCCGGCAACCGCCGCAACCTGCGCTACCTCTCGCGCTTTGAAAGCTCCAACGAAAAGCTCTTTGCGTTGCTGCACACCGCGCCCGGCAAAAATCAGAAGAACCTCGCGCACCGCTTTCAGTGCTTTGAGTGGCTCAAGGAATGCGGCTATCAGCTGGGCACCGGCGTCATGATCGGCATTCCGGGGCAGACCTTGGAAGACCTCTGCCGCGACATCCGGCTTTTCCAGAAATTGGACGTTGACATGATCGGCATGGGCCCCTACCTCATGAGCCAGGGGGGCGACCTCAAAGACCTCGGACAGATGGAGCCCCGGCGCCTCATGCAGCTCTCCCTCAACATGATCGCCGTGGTGCGCCTTGTGCTGGGCGACGTCAACATCGCCGCCGCCACCGCTTTGCAGGCCATCCGCGACGATGGCCGCGAAATCGGGATCGAATACGGCGCCAACGTCGTGATGCCGAACTTGTCCCCTCAGCGCTTCCGGGAGGGCTACCAGCTCTACGACAACAAGCCGTGCATCAACGACGAACCCACGCAGTGCGCGGACTGCCTTGAAAAGCGGATCGCCAGCCGCGGCCGGCGCGTGGGCTGGAACATGATGGGGTCCTCGCGCCACTACCGCACCCGCACGGGGCAGACGCCGCAGGAGACGATCCCCGAGAGCACCGTAAAGCGCGACGAAGCCAATCACCTCGCGCTTCGGGGCCCGCAGGGGCAGCGCCGCATCTTCATCACCGCAGCGCCTGTCTGATAAAATAGCGAACCTTTTTTGTACGGCGGCCCGCTTCCCCCAGGGAATCGGCCGCTTTTTCCGTTTTTCTTTTAAAGGCCAGCCTAAGCCATGCGTGCGAGCCGTTTTTTCATTTCGACCCTCAAAGAAGCCCCTGCCGACGCTGAAATTCCGAGTCAGGAATTCTCCGTTCGCGCCGGTCTCATCAAGAAGATTGCCGCGGGCGTCTACACCATCATGCCGATGGGCCTCAAGGTGCTCTCCAAAGTCGAAGCCATCATCCGTGAAGAAATGGTGCGCGCGGGCGCGATCGAGCTTTCCATGCCGATCGTGCAGCCGGCGGAGCTGTGGATGGAGTCGGGCCGCTGGAACAAGTACGGCCCCGAACTCCTGCGCTTCAAGGACCGCCACGACCGCGACTTCGTGATTCAGCCCACGAGCGAAGAGGTGATCACCGCCATCGGCCGCAGCGAAATCACGAGCTGGCGCCAGATGCCCGTCAACTTCTTCCAGATCCGCACGAAGTTCCGCGACGAGCGTCGTCCGCGCTTTGGCGTGATGCGCGCCCGCGAGTTCGTGATGAAGGACGGCTACTCCTTTGACAAGAGCGCCGAGGAAGCTGGAAAGAGCTACGAAGTCATGTTCGAAGCCTACAAGCGCATCTTCTCTCGCATGGGCCTCGTCTTCCGCCCCGTGCGCGCTGACACGGGCTCGATCGGCGGCTCTCGCTCCAACGAATTCCAGGTGATCGCGGACGTAGGCGAAGACGTCATCGCCTACTGTCCTGAAAGCGACTATGCCGCGAACATTGAGCTTGCCGAAGCCCCGACGCTCATCACCTCCCGCGCGGAAGCCAAGGAAGCGATGACGAAGGTCGCAACGCCTGAGAAGGAAAAGTGCGAAGACGTCGCCCCCTTCCTCGGGATTGACCTTCTGCGCTGCGTGAAGTCCGTCGTGCTCGCCGCCGACCGCACGGACGAAAAGGGCAGCGCCCTCCCCGCGCAAATCGTGCTCGTGCTGCTACGAGCTGACCACGAATTGAACGAAGTGAAGGCCGGCAAGCTCCCCGAACTGAAGGAGGGCTTCCGCATGGCGACCGAAGAAGAAATCGCCGCCCACTTCGCGGGCGCCACGCCGGGGTCTCTCGGGCCCGTCGGCGTTTCTGACGACGTCGTGGTCTACGCCGACCGCACCGTCGCCAACATGAGCGACTTCTGCTGCGGCGCGAACGCGACGGGCTTTCACTACACGGGCGTCAACTTCGGCCGCGATCTGCCAGAACCCAAGGTCGAAGACCTCCGCAACGTCGTCGAAGGCGACGCGAGCCCCTGCGGCAAGGGAAAGCTTCGCCTGCAGCGCGGCATCGAAGTGGGCCACGTCTTCTATCTTGGCACCAAGTACTCTCAGGCGATGAACGCCACGTTCCTTGACGAAAACGGTAAGCCGCAGCCCCTCGAGATGGGCTGCTACGGCATCGGCGTCACGCGTGTCATCGGCGCTGCGATCGAACAGCGCCATGATGACAAGGGCATCATCTGGCCCGTGCCGCTTGCGCCCTTTGAAGCCGTCATCTGCCCGATGAACTACAAAAAGAGCGAAGCCGTGCGCGAAGCCGCCGACAAGCTCTACGACGAAATGAAGGCTGCTGGCATTGACGTCATTCTCGATGATCGCGATATCCGCGCGGGCGTGATGTTTGCAGACTGGGAATTGATCGGCGTGCCGCACCGCCTCGTCGTGGGTGAGCGAGGCCTCAAGACGGGCGACGTCGAATACGTTGCTCGCGACAAGATGGACGAAAAGCAGATGCTCAAGCTCTCGGACGCCGCCGCGATCATCGCGAAGTCGGTTTCTGAAGCGAAGGCTCACTAAAAGCCCGCAGCGCGCCGCGACAATTTCGTTTCGGCGCGTTTTTTGCTTCTCAGAACGACAGCTCCCGAAAAAATCGGGCAAAATAACGAGTGATTCTGCGCCGGCGCCTTCAAAGCGGCCGGCCCACCTTTCAGGAGAACGATTTTGGAATCCCTAAAGCCTTTGGTTCGTGTGATTGATGACGACGACGCCATGCGCCGCTCCTGGGCCTTCCTGATTGAAGGCGAAGGCTGGGATGTGGTGACCTACTCCGACGCGCTCGACTTCATCGCGAGCAACGACGTGCAGCGTCCCGGCTGCCTCGTTCTGGACGTTCGAATGCCGCGCATGAGCGGGCTCGAGCTCCAAGACAAGATGCAGGAGCTCGGCATCGATCTTCCCATCATCTTCATTTCCGGCCACGGCGACATCGACATGGCCGTGCGCACCTTGAAGCAGGGCGCCGTGGACTTTCTGCAAAAGCCCGTGGATGACCAGCGCCTCCTCACCGCGATCGGCAACGCCGTGATGAAGAACCTCAACCACCGCCGCACCGAAATGGAGCTCTCGGACTTCAGAAAGTCCTTGGAACAGCTCACGCAGCGCGAACGCGAGGTGATCCGCATGGTGGCGCAGGGCATGAGCAACAAGCAGGTTGCCGAAAACCTCGGCATCAGCGAAAAGACAGTGCAGGTGCACCGCGGCTCCGCCTACCGCAAGCTCGACTTGCACAACGCCGCGGAAATCGCTCGTCTGCTCCTTCGCTCGGGCGACCCGCTGTAGTCCCTTCTTCACTACAAAGCCGCGAGGAAGCCCCTGACTTTTAGTCAGGGGGAGGAATCGCGTTCCGCGCGAAAGCGCGGTATATTCCTATTGACCCAAGCAT
>CAVJBF010000040.1:0-22144 GCA_963647785.1 Acutalibacteraceae bacterium
CAGAAGCTCTGAAGTAACTCGGAACCCCGCGACTTTAGTCGTCGGGAGCTGTCAGGCTAAAATAGCTGGAAGATTTCGCTCCAGGAGCGATTGTCCTGCCGTCTCTTCTCATCTAGGCGCATCATGGTGTCCACTTCGCTGAAAAAAAATTCCCTCGGACGAGCTCTTTTTTCGCAGTTGCGCGAACTGAACTTCGCCTACGTGGACAAAACTCAATTTATTGAAGAACTGGAGTCGGTCAACTATCCGTTCATCGTTCGTCCGCGACGCTTTGGCAAGTCAATGTTCGCCTACACATTGCAAGCCTATTACGACCGCGCAGCTGCCGACCAGTTTCAAAAAAACTTTGACGGCACCTACATCGCCAGCCACAAAACACCGCTCGCCAATCAATTCTGCGTTCTGAGGCTCGAGTTCTCCGGCCTCAGCTCCGCCGCCGATCTTGTCGAAGGTTTTCAGCAGAAACTCAAAAGCCAGCTTATTACATTTTTCGATACCTACCCTCATCCCCGTCAGGACGAAGTCTTGAAGGGCGACTTTGAGTCACCCGCACTGCTTCTGGCAAACTTCTTCGCCATTCTCGGCAATGAGTATCACCAAAAACTCTACGTCATCATTGACGAATACGACCAATTTGCCAACGCCATTCTTTCTTACGACGTCAAAGCGTTTCAAAGCATTACCTCCTCCCAAGGCTTTCTCAAAGACTTTTACTCCCAGCTTAAAGAAGCAACGGGGGGACCTGTCGCCCGAATTTTCATTACCGGCGTCACTACGATCTCGCTTGATTCAATGACGTCGGGCTTCTCCATTGCGACCAACATCACAAACTACCCCGGCTTCTCCACGCTCTTCGGCTTTACAGACAATGAGCTGCGCAGCCTGATCCCGCAGCTTGTCGACCTCAAAGCCTGCGGGCGAACGCTCGAGGAAATCTTTGCACGCATGAAGGAGTGGTACAACGGCTATCGTTTCAGCCTGCAGTCAAAGGAAACCGTCTTCAATGCCTCCATGTGCCTTTACTACCTCAACTACCTTCATCAAGTAAAACAAGAGCCAGCCAGCATGCTGGACCCGGCCTTTGCACAGGACCTCTGCAAGATCACCGGAATTCTCAGCCTTGGCGACGTTGCCTTCGTGAAATCTGTCGTGGAGAAAGCGTTGCGCCGCGAGCCGATTCCCTACGAAGCGGCAGACCTTCAGCCGCTCAATCTCAACAATCATGCCACCTTTGATGAGCTTGAAGTGCTTTCCGCCATGGTCTACCTAGGCTACTTCACCTTTTCACAGGAAGCGAGACCTGCGCTCATTGTGCCCAATCGCGCTGTCTTCACGCAGTTCTTTGAGTACTACTTGAAACACATTCTCAAAGCCCAGAAAAACCTCTTCAATGGACTGGCCTTTCACGAAGCCTTTGAGGCCATGGCGGCCGGTGATCCTGCACCATTCTTCCATCTCGTCTGCGACCGCTTTGACGAGAAATCAGGCCTCCATTCGCACCTGCACTTGCAGGAAAGCGACTTCCAGACGCTGCTCTTTGCTGGCCTCCTTTTCACCAATCGATTCCACACGGAACTCGAAGTAGAAATCCGCGGTCTCAAAAAAGGCTATGCCGATCTTGTGATCACGCCCGTCGAAGGCAGTGACGCCCGCTATTCCTACATTGTCGAATTGAAGCACCTCACCAAAGCCGAAGCCGCCATCGCAGGCTCGGTCGACAAGGCGCTCGCCGCCGCCAAGCGACAGGCGACAAAGTATGCCAAAGGCGAAAACCTTCAGTCGCTTCCTCAATTGAAGCGCATCGCCGCCGTATTTGTCGGAACCACACTGGAGCGCCTTTCCGTCCTCTAGCGCTCGAGAAACAGGCGGTCGCCACGGACCGCCTGTTTCTTCTCAAGGAGCTCGCGCCTCAAAGGTCACGCAGAATCGTCGCCGCAAGGCGAATGCGCTCAAAGACCGAATCGAGCACCGCATACTCGCGCACGGTGTGGTTGTACCGCCCCTTCACGCCCAGTGCACAGACGGTTGGAACACCCGCCGCCGTCAGAAAGGCCGAGTCTGATCCGCCGCCCACCGCCTTCGCGGTCAGGGCGGGAAAACCATTTTCCATGGCGATCGCATTCACGCGGTCAAAGAGTTCCAGCGACGATGCCATCCGCTCCATGGGCTCCACCTTCACCAATGCGGTGACTCGCGTTGCGGTCCCGTCAAGGTAGCGCCTTTCTTCGAGCGCTTTCAACCCCGCCCAAACGCGCTCGTAGGCCTTTCGCGTCTTGAAGCGCAGATCGATGACCGCCCACGCCTTTTCGGGGCAGGCGTTGGCGACCGTGCCGCCCCCGATGACGCCGACGTTCAATGTCGAGCCTTCGTCATAGTCCGTCAAGGCGTTCACGTCGAGAATCTTGTGCGCGAGCTCCGTCACCGCACTGCGGCCGCCCTGGGGGTCGTTTCCCACATGAGCGCCGATGCCGTTGATGTCGATCCGAAACTGCGCCACGCCCTTGCGCTCCACAATGACGCTGTTGTCTTCGTAGCTTGTCTCAAAGTTGAGACCGAAAAGGGCGCCTCGAGCCTCTTCCAGGAGCTTTTCGCCCGCCGCCGAATTCTTGTGACCGTTCTCTTCGTCGCCTGCGAGAAGCACCTTCACGCGCCGCTTGAGCGAGCCCGCTTCCGAAAGAATCTTCAGCGCATAAAGCAGCACCGTGACGCCGCCCTTCATGTCGAGAACCCCCGGCCCCGTGACGATTCCGTCCTTCACGGTGAAAGGCCGCTCGGCGACCGCCCCGTCAACAAAGACCGTGTCAAGGTGTCCCACAAGCGCGACAAACGGCGCGTCCGCCGGGCCTTTTTCGGCAACGAGGAGATTCCCCGCGTCGGGAAACTCATGAAAGCGAACGTCAAAGCCCAGACGCTGCAAAAAGTCCGCCACCTCGGCGCCGCAGGCGTCCACCCCCGCCTTGTTCGCCGTGCCGCAGTCACGGTTGACGAGAGTTTCCCACGTATGAAGGATCTCGTCCTTGAGCTCCTTCGTCTGTCGGCTTATCGCTTCGTTCGTGAGTTCCATCGCCGCCTCCTTACGCCTTTACGCTCTCGCGCGTGAACTCCCACCTTGCCACCGTGTGCTTTTCGATCACGTCCCACGCAGGCTCAAAGCCCGTGCCCGGACGGTCCGGCGCCGTGATGTGCGCCGCCGCATCAATGTAGGTCGAGGGCGTCACGATGTCATCGGCGTAGTAGCGGTCGCTTGAAGGAATGTCATTGGGGTAGACATAGTGCGGCAGCGTCGCCGCCGCGATGTTGTGGCCTCGGGCGACGCCTGCGTCGACCATGCCGCCGCACCAGCTCTCCACGCCGCGCTCGCCGCCGTAGGCCTGAATGCGCCTCGCCTCGGTGAGCCCCCCGACGCGGGCCACCTTGATGTTGATCATGCGGCAGCTGCCAAGCTCGATCGCGCGGCGCGCGTCGTCCACGGAGTCGATGCTTTCATCGAGGCAGATCGGCGTCTTGATCGCCGCCTGCAGATGGCGGTGGTCCACAATGTCGTCGCACGCGAGCGGCTGCTCGATCATGAGAAGGTTCAAGTCGTCCATCGCCTTGAAGGTGTCAATGTCCTGCAAGGTGTAGGCGGAATTGGCATCCGCCATGAGAAGGATGTCTCCGAACTCTCGGCGAGCCGCCCGCAGATACTCCAGATCGCACCCCGGCGCGATCTTGCACTTCACGCGCCGGTAGCCCTGCTTCATGTACTTTTCAATCGTCCGAAGCAGATCGTCGGGCGTCTTTTCAATCCCCAGAGACACCCCGGACTCGATCACGGACTTCACGCCCCCCAGCACCTGCCACTCGGGCTTTCCAAGTTGACGGCTGTAGAGGTCCCAGAGCGCGCAGTCCACGGCAGCGCGCGCCATGCGGTTGCGACGAATCCAGGATGTGGCGTCAAAGAAGACTTCGGGCGACTCAATTTCGTCCTTCAAAAGCGCCGGAATGAGAAACTCGCTGATGACGTACTTCGCGCCCACCGTCGTCTCTTCGTTGTACCAGGGCCGCATGAAGGCCGAACATTCCCCCAGGCCCAGGCGCCCCTCCTTGTCATAGAGCTCCACCAAAAGAAAATCCTTCACGACGCTCGTGCCGAAGCTCGTGCGAAAGCCCGTCTTGAACTGAAGCTTCATCTGCCGGATGACGGCTTTTTCTATGCGCATGTGTCTGTATCCATTCCAAATAGGCAAAGAACTTCCCGCACCCGAAGGCCCGAGAAGTCCCGTTGTGCTGGCTCAATGCCGGCGGCTCACCACGAGGGCACCAGCGCGCCCTTGAAGGTGGTTTCGATGAAGGCCTTCACCTCAGGCGACCGGTAGGCTTCGATCGCCTTCTGGTACGCCGGGTTCGATTCCGTCCCCTTGCGGGCGGCGATGACGTTCACATAGGGGCTCGTTTCCGTCGATTCCGCAAAGATCGAGTCCTTCTGGCTGTTCAAGCCAGCGCTGATCGCGTAGCCCGCATTGATGACGGCGACGTCAGTGTCATCCAAAGAGCGCGGCAGCGCCGCGGCTTCCAACTCCACGATCTTGATGCCCTTGGGGTTGGCAACGATGTCAGACGGAACGAGCTTTGTCGTGGAGACGCCTTCGCGCAGCTTGATCCACCCCAAGCGCGAGAGTTCATAGAGCGCGCGGCCTTCGTTCGTGGGGTCGTTCGGGACCGTCACTGTAGCGCCGTCCGGCACCTCCCCCACCTTCTTGTACTTCTTCGAATAGCCCGCAATGGGGGCAAGATAAATCTTTGCAACCGCCACGAGGTCCGTCTTGTTCTTCGCATTGAAGTTGTCCAGGTACGGCTGGTGCTGGAAGGCGTTCAAGTCGATGTCACCCTGTGCGAGCGCGGTGTCGACGGCGATGTAGTCGCCAAACGTCTTCACCTTGATCTTGACGCCGGACTTGGCCGCGGTCTTCGCGACCACTTCGGCGATCTGTTCCGAGGACCCCGCCGTCACGCCCAGAATGATTTCCTTCTCGTTCTTCTCCCCGCATCCCGTCAAAAGAAAGGATCCGGCGACGGCGGCCGCGACGGCCCCGATGATCAAGCGACGCTGCATTTTGGCTTGTCTCCCACGTAGTTTTTTTAAATGGCTTTTAGCTGCGGGCTTCACGCGCCCGCCCATAATGGAGAGGCATTATGCGCGAAGACGCGGCCCTGGCGCCTCAGCGCTTTGAGGTATTGCAATCCAAGTCAAACGCCGTCGGCTTTCCCCTGACGGCGACGCAAAAAAAATCCCGGCCCGAGGAAAGCCCCGAACCGGGAGAACCGGTGCTCAAGAAACTGAGCCCCTCAGTTCCTTGGCTGCTACGCCTTCTTGCCCATCACGAAGCGCCCAGCCATGTAGCCGGAGGTGTGAGCAAAGCCGCAGGCGTTGCCGCCGCAGTAGAAGGCGCCGTGAACGCCCGCCACCGTTTCGCCGGCAGCGTAGAAGCCCTTCACCGGCTTCAGATCCCAGCCCAGAACCTCGAGGCTGTCGGTGACGCGAACGCCGCCGCAGGAGAGGTTGTTCCACGGCTCCATGCGAACCATGTAGTAGGGCCCCTTGCCTTCGATCTTGTGCGTCTGATCCTTGCGGCCGAACTGCAGGTCGTTCTTCGTCTCAACGGCCTTGTTCCAGACCTGAATCTGTTCCTTCAGGCCTTCGAGGTTGACGCCGGACTTCTCGCAGAGTTCTTCAAGCGAATTGCACTTGAAGAGGTTCTTGCACTTCGCGAGCTCTTCGTCAACGCGTTCCTGCGTCCAGGAGGGCAGGCCGAACAGCGCGCCGATCTTGTAGGACTTGCAGGTTTCCTTCCACACGGCTTCGTCCATGAAGACGTAGTGGCAGCCGTCGGGGTTCGACGCAAGCTTCGGCGTGATGTGGCAGATGCCTTCCTTTTCCGTCACGAAGCGCTTGCCGTTCTTGTTGATCAGGATGCCGCCCTTGCCGGTGAAGTACCAGAAGCGGCAGTAGGGGCCGTTGCGGCCGTTCGTCACCACGCCGCAGGGGTAGGACGCAATGTACTGCATGTGGGAGAGCGGCACGCCGACGTCACGAACCGCGATGCGAAGCGCGGTGCCGTCGTTGGCGGTGCAACCGATCGCCACGCCCTTGCCCGCAACGGAGGGAACCCAGAAGTCCAGAGACTGCGGGGTGCCGGTGATGCCGCCCGTGGCGAGCACGATGCCGCGGTTCACCTTCACGTCGTAGGTCTTGCCGGAGTCAATGTTCTTTGCCTGAATGCCGACGACCTGATTCTTCTTGGCGTCGTAGTAGATCTTGGTGAGCGGAGTCACGGCGTAGATCTTGATCTTGCGCTTTTCGATCTGCTTCGTGAGAACGTCAATGTAGTCCTTGCCCTGATAGCTTTCCTGACGAATGGCGCGCAGGTTGCTGTGGCCCGCGTAGGGTTCGAGGTGATGCGGCGCGAGGCCGTTGTTCTCGAGCCAGTCAAAGGCTTCGCCGGAATGCTTTGCAAAGAGTTCGACGGGTTCGCGCAGGCTCATGTAGGAGCCGTAGTCCATGATGTCGTGCGCGAAGTCCTGCCAGCTGTCCTTGGCGCCTTCGCGCTTCTGGATGGCGGAGCCGTAGGCGGTGAAGAGGCCGCCGCACATGCGGGTGGCGCTGTGGTAGGGAGACACGGACTTGTCGAACACGACGACCTTGCCGCCCAGATCGTGGGCCTGGCAGGCGGCCATGAGGCCGGCGCCGCCCGCGCCGAGAACGGCGACGTCAACGGTCATGGTCCACTTGGCGGGAAGCTTCGTGTCAGAAGACGCGGCAAAGGCCGGGAACGCGGCGGCAGCGGCGGAACCAGCGGCAGCGGCCGAGAGAAGGCCGCGGCGGGAAATCATCTTATCGGTCATGACTTATTCTCCCTTGAACTTGACATTCTTGAACGCGTGGCAGTCCTGGCACATGAAGCGGCTCTGGCCGTGCATGCTGTGGCATTCCGTGCAGTTCACGCGGCCCATGTGGGAATCATGGGGATTCGGGGTCATGCCCTTCGTCGCCTTCGCAAGCTGCGCGTAGGAAACGTGGCAGGTCAGACACTGGCTCTGTTCCGGAGCCTTGAAGGGCATCGCCTTGTGGCAGGCCGTGCACTGCAGGGACGCATGGGAGCCGTGGGCGGGGCCGCCGGCGGCGGACGAGACGGCCGGGAGCGCGAGAAGCGCAGCGGCGGCCGCAGCGGTCATGAGGGTGGCAAATCTCATTTGAACTCTCCTGAGTGAATTCGTTTTCGTACTGAAGGATCCGGGCGGGGTAAGCAATCGGCTCTAAGCCTCCGGGCTTCCGAACTGGGTCAAACTGTAAGCTTGAGGTAAGACTGGAGCTACCTACTCAGGTATAGGTTGTCTGCAATCATTTGATATGTCAGGTCTCTTTCGATGGCTCTCGCCGTCTTTGGCGAAAATTAAGCCGCCTTCAGTAAGCGTTTTCCCAGACAAACAAAATAGGGAAAAACCCAGCGTCCCTCACGCAGAAGAGCTCCCCCGCGTCTCCTCCGTCTGGCGTAGTCCGAAGCCAAGGTGCTCGCGACCGTTTCCCAAATGGAAACGCTCGGAATAAATCGACGACACTGCCAAGCCCCGCCGTCACTAAAATGACGGAGCAATTTTGGCCGGATCAGCATCCCCCGGCGCGTTTCTTTCCTTTCCGACAATCATGGACTTCTCCCTCTGGCTTTCCTTCCTGACCGTGAGCCTCGTGCTTGCGGCCGCTCCCGGCCCCGACAACCTCTTCGTGCTCGCGCAAAGCTCGCTGTACGGCGCCAAGGCCGGCCTTCTCGTCGTGCTGGGCCTCTGCACGGGCCTTGTGTGCCAGACGCTTCTCGCGGTCTTCGGAATTTCCGCCGTCATCACGGCGCAGCCCGCGCTCATGTGGGTGATTCGTCTAGCGGGCGCAGCCTATCTTTTGTATCTCGCCTGGGGCGCCTTTCAGTCCACGAAGTGCCAGACCGCCGAAGAAGGGCGCGCCATTGCGCTCACGCCCGTGAAGCTCTGGCTTCGAGGCTGGTTCATGAACATGACGAATCCCAAGGTCCTCATCTTCTTTCTCGCCTTCTTCCCGCAGTTCATTCCCGCGGGGCTCTCTGGGAAGCCTCTGGTTTTGCAGATGGCGGTTCAAGGCGCGACCTTCATCGCTGCCACCACGCTGGTCTTTGGCGCGATCGCCATCGGTGCCGGGAAGCTCGCCGACCGCATGCGCAGCCTTCGCTTTCAGCACGCGCTTGGGTGGGTGAGCACCGTGATCTTCGTGGGGCTTGCCATCGCCACGCTCTTTTCTGTCTGAGCACTGCTCCAGCCGTCCCATGAAGCTCTCGCAGCTCAAAGTCTTCCTCGAAGTCGCCCGCACCGCAGGCGTTCGAAGCGCCGCCGCGGGACTCTGCCTCTCGCAGTCCGCCGTCACAAAGGCGCTTGCGCAGCTCGAGGCCGACCACGGCGTCCGGCTCTTTGACCGGACCGGGAAAGGACTTCGTCTTACGGAAGCCGGAGAAAAGCTCCTTCCCTGCGCCCAGAGCCTCATTGCGGGCGCAGAGCGCGCCCGCCGGGTGCTCGCGGACTACGGGGAAAAGCGGTGCCGAGAGCTCCGAGTCGCCGTCGCGCCCGCGGTGCCCGCCATGATCATTGCGGAAGCTTTGGAAGACTTCAAAGGACGGTTTCCTGAGGCGGAAGTCACCTTCACAAGCGGCCTTTTTGCCGACGCCGCACCGCTCATTCTCACGGACAAGCTGGATCTGTCGCTGCTCATCGTCTCGGACAACACGAAAAGCGAGGTCGCAAAATTCACGCTCGAAAACCTTTTTACGATCCGCTACGGGATCGTCATGCGAAAGAACCATCCGCGGCGGCTCAGCGCCGACTTGTCCTGGCTTGAAACAGCGGCGTGGCTTTCCACAAACAGCCGCGCCACCACCGAGCGAGAGCTCGATCAGATTCAGAAAATCGCCGGCATCGCGCGGCCTTCAGACATCACGTACTGCGACAACCGAACGGCGGATGCGCTTCTTGCGGCGAGCAACGCCGTGGCGCTTGCGCCTTTGAATTGCCTTGAAGAGCCAAACTCAGCGCTTGCCGCTCTCCCCGAAAAGCGCTTTTCGATGCCGCTTCTTTGGGGCGCCTTTGTATCTCGGCGCGACGCAGAGCTCACGGCGCCCGCGCTCGCTTTGAAGGACGCTCTGCGAGGCGCCGTCGAGCGCTGGACAGCCTCGCATCCGAAAAGCGCCCTGCAGGCCGTCCGCTGAAGATCCGCCTCAGCAGAGGCCGTGCTCGCGGATGCAGCGCGCGAGCGTCACGAGCATTTTGGTTTCATCCAAGGGCTTCACAAGGTGGGCGTTCATCCCCGCCTCCAAGCTGCGGCGCACGTCGTCTTCGAAGGCGTTCGCCGTCATGGCGACGACTGGAACACGCAGGGCATCCTGCCGAGGCATGGCGCGGATGCACTTTGCCACCTCCAAGCCCCCCATCTCGGGCATCATGATGTCAAGGCAAACGAGGTCAAAATGCCCCGCCTCCGACGCCTTGAACGCCTCCACGGCGAGCTTGCCGTTCACGACCGGCGTCACTTCCATGCCGGCGTTTTCCAAAAGGAACTGGGCGATTTCAAGATTGAGCTCGTTGTCTTCCGCAAGGAGCACGCGCTTGCCCTTGAGCAACTCGCGGTCCGCTTCGGTGAAGGCGGCGTCTTCCGCGGGCGCCTCGGCCTTCGCAAACGGGAGCCGGATCGTGAAGGTCGTCCCGACGTTCTGCGTGCTCTGCAAGGTGATGGTGCCGCCCATGCGCTTGATGAGCTCGTTTACGATCGCCAAGCCAAGCCCCGTCCCCTGATACATCGTGCGCGCCGTGGTCTGCTCCTGCACAAAGACTTCAAAGGCGTGCTTCTGGAATTCCTCGCTCATCCCGATCCCGTTGTCTTCGCATCGGAATTCGAGCGTGACGCGGCCGTCCGCCTCTCCCACGCTCCGGCACGTCACCTTCACTTCCCCGAGCTCCCGGTTGTACTGCACGCCGTTGTTGACGAGGTTGAGAAGAACGCGCTTCAGGCACACGTCGCTGCCCGTCAAGTTCCGCGGGAGGTCGCCCTCTTCGATGAGCGTAAACCGCACCCCCGCCGAATCGGCCTTCAGCTTTCCCACGATCTTCACTTCGTCCAAAAGCTT
Organism: Acutalibacteraceae bacterium; assembly: GCA_963647785.1. GTDB lineage: Bacteria > Pseudomonadota > Gammaproteobacteria > Burkholderiales > Burkholderiaceae_F > Duodenibacillus. Next base: position 10,179 of record CAVJBF010000040.1, read on the forward strand.
CTTCAAGTCAAAGGGCCGGTCTTCGATCGTGATGTGTCCGGTTTCGAGCTTCGTGAGGTCGAGAATGCTGCTCAAGAGATTCAAGAGGTACCCCGACGCCTCCCACACCTTGCGGCGGCACTCCGCCTGCTTCGCGGGATCGTCGGCGTAATGTTCGGCAATCTCCACCATGCCGCGGATGCCGTTGATGGGCGTTCGGATGTCGTGAGACATGTTCGACAAGAAGAGGCTCTTCGCGGCGTTCGCCTCATCCGCGCGCCGCCGGGCCTCCTCCAGTTCCTGATTCTTCGCGCGAACGGTTTCAAGCAGCGTCTTCTCCGCTTCCGTGCGCCTTAGCTGCATCACGTAGCTCACGACCGCAGCGACAGCGAGCAAAAAGAGCATCGCAAAGATGACGATCCCCGTGCCCCAGACCTGAGACAGACGCTTTGAAAACCCGTCCAGGGGGGCCGTCACGACGCCTTCGTCCAAAAGGCACAGAAACTTCGAATCCGGGTCGCTTTTCACCGGCATGTAGGCCATGAGTTTTGCGGTGCCGTGAATGCGAACCGGCATGACGCTGGCGACCTTCGCATCAAAGTCGTCGGCGACCGCCTTCGCCTGCGCCTTCGTGAGAATGCCGCTTTCTTGGAGGATCTCCAAAAAAGACTGGTCCGACGTGGGATGGTGGTAGTTGTTGCTCACCCTCACCTGATTGCGGCTCCCCAGAACATAGACTTCCATGCGGCCGCCGTACTCCGAAATCATCGGGAGCGCTTCAAACCAGCCGGGCTTTGTGAGAATGCCGATGCCGCGGTAGCGCACGCCGTCCAGAAAATAGGGCTCGTAAGGCGTCGCGGTGAGAAGCCGGGGCTTCACTTCGCCGGGAATGAACACCAGCTGCGCCACGCGCCGCCCCTCGCGAAAGAGCCGCCCCACCTCCTTGTCGAGCTCAAAGTCCGCCGCTTCGCCAAACCACCCGGTGCAGCTCCCGTCGTTCTTCACGAAGACCGTGCGCATGCGGGGCTCCGCCGCCGTTTCTGGCGAATTCGAGAAGTAGTCCGCAAGCTGCGCCGTTGTGATGCGGCGCCCCTGACGAAAGAGAAAGCGCTCCGTCTGATCGAGCCGCTGATTGAGATCCTCCATGCCGACCACAAACGAGAGCTCGGCCTGCTTCAGCTGCAGCAGCAGGCTCTGGCGCGAGTTGTCTTCGATGTAGCGGTCCGTCTGCTGCCTCGCGTTCTGATAAAAGGCGAGCACCAACATAAAGACGCAAAGGAAGATGACAATGACGCCGATCCACTGATAGAGAAGCTTGCGCACGGAAGATGTCACTCCGCAAGGGGTTAAAAAAGCAGTCGATTTTAGCGAACGCGCCGCCCATTTCGTCTACAGCAAAAGTCGGAACGACGCGCCTTAGGACTGCCGGCTGCGGGCGGCCACCATGTCGTAGACCGCGGTCGCTCGCTTCAATCGCGCGATCCCCGCCTGCCTTTCCTCGTTGCGCCACCACAGCACGAAGTCGTGCAGGACGTCGCTTGAAGCCTCGCGATCGCGCCGCGTCACGATGCACAGCTGCTGGGGCTTGCGCCGCCATCCGGGAAGAACCGGCACCACCTCCCCGCTTTCAAGCTCGCGAATCAAGTGCTGCGGCACGCAGTCGATCACCACTCCCAGGTCATCCATCAGCATGTGGTTCAAGGTGAGCTGCGCATCCGTCATGAAGATGCGCTTCCACTTCAAGACCTGTGTTTCGCCCGTCTTCTCTTCAAAGAGAAAGCTCGTCATCTTGTGCATGCCCTGCCGCAGAAGAAGCCCCGTGTGATCCTTCAAGTCTTCCGGCGTCTTCGGAAAGCCGTGCTTTTCAATGTAGCCTCGGCTTGCCATGGGAAAGGCGGGGGCTTCGAGCACAAAGCGCACCACAAGATTCGTGGCGACCGCCGGACGCTCCGTGAACGCAGCGTCCACGCGTCCGGAGAGAACGTCCGCCACGGGGCAGGAGGACTTCAGATAAAACTGAACCCCCGGATGCTCCTCGCTGTAGCGAAAGAGCTGGTCATGGAGGTAGCACTGATTGAGATCCGTCGGCGCCGCGATGGTGAGGACGCTGTGGTTGTCGTTGTCAAAGTAGTCCACGGCCTCGCGAAAGCCCTGCTCCAAAGGAGCGACCGTGTCAGAAAGGTAGTGCCCCTTGTCGGTGAGCACGAAGGGACGGACGCTGCGGTCCAGAAGCTTGTAGCCCAGATCCTCCTCCAAGTCGCTGATGAGGTGCGACACGGTCGGGGCGTCCATGCCAAGGATCTGCGCCGCGCGCGAGACGGCGCCCGTTTCCGCGGTCGTCAAAAACGCCCGCCAGGCGATGAGGTTGTCGGATTTGCGCATAGTGGTTCTCCTTGGGAGCGGCGTTCGCGGCCGGGATGTTTCTCCCGCTTCTCCTCCCTTTGCGGGAGGAAGCCTCCGTCTTTTTGCCTAGCTCCTTTCGGGGCATTTTCCCAAACTGAGTTGAAAGTTGCCACGGATTAAGAAATCCGACATCTGAATAGCGAATTTCAACAACTCAACGGCACCCATCGGGCGCGCAAAAATTTGGTTTGTTTTCAGATGGCTAACAAACGGCTACACCAAAAGAACTAGACCGCTTGGGGAGTTTGGGATTATCTCAATCTTATTTGGCGTTTCGTCCCTGTCCGATCGAACGACTGCTTCAAACAATGCGGTCAAAGGGCGGCGCGTTCGACGCGGACTGACCGAGGCGCCGGCCGCCGCCCCTCATAAAACAAAATTAGGAGAATCTCTCATGTCCCGCAACACCCTCATCGCCGCCGCGGTGCTCGCAGCCTGCGGCGCGGCGGCCCAGGCCGCCGACGTCCAGATTTACGGCGTGATCGACACCAGCCTCGTTTTCGAGAGCGTCAACAACGGCAGCGGCCGCGTCAACCAGACCTACATGTCCTCTGGCGAAGAATGGGGCTCCCGCTGGGGCATCCGCGGCAGCGAAGACCTGGGCAACGGCCTCTCCGTGGGCTTTGACCTCCAGAGCGGCATCAAGTCCGACACGGGCGAGCTGCAGTACAACCGGCTCTTTGCGCGCGAGTCGAGTCTTCACGTCAAAGGCGGCTTCGGCAAGATCGCCTTCGGGCGCATGGACGGCCTGATCGGGCTTCGCGGCCAGACGGGCAAATTGAAGATGCTCTCCGCGTTCGGCGACGGCTACGGTCCCTACATGCCGAGCGTGAACAACGTGATGCAGGAGCCCTCCTACGTGGACAACTCCGTCTTCTACGAAACGCCGGCCTTTGCGGGCCTCACCCTGCGCGCCCAGTACGGCATGGGCGGCGTGAGCTTCAGCCAGCAGGCGCACAGCCTCGTGAGCTCGACGGAGAACAAGTCCTCGGCTGACCGGTACCTCGCAATGACGGCGACGTACTCGAGCGGCCCCTTGAATCTTTTTGCGGGCGTGGACAGCGTGCGCTACAACGCCGCCAAGATCTGGAACAAAACTGACCAATACCAGCATTCCAAGAATTCCTTCTCGGTCACCGCAGGCGGCAACTACGACTTCGGCGCCTTCCGTCTCTACGCCTCAGGCCAGTACTTTGATGAAATCGACAACGGCGCCATCCGCAAGTTCACGACGGGCTTGAACGCCCTCAAGGGCTACGGCGCGTCGATTTCCGCCGACATTCCCGCCGCGGGCGGCAACGTGATCCTCGCCTTCTCCTGGCTTGAGGGCGAAGCCGCCGACAGCGACACAAAGCACAAGGGCACGGACGTCGAGCGCCTCATCGCGGGCGCGGGCTACCAGCACCCCCTCTCCAAGCGCACCCACCTCTACGGCATCGTGAGCGGCGGGCGTGACAAGGTGGAGGCTTCGAGCACGGCTCGCACCAACTACTACAAGGCCGTCGCCGGCCTGCGCCACGTCTTCTAAGAGACGGCGCCCCCAACCAAGCCGCCGGCCGGAAGCTTTTCGACCGGCGGATGACGGAGAGACAAATGAAAGAACTCAAGATCAACCGACGCCACCTTCTTGCCGCAAGCGCTGCGGCGAGCGCTGCGGCCGCCTTCGGCGACCTCGCCTCGGGCCTCAAGACCGCCGACGCCGCCCAAGTGAAGGCAACGTCCGTCGACAAGGACGGGAACGAAACCCGCATCGTGAAGACCTGCTGCCGCGCCTGCATTCACAACTGCGGCGTGCTCGCGCACGTGAGAAACGGCCGCGTCGTGAAAATTGAAGGCAACCCCGAGCACGGAATGAGCAAGGGCGCCGTGTGCGCGAAATGCTTGTCCGGCATTCAAGCCCTCTACCACCCCAACCGCAACAAGTACCCGATGATTCGCGTGGGCGAGCGCGGCGAAAACAAGTGGAAGCGCCTCTCCTGGAAGGAGGCGATCGACATCCTCGCGCACAAGCTGATGGAAACGCGCGAAAAGTACGGCGCCGAGGCCGTGATGTGCACAACGGGCGGCGGCGGCAACCCGGCCTTTCGCTCCATCGCCCGCTTCTGCAACATCTTCGGCACCCCCAACTGGTACGAGCCGGGGTGCGCGCAGTGCTACCTTCCCCGCACGCTCGCCTTCGGCATCCAGTACGGCGGCCCCTCCACATCAATCGCGGACGAAGCGTGCCTTGACCTCTACACGCCCGACGCTCCCAAGCACTTCAAGAACGTCGTCTCCTGGGGCACGGACGTCTCCTACAGCTGTCCCGCCGGAGGCGGCCGCGTCTTGACCGAACTCCGCGAAGCGGGCGTAAAGACCGTGTCCGTCGATCCGCGCTTCGTGCCGGACGCCGCGCGCGCCGACGTGTGGCTGCCGATTCGCCCGGGCACGGACGTGGCGCTTTTGATGGCCTGGATCAAGAACATCATCGACACGAACCGCTTTGACCGCGACTTCACGATGAAGTGGACGAATCTGCCGTACCTCGTCAACGCGAAGACGAAGATGTTCCTCCATGGCAGCGACATCGACCCCCATGGCGACCCCAAGGACTACGTCGTCTGGGACAAGAAGACTGGAAAGCCGCAGCCCTTGACCTACCCGTGGAACGACGCCTATGACGTCGAATTGGACTGCGCCCGCACCGTGAACGGCGTTGAGATGAAGTCGGGCTTCCGACTTTTGAAGGAGCGCGTCGAGCCGTGGACCTTGGAAAAGGCCTGCAAGGTCTGCCGCCTGGAAAAGAAGTCCGTTGAAAAGGCGATCGACATCTACTGCGACGGTCCCGGCGGGATTTCGCTCGGCGTCGCGACCGACCAGAACCCCAACTCCGTTGAGGCCGCCAAGTGCGCGGTGATTTTGAACAGCATCATGGGCTACGTTGAAAAGCCCGGAACGCTCATGCAGCGCTTCCCCTCGCCCGGCTGCTCGCCCGCCAATTCCCTGGCGCCTCGCGCAGGGCACATGCTTCCCGAAGGACAGTTGACGAAGCGCTTGGGATCCAACGAATACAAGGGCCTCTTGCAGTGGAGCGCAGGCCATGTCTCCTCCTTCCTTGACGCGATTTTGACCGGCAAGCCCTACCAGCCGCGCGTCTGGATCGAGCGCTCCGGCAACAAGATGGGCGTGCTCGCCCAGCCGCAGAAGTGGGTTCCCGCCTTCAAGAAGATGGACTTCATCGTCCACATGTTCCTCTATCCGACGTCGTTCACGAACTACGCGGACATGATCCTTCCCACAACGGAATGGCTCGAGACGAACCACATCGTGGAAACGCTGAACCAGATCTTCGCGCGCCAGGAAGTGGTGCACACGTGGGAAACGGTGGACGAAACGCTCATCTGGTCGCAGATTCTCATCCGATGCGCCGAGCTTGGCCACGAAAACTGCATCAAGGCGATGGATCCCAAAATCATGGGCGCAGAGCTCCCGCTCTGGCGCACGATGGAAGAGCTCCTTGACGCGAAGTTAAAGAAGTACAACCTCACCTGGAAGAGCTTCATCACCGAGCACAACCCGTACACATGGATGCCCTTTGACAAGTGGTGCGGCTACAAGGTCTACGAGCGCATCAGCCCCAAGACCGGAAAGCCCACCGGGTTCTTCACGCCTTCAAAGAAGATCGAGCTCTACGGCGAGGTGTACATCAATCTCGCGCGCACCGGCCAGCCCTACGCCAATCAGCCGCTGCCGCCGGCCTCTCACGACTACGATCCGCTCCCCTTCTATATGGAGCCCACGGAGAGCCCGGACAACGAGTACGGCAAGAAGTACCCGCTCACAATGACAAACGGCCGCCTGCCGATGTTCCATCACGGCACGCTGCGCAACAACCCGTTCCTGCGCGAACTGTATCCCGTGCCCGAAATCTGGATCAACCCAAAGACCGCAAAGAAGTACGGCGTCGCCCAGAAGGACTGGGTCTGGGTCGAGAACGACCGCGCGAAGATTCGCGCCGTCGCGCGCCTCACCGAGGGCGTGAGCCCCGAAACCGTGTACATGGAGCGCTTCTGGCTCCCCGAAAATCTGCACACGAAGACGGGCGGCTGGCAGGAAGTGAACGTGAACTGCCTTTCGCGCCAGGAAGGCCCCTACAACGAAGTGGTGGGCACCTACACGCTGCGAGGCTATCAGGTGAAGATCAGCAAGGCGCCGGGCGCCCCTGAAGGGGCGTGGATGAAGCCCGAGCAGTTCAAGGCCTGGCTGCCGCAGCCCACCGATCCCGCGCCGCACCCCACGTTTTAAGGTTGAATTGTCATGACTCAGAAAACATTCGTCATCAACGTCGATCGCTGCATCGGCTGCTACGCGTGCGAAATCGCCTGTAAAAACGAAAACGGCGTGCCGCTCGGGATGCACTACAACAAGGTGCTCACCGTGGGGCCCGTGGGCGAATTTCCGAACATCCAGATGTACTTTCTGCCGGCGCTCTGCCAGGTCTGCAAGGACGCGCCCTGCGTGAAGGTCTGCCCCACGCGCGCCACGTACCGCACGGCCGACGGCCAGATCATGATCGACAAGGAGAAGTGCATCGGCTGCAAGATGTGCATGGCGGCCTGCCCCTACGGCGCCCGCTCCTACAATCCGGAGACGAAGGTCGTCGAAAAGTGCACGATGTGCAACCACCTTCAGGCCGTGGGCGAAGACCCGGCGTGCGTCAAGGTGTGCTGCGCCAAGGCGCGGCTCTTTGGCGACATCGACGACCCCGAAAGCGACGTCTCGAAGGCGATTCGTGAAGCGGGGCCGGAAAACGTGCACACGCTCGCAGACCACGGCAATCATCCGCAGGTGCGCTACATTCTCCACAAGAAGAACGGCAAGTGGCTCTCGCGTGCCCCCAAGATGGGAAACTAACGCGCCAAGGAGAACCTCATGGGAAACGACTGGACAAACGCCGCGTTTGCGGCAGCGGACGTCGCGGCGGCAGCGCTTGCCGTCGCGCTCATGGCAGGCGAATGGATGCGCCGCCCGATGGCAGGACTTGTGAAGACCGCGGCGGCGGGCGCTGTCGCCGCGCTTGCGGCCCTTTGCCTCACCGCCGCGTCACTCGGCCGTCCGGCGCTTCTCATGGAGGTGCTCCGGGATCCCCGGTCGCTTCTTTTCTGGAAGACGGTGCCGCCTCTAGCGATCGCCGCCGCCCTCGCTCTCTACGTGACGCTGCAGTACCGAGGCGCCTCGTGGCGGGCGGTGCGCGGCGCGGCCGCGGCAGCGGGCGCTTTCGGCCTCATTGCCGCCGCGGCGCTCGGCGTCGTGCAGAAGCTGCCGCTGCGGCCGATGTTGGACACCAACCTCCCGGCGTTCCTGTTTCTCTCCTTTGCCCTCTCGGCGGCCGCCGTTCTCGCGGTGCGCAGCAACCAGCGCGCCGCGGCCGCTGCGCCTTGGGCGGCCGCCGTCTTTTTCCTTGTGGCAGCCGCGGGCTACGGCGCCCTCATGGTGCAGGAGAACGAAGTCTCCGGCTGGGTGATTGCGATGAGCGGCGCCATTGCGCTTTTGACGCTCGGAGGCCTCTGGGCGGGCGCAACGCTCTCTCAAAAGCCGGCGGGGCTTGCCGCGCTCGCCGCCTTCCCCGCCGCGGCTCTGCTCTGCCAGCTCCTGATGCAGCGCTTCATGGTTTCCCAGTGGCACTTTTTCTAAACGTTTTTTGACCTCTCGCCATGCACGACACCCAATTGAAAATCAGCCTCATGCAGCTCCGGGCGGACTTCTACAAAGTCCTTTCCGGCCTTTTCCTAAAGGAGATCACCGAAGCCGAATTCCGCTCCCTGCAAGCCGCGGCGCTTCCAGACTTCGCGGACAACGCCCTGCTGACTCAGGGCGCGGCGTCGCTCGCCGCTTTTTTGAAGAATCCCCCCGCGAACGTCATCGAAGAGCTCGCCTGCGACTACGCCCGCGTTTTCCTGGGCGCGGGCTGCATCAAGGAAACCGTCGCCTACCCTTATGAATCCGTCTACACAAGCCCCGGCAAGCTCGTATGCCAGGAAGCCTGCGAAGTGATGACGAAGCTTCTCCGAAACGAGGGGCTCGCGAAGTCGATGAAGGACATCTTCGAAGACCACGCTTCACTCGAATTCTCCCTCATGGCCCGCTGGTGCGAAAAGACGGCTGAAGCCCTCGCGGCGGGCGACGACGCCGCAGCGGACGCCCTTTTGGAAAAGCAGGCCGACTTCGTGCAGCACCACCTGCGAAGCTGGATGCCCGCCTGGGCAGCGGACATCCGCGCCTGCTGCGGCACGGACTTCTACCGGGCGGCAGCGAACTTGACCGAAGGCTGGATCGCCGAGGAGGCGGCGCTCTTTAGCTTCTAGCCCGCAACGCTTGTCCCCAAAAAACAACAAAAGAAGCACCCCAAAATGCCTGAACTCCACCTCACCACCAAGCGGCGTCTTCTCGAAGCCGCGGGCGGCGTCACCCTGATGGGATTCCTCGGGGGAGGCGCCGCGGCGCTCGCCCGCCGGGACGTCGCGCTCCTGCGGCCGCCCGGCAGCCGGCCGGAATCTGATTTCCTCGCACTATGCCTGCGCTGCGACCGCTGTCGCAGCATCTGTCCCCAAAACGTCATCCGCACCGCGGACTTGGCTGACGGCCTGGTGCAGCTGAGAACCCCGCTGCTGGACTTTCACTCGGGGTTCTGCGACTTCTGCATGAAGTGCATCAGCGTCTGTCCGGCAGGCGCTCTCGCCCCCGTTGAAAAGGAATCCGCCAAGGTAGGGCTGGCAAAACTCACCGACAACTGCATCGCGCTTCGAACAGGCGCCTGCAGCAAGTGCGTGGACTACTGCCCGGAAAATGCCATCCATTTGAACGCCAGCAAGGTCCCCGTGATCGACGCGAACCGCTGCAACGGATGCGGCAAGTGCGAGGCCCTGTGCCCTGCAAACGTCATCCAGAGCTACAAGGGCGGCTTGCGCGGCATCATCGTGAAACCCTTGAAAAAGGAGGAGGCGTCATGAAGCATCTCTTTCGTCCCAAGGCCGTGTGTCTTGCCGCCGTTCTCGCCCTTCTCCTCGCCGCCGCCTTCAAGCTGGGCCTTGGCACCTACTGCGCCGCGGGGCTTGAAACGCTTGCGTCGCTCTGCCCCCTGGGAACGCTTGAAAACTACGCCGCCTCAGGCTCCGTCACGGCGCGCTCCCTCATCTTCCTGGCGCTTCTCACGGCAAGCGTCCTGCTCTTCGGCCGCTACTTCTGCGGCTGGTTCTGCCCGAGCCTACTCGTAAAGCGCGACCCCGCCGCGCAAAAGAAGCCGTGCATTCCGATTCACCCAGAGAACCCCCCGAAGGCGCAGCGCTCGACTTCGAGCGCACTTCCCATCAGCATCCTCGCGGGGAGCCTCCTGTCGTCTGCCGTCTTCGGCCTTCCCGTCTTCTGCCTCATCTGCCCCATCGGCCTTTTCTTTGCCTTCATCCTGGGCGCCTGGCACCTGGTGACGGGCACCGACGTGCAGTGGCTCACGCTCGCTGCGCCGGTCGTCCTCGTCTTTGAATGGATCGTGCTGCGGCGCTGGTGCCGCATGTTCTGCCCGATCGGCGCCCTTCTCACGCTTCTCTCGCGCTTTAACAAGACGTTCCGCCCGGCAGTCGCCAAAGCCAAGTGTCTCGCGCACCAGGGCGAGCCCTGTCAGGTCTGCCGCACGGTCTGCCCCGAGGGGATCGATCTCGCGGCGGTAAACCCTGATCTCTCGCGCTGCACGAAATGCCGCCGATGCGCGGAGCTCTGCCCGCAGCAGGCGATTGCCTTCCCGTTTCTTGCGAAGTCCTCTGAAAAGCCCCTCAGCGAAACGGCGCCCCTGACGCCCGTCGCCAGCGTGCGCCGCGACACGGTGCAAGCGGAAGCCGATCGGTGCCTTCTGTGCGGCCGCTGCGAAGCCGGCTGCCCGCAAGGCAAGCCCGTCACCGACGTCATGCGCCTTCTGAAGCTCGGGAAGACGCGCGCCGCCTCGGACCTTCTGGCCGCTCCCGGAATGCTCTCCGACATCTGCGGCGCGGTCTGCCCGAGCGACGCGCTCTGCGAAAAGGCGTGTCCGCTCGCCAAAACGGGCGAAGCAATCGCCATCCGCCGCATTGAGCGCGAGCTCGCGAATGAACGCCTGCCGCGCGGCCTTCTTCCCGCGAAGCACCCCCTGCACGGCAAGAAGGCCGCTGTCGCAGGCTCCGGTCCCGCGGGACTGGCATGCGCTGAAGTGCTGCAAGCGTCAGGCGTCGCCGTGACAATCTTTGAGGCCGAGCCCCGCGCGGGCGGGTGGCTTGCCTACGCCATCCCGACGGCGAAGCTCCCGAAATCGGCCGTGGCCGCCGTCGTCAAACGCCTTGAAAACGCGGGCGTCACGATCCGCACCAGCTGCCGCGTCGGACGCGACATTGAATGGGCCAGCGTCGTTGCCGACTTTGACGCCGTCTACTGCGCGACGGGCGTGCCGACGCCGGTCGCCTCCCCGCTCGCGTCGTCCGACAAAACGGAGGTCGCCGAAGCCATCGACTTCCTGCACGCCGAAGCCCAAAGCCAGATTGAGACGAGCCGATGCGGCGCGGCCGCCCGCGGCAAGCACGTCGTCTGCGCCGGGGGCGCCACGGCCTTGGACGCCGCCTCCGTCGCCCTCGCGCAGGGCGCCGCTTCCGTAACGGTCTTGATGCGACGCCCGGAAGCGGCGGTGCGCGTGTCGCCCGCGGATGTCGGAGCGCTTAAAAAGCGCGGCGTGCGCTTTCTCTTTGAATCAACGATGGAAGCTGCCGATCCCCAAAAGGCGCTCCTGCACATCCGCACGAAGGGCGAGCCCGCGACGATCGAGGCGGACCTCGTGCTGCGCGCCTTCGGGTTCCGCGGCGCGCCGGACGAAGGCTTGAAAGCGCTGGGGGTCGCGTACGACGATGCTGGCCGCTTCATGACGGACGAAAATCACCGCACGAGCTGCGCCAAGCTCTTTGCGGGAGGCGATGCCGTAACAGGCGCCACGCTCGTCACGAAGGCGGCGGAAAGCGGACGTCTTGCCGCGCAATCGATCCTCGCCTCCTTCGAGTAGCAAGGCTTCTCTCTTTTGAGGCCGCCGGTCTTCCCTCCGATCGGCGGCCTTTTTTCCATCGCCTTGGCGCAATCAAAGCGCAGCTCACTCAGACTTTCTAAAATCTGCATCAGAAACCGCTTTCCGTGACGCTGCCATGGTTCTTCGCCTCATTTTTGCCTCCGTTCTGATGCACGTCGCCTTCTCGTCGCTAAGGCTCGTCGTGAGTCTGGACGCACTCGCGCACGGCGCGGCCTCCGTTGAAGTGGGCTTCATCGTAAGCCTTCTGGCATTGGGCCCCACCTTCACCGCGGTGTCCTTCGGCCGCTTCATCGACCGGCGAGGCACGCGGCTGCCCATTTTGATCGGCGCGAGCCTGCTTGCCGCGGCGTGCCTGATCGGCCGGCTCTTTCCCGTGCACGAGGCGCCGCACCTTCGCTTTCTTCCCCTCTACGCCGTGGCGCTCATTGCGGGACTCGGCTTTCTCTTCATCACCATGCTGACAGCTCCCGACGACTAAAGTCGCGGGGTTCCGAGTTACTTCAGAGCTTCT
>CAVJBF010000041.1:0-22077 GCA_963647785.1 Acutalibacteraceae bacterium
GGAGGCCCAGAATCTCTTCAACGATGTGTAGTCCTACTTTTGGCTAATTCTTAGGATGATTTTTAGGATTTCCCATGACGATAGTTTTGGCAATTGACGGCCCCACCGCAAGCGGCAAGGGCACGGTTTCCGCCATCGTGGCAAAGACGCTGGGGTTTCATTACCTCGACAGCGGCGCGCTCTATCGCTTGTGCGCGCTTCGCTGCGTGAAGAAGTCGCTGGACCTCGCAGACGAGGCGGCGTGCGCGGTCGAAGCCCGCGACATGCGCCCTGAATTCAAGGAGGGCCGCATCACGATGGACGGCGAAGACGTGACGGAGGCGATCCGTGCGGAGGCTGTGGGCATTGCGGCGAGCAAGGTGGCCGCGCTCCCGCAGGTTCGTGTGGAATTGCTTGGGCTGCAGCGCCGGTATGCCCAGGCGCCGGGGCTCGTCGCCGACGGTCGCGACATGGCAAGCGTGGTGTTTCCCGAGGCTCGGCTCAAGGTGTTTTTGACCGCCTCGGCGGAGGCCCGCGCAGAGCGCCGATATAATCAGTTGATCGCGAAGGGAATTTCTGCTAACCTAACGAACCTTACGCGCGACCTTTTGGAACGGGATCGCCGCGACCGCGAAAGAGCAGTCGCGCCTTGCGTTCCGGCCGCTGACGCCAAGGTGCTTGACAACTCGACTCTTACTATTGATGAGACGGTTGAAAAGATCCTCGGCTGGTGGCGTGAAGCGAGCGCTTCGTAACCTGAATTCATGCCGACGAAAAACCGGGTTTTCGCCGGCTTATTTTGAAAAACACCGCCCCGCTGGCCAGAAGCGGCTCCCGGAAGGGCGAGAATCTTTTTACTGCGACTTTATACATGTCCGACATTAACAATACCGAATCCTTTGCCCAGCTCTTTGAAGAGAGCCTTGCCAAGCAGGAAATGCGTCAGGGTGAAGTCATCACCGCCGAAGTCGTGCGCGTCGACTACAACTTTGTGGTTGTCAACGCCGGCCTCAAGTCCGAAGCCTACGTGCCCATCGAGGAGTTCAAGGACGACCGCGGCGAAGTGACCGTGCAGCCCGGCGACTTCGTTTCCGTGGCGATCGAATCGGTTGAAAACGGCTATGGCGACACCATCCTCTCCCGCGACAAGGCGAAGCGCCTCGCGGCCTGGATGAACCTTGAAAAGGCCCTCGAATCCGGCGAGCTCGTCACCGGCACGATCACGGGCAAGGTCAAGGGCGGCCTCACCGTCATGACCAACGGCATCCGCGCCTTCCTCCCGGGCTCCCTCGTGGACACGCGTCCCGTGAAGGACACGACGCCCTACGAAGGCAAGACGATGGAATTCAAGGTCATCAAGCTCGACCGCAAGCGCAACAACGTCGTTGTGTCTCGTCGCGCCGTGGTGGAAGCCAGCATGGGCGAAGAACGCGCCAAGCTCCTTGAAACCCTCGCCGAAGGCGCTGTGGTGAAGGGCGTTGTGAAGAACATCACCGACTACGGTGCGTTCGTTGATCTGGGCGGCATCGACGGCCTCCTGCACATCACCGACCTCGCCTGGCGTCGCGTGCGCCACCCGAGCGAAGTCGTTCAGGTCGGCCAGGAAATCGAAGCCAAGGTTCTCAAGTTCGACAAGGAAAAGAATCGCGTTTCCCTCGGCTTGAAGCAGCTCGGTGAAGATCCGTGGATCGGCATCTCCCGCCGCTACCCGCAGAACACCCGCCTCTTTGGCAAGGTCACGAACATCACCGACTACGGTGCGTTCGTTGAAATCGAAAGCGGCATTGAAGGTCTCGTGCACGTTTCCGAAATGGACTGGACCAACAAGAACGTTGATCCGAAGAAGGTTGTCCAGCTGGGCGATGAAGTCGAAGTCATGGTTCTCGACATCGACGAAGAACGCCGCCGCATCAGCCTCGGCATGAAGCAGTGCAAGGCCAATCCGTGGCAGGAATTCAACCAGACCCACAAGAAGGGCGACAAGGTGAAGGGCCAGATCAAGTCCATCACCGACTTCGGCGTGTTCATCGGCCTGCCCGGCGGCATCGACGGCCTCGTGCACCTCTCTGACCTCTCCTGGAACGAACAGGGCGAAGACGCCGTGCGCAAGTACAAGAAGGGCGACGAAGTGGAAGCGGTTGTGCTCGGCATCGACACCGAACGCGAACGCATCAGCCTCGGCATCAAGCAGCTGGGCGGCGATCCCTTCTCCTCCTTTGCCGGCACCCATGAAAAGGGCACCATCGTGAAGGGCACCGTGAAGTCTGTGGACGCCAAGGGCGCCGTCGTTGATCTCGGCGACGAAACCGAAGGCTATCTGCGCGCTTCCGAAATCTCCGCTGAACGCGTGGAAGACGCCACGACCAAGCTCGCCGTCGGCGACACGGTCGAAGCGCTCATCACCAGCGTGGATCGCAAGAACCGCTCCATCCAGCTCTCCATCAAGGCGAAGGATGCCGCGGCCACTCGCGAAGCTCTGGATCGCGTCAACAGCGACTCCTCCTCTGGCACGACCAACCTCGGCGCTCTGCTCAAGGCGAAGCTCGAACAGAAGTAATCGGGACGGAATATGCGAGCTCTTACCAAGTCTGAATTGATCGATCGGGTTTTCGCAAGCCACGGCAGTCTCACCAATCGTGAGGCGGAAGACGCGGTGAACGAAATTCTCCGGACGATTATCTCGGCGATGAGCAACGGAGTTCGCGTCGAAATCCGCGGTTTCGGCAGCTTCAGTCTGAAGTACCGCGCGGCCCGCAAGGGCCGCAACCCGCGTACCGGTGAAACGGTCGAGGTTTCGGCGAAGTACGTACCGCACTTCCGTGCAGGTAAGGAAGTCCGTGATGCCTTGAACGCGTCCCGCGACAGCGAGGCGAAGTAAGGGCGGTCGGACAGCCTTCCGTGCTGCATGCCGGCGGCCTTTCGGTTGATGGGATGATCTCCCATTTGGCCGAAAGGCCGCTATTTTTTTGCCGGTGGGATTTAGCCGCTGACTCCTTCGGGCTTAAACGGGCATAATTTCACATCTTTTGTCGGCATTTCTGACATTTCGGAGAATCACTATGCGTTTGTGCGCTGCGGCGGCCCTCTTGGCGGCGGCCGGCTTTTCGGTTCAGTCGGTCTGGGCGGCCGAACTGGGGACGCTTTCGGTGTCGTCCCGTCTCAACGAGCCGCTTGAGGCGAAGCTCACGATCAATCAAGTGACGGAGGCGTCGCAGCCTCTGGTGTTGCGACTCGCGTCCGATGCGGTCTACGCGAAGGTGGGGCGCCAGCCGCTCCCGGCGGACATGGGCGTGAAGCTCACGCTTGCCAGCCGCAATCCCTGGGTGGTGGCGGTGACGAGCGTGAAGCCCGTCACCGTGCAAGACATGCCGCTCATCATTGAAATGTCGGAAGCAGGAAAGCTCTCCGCGAAGTTCTATCGCGTGAAGCTGGAGCCGGCGAAGACTGTCGCGAAGCCCGCGGCTCAGAAGACGGCGGCTGCGGCGACCGACAAGACGTCGCTGAAGCTGCCCTCAGCTCAGACGGCGTCGCCGGCTGCCAAGGCCGCGTCGGCCCTTCCCTCGGCGGAAAAAACGGCCGCCGCAGCGGTGAAGTCTGCCGCAAAGTCCGCCGAAAAGCCGGCGGCTCCGACAAAGACGACTCCGAAGGCGGCTCAGGCGGCTTCGGACGCGCCCTATGGGCAGGGGAACCTCTTGCGCCCCGTGACGGTGAAGTCCGGCATGACGATGTGGTCGATTGCCAAGATGTATCAGCCGCGCTACGAAGGCGCCAGCCCGGAAGAGGTGCTGGTGGCGTTTGTTCGCGCCAACCCCAAGGCCTTTGAAGGCGGCCGCGCGACGGGCGTGAAAAAGGGGGCGCGCCTCGTGCCTCCCTCGGAAAAAGCGGTGAAGGCAGTGGGCGCTGACACGGCCTGGTGCCTTGTGCATGTGACGCCCGGCGCGGACGTTAGAAAGACGCCGTCCTCGGCGGCGATGGCGAAGGCCCATGCGCGCATGGACAAGCTTGGCTTGTCGT
The DNA here is from genome assembly GCA_963647785.1 of Acutalibacteraceae bacterium. GTDB lineage: Bacteria > Pseudomonadota > Gammaproteobacteria > Burkholderiales > Burkholderiaceae_F > Duodenibacillus. The sequence goes on from CAVJBF010000041.1 coordinate 3,994, forward strand.
ATGAGAAGACGCCGGCCGTGAAGCCCGCAGCCAAGACGGCGGCAGCCGTGAAGCCCATGGCCGCCTCCGACAAGATCGACAAGCTGGTGAAGGCAGCGGCGTCCGAAGCAAAGCCCGCGGCAAAGCCAGTGGTTGAGCCGGTGGCGCCGGCGATCGAACCGCCGCCAGCGCCTGTGCCGGCTGCGGCTTCGGCGGCGCCCCAGCCCAAGGCGCAGCCGGCGCCCGTTGTGAAGGCGGAGGAAAAGCCGGCGATGCCGCTCACGACCAGCACGACGACGAACATTCGCGACGAAGACATTCCGAAGGCGGCGGAAAAGGGCGGCCATGGCTGGCTCTGGGGCTTGCTGCTCGCGCTGGTCGCCGCTGCGGGCGCTGGGTTCTGCGTATGGCGCCGCAAGAAGGATCATGCTCGGGTTGAGGACGCGCGCACCGTAAGCTTCCTGCGGCCAGAGCCTACGACGCCCGAGCAGATGAAGGGCATGGACACGCTCTTTGCCAATCGCGTGGCTGCGGATGCCGCAGCGGAAAAGGGCTTTGGCGTGAAGACGGGGGCTTCGGCAGCGCCTCAGCCCGCGGCACGCGTTCAGGCGCAGCCGGATCCGATGTCTCAGGCGGCAATGCCGGCCTATGCGCAAGCACCGAAACCTGCGTCGGCTGCCCCCGCCTACACCCCGGCGCCTACCCCCTCGACGCCGCCCTTGGTGGAGCCTGAAGCAGAGGAGCCCAAGCCCTTCACGATTCGCTCCACCGCTGAAGGCATGCAGTTTGAACTCGAACAGCCTGACCAGACGCTGGCGGCGCAGAAGCTCGAGGCCGCTCGTGCCAAGGTGAGCGCTGGACTGCCGGACGAAGCGGCAACGCTCTTGAAGGACGTGATGCTCATGGGGTCGGCGGAGCAAAAGGCTGCTGCGGAGCGCCTGCTTGCTACGGTGAAGCGTGTCTGAAGAAGTCTTTGCGCTGGCGGCGGGCTGCAGCTTTCGCACGGCGCTCGGCGTCTCCTACTGCGGCACGGCTTACAACGGCTGGCAGACGCAGCCGGACGGCCGCACGGTGCAGGACCACTTGGAGAAAGCGCTGGCGCGCTTTCTCGCGGCACCTGCGGCGACGATCTGCGCCGGCCGCACTGACGCCGGCGTCCATGGCGCAGGGCAGGTGGTGCACGTGGACAGCGCGGGATTGCGTCGGCCGGAATCGTGGGTGAGGGGGCTCAACACCTTTCTTCCGGATGACATTGCCGTGCGCTGGGCGGTCCCCGTGAACGACCGATTTCACGCGCGCTTTCGCGCTGTCTCCCGCACTTACCAGTACTGGATCTACAACGACCGCGTGCGCTCGCCGCTTTACGCGGGCCGCACCGGCTGGGTGTGGCGCGAGTGCGACGACCGCGCAATGGCCGAGGGCGCCCGGGCGCTCTTGGGTGAACACGACTTCACGAGCTTTCGGGCGGCGGAATGTCAGGCGGCTTCGCCCGTGCGCACGATTCACGACATTAGCGTCGTGCGCCGCGGCCCCTTGATCGGAATCGAGCTCACCGCCAACGCCTTCTTGCAGCACATGGTGCGCAACATCGTGGGAACGCTCATCTACGTGGGCATCGGTCGTGAGCGTCCCGCGTGGGTGGGCGAGGTGCTCGCAGCCAAAAAAAGGGCGCTTGCAGCGCCCACGTTTGACGCGGCGGGCCTTTACTTCATCGGGGCGTCGTATCCCGGCTTCCCCGACGTGCCCGTCCGCGCCCAAGGCCCCTATGGCGACATAGGAACCGAAGGTTGAATTACCAACCTCGCTTGCTCGGATGAACCGGTGGCTTCAAGCGAACGACGGTGGCGCCCGCGCCGCCGTCGCGCTCAAAGGGCTCGGCGAAGGCGACGACTTCGTCAAACTGCTTTAACCACCGGCGCACCTTTTCGCGAAGAATCGACTGACGGTCCGGGGAGCCGTTGCCTTTGCCGTGGATGATGCGCACGCAGAGGCGCTCGTTGGCGCGAGACTTCTTGATGAAGTCCACCACGGCTTCGCGGGCTTCCTCCACAAACATCCCGTGCAGGTCCAGCTGTCCCATCACGACCCAGCGGCCGCGGCGCAGGTCGCGCGGCACGTCGGGGCCCGCTTCGGGGCGGCGAAACGAGAGGCCGTCCTCGCTTTCCAAGAATTCCGTGGAGTCCGCTTCGTCCGAGAGCGACTCTTCGAGCACGGCCGCCTGATCGGCGATTGTCTGCCGCGGCACGGGGGCGGCGGCCGCCTTCTTGTGCGTGGTGCGCTTGACGGCGCCAAGGGGCTCGATCCCGGCTTCCTTCATGGCGGAGGCAAAGTCGATGTCTCGGTCGCTCACCGACTTCTTCACCTTCACGCCTTCGGCGGCGCGCACGCCCGTGCGCTGCATGGCGTCCAGAAACTCGCGAGTGCCGCGAGCGATGGACTGCTTCACTTCCTCTTCGCGCTGCTTTTCTTCCGTGCGCTCCCGATGCGCCGCCTTCAATTGCGCCGCCATCGGCTTCAAAGCTTCAAATCCGTTCATGGGTGTCTCGTTTCGATAGTGATTCGTTTTTAGGAACTGCGCGGCAACAACCTGAGCATATATTTCGCGCAATACGTTGAAAGATAGTAAATCTTCTGAACAATACGTTCAGATCATTTGCACGCAATTCCTTACTTCGCTTTGGCTTCCAGCCAGCGCTGGGCGTCAAGGGCTGCCTTGCAGCCCGAGGCGGCGCTTGTCACCGCCTGGCGATAAAGGGGATCGGCGCAGTCGCCCGCGGCAAAGACGCCGGGGACATTCGTTGCCGTGCGGGCGCGGGGATCGGTTTCGGTGACGATGTAGCCCGCCTCTTGCGCGACTTCCGAGAAGGGCGCCGTGTTCGGCGTGTGGCCGATTGCTACAAAGAGTCCGTCCACGGCGAGCGTTTCAGCGGCGTCGTTTTCCGAGTTTTTCAGCGAAAGGCCCGTGACGCCCTTGTCGTCTCCGAGCACCTCAGCCACCGTGAAGGGCGTGTGGAGGAGGATTTTCCCGGCGGCGACGGCGCTCATCAGGCGGTCCACCATGATGGGCTCGGCGCGAAATGTCGTGCGGCGATGAATGAGGTGCACGACGGACGCGATTTCCGAAAGGTAAAGCGCCTCTTCGAGCGCGGCGTTGCCGCCGCCCACCACTGCCACCGGCTTGCCGCGGTAGAAAAAGCCGTCGCAGGTGGCGCAGGCGGAGACGCCGCGGCCCTTGTAGCGGGTTTCGCTTGCCAGGCCCAAGTATTTGGCGGAGGCGCCGGTGGCGATGATGAGGGCGTCGCATGTGTAGGAGCCCATGTCGCCCTCAAGGCGAATCGGCGTTTCCTTCAGGTGCGCCGTGTGGATCACGTCAAAGACGATCTGCGTCTTGAAGCGCTCGGCCTGCGCGAGCAGGTCGGCCATCAGCTGCTGGCCGTCAATGCCGTCCTTGGCGCCGGGCCAGTTGTCCACGGTGCTCGTGGTCATGAGCTGGCCGCCCTGCTCCATGCCGGTGATGAGCAGGGGCTTCAAGTTGGCGCGGGCGGCGTAGACCGCGGCGGTGCAGCCCGCGGGCCCCGAGCCCAGAATGATGAGGGGAGAGTGCGTGACGTCGGACATTCGATGGTCTCCAAAAAGGTGAGCTGATTATAGGGAGCGGGCGAAAGGCGGCAAACCGTTGCGAAGAATGCCGAAAAACTCGGGAAAAACCGGAGGAAGGCCGGGTTTTCTAGGGAGTTTTGGGGGCGTCGGCGGGATGCTTTCGGGCATAATCGCTCTACCAAGCCTGTCTGCGGACAGGCTTCTCGGCTTTTTTGACACTGTGAAGGGTAGGGAGACTCAGATGCGTCTGACTCGTTTCGTAAAGGCGGCGCTTGTCGCCGGTATGGTTTCTGCGGCACTCACCGGGTGCGGCGACAAGAAGGCGGAGACGCCTCAGACGATCGGCATCGTGCAGCTTGTCGAGCATGATGCCCTTGACGCCGCCAACCGCGGCATCGTGGACGCCTTGAAGGAGCGCGGCGTGAAGATGGAGATCGACCGCCAGAACGCGCAGGCCGACCAGTCCAACCTGCGCAACATCGCGCAGCGCTTCGTGTCGCACAACTATCCCCTGATTTTCGCGATCGCGACGCCGGCGGCTCAGTCCGTTGCAAACGCCACGTCCACGACCCCGATCGTGGCGACGGCCGTGACGGACTTTGCGGTCGCCAAGCTCGTGAAAAGCAACGAGAAGCCCGGCACGAACGTGACGGGCTCCTCTGACATGAACCCCATCGCTGCGCAAACGGAGCTCCTTTTGAAGCTCGTTCCGACCGCGAAGACCGTGGGCACGATCTACAACAGCTCGGAAATCAACTCTCAGCTGCAGGTGGACATCCTCAAGAAGGAATTGGAAAAGCACGGCGTCGCCTTGGTGGAAGCCACGATTTCGAGCGTGAATGACATTCAGCAGGCGGCGCAGAGCTTGATTGGCAAGGCGGATGTCTTCTACGTGCCGACGGACAATGTGGTGGCAAGCGCCATGCCCACGCTCTACAGCGTCACGAAGCCCGCAAAGCTCGCCGTTGTGGCGGGGGAAGCCGGCATGGTGAAGAGCGGCGCGACGGCCACGGTGGCGGTGGACTACTACAACCTGGGGAAGATCGCCGGCAACATGGGCGCTGACATTTTGGAAGGCAAGGCGAAGCCTCAGGACATGCCGATTCGCTACCAGACCGAATTCAATGTGGTGATGAACGAAACGGTGGCGAAGGAGCTTGGGCTTGTCGTGCCGGAAGACATCGCAAAGACCGTGACCTGGGTGAAGTAACAATGCTCGATCTCATCATCCCCACCGTATCTCAGGGGCTTTTGTGGGCGCTGATGGCGCTCGGGGTGTATATCACGTTCCGCGTTTTGGACATCGCCGACTTGTCGGTGGAGGGCACGTTCCCTCTGGGGGCCGCCGTCGCCTCCACGGCGCTCACGGCGGGCTTGGGCATTGTGCCGGCGTTCCTGCTTGCGGCTGTCGCGGGCGGCGTTGCCGGCGTCGTGACCGCTGCTCTCACCACGAAGCTCAAGATCCCGGCGCTTCTCGCCGGCATTCTGACGATGATCGGCCTCTACTCCATCAATCTGCACGTAATGGGGAAGGCGAACGTGTCGTTGCTTCGAATCGACACCGTCTTCTCGACAGTGCGCGACTGGGGGCTCACCGACACCATGGCGACCTTCATCGTGGGGCTCGTCGCGGTGGCCTCGGTGGGCGTGGCGATCTACTGGTTCTTCGGCACGGAGCTGGGGACTGCGGTGCGCGCCACGGGCTTTAATCCGCAGATGGCCCGCGCGCAGGGCATCAACACCGACTCCATGGTGGTGCTGGGGCTTCTCATCAGCAACCTGCTCGTCGCCTTGTCAGGCGCGCTTGTTGCGCAGTCCAACGGTTTTGCGGACGTTGGCATGGGCACGGGCACGATCGTGATCGGTCTGGCGTCCGTCATCATTGGCGAAGTGCTTTTTGGCACCAAGAGCTTCAAGAACTGCCTCATCTCGGTGATTCTTGGCTCCATCGTCTACCGCCTCGTCATTGCCGTCGTGCTGCAGATGGGCATGCCGCCCAACGACCTGAAGCTCTTCACGGCGATCCTCGTGGCGTGCGCGCTTGCGATGCCCATGATGAAGGCGAAGCTTGCGAAGGCTCGCAGCCGCTGATTTTGGGAAGAAAGGAACACTCATGCTGGTTATCAAAGATTTGAAGAAGACCTTTTTTCCGGGCAGCGTCAACGAGAAGAAGGCTCTGCAGGGCGTGAACCTCACGTTGAACGACGGCGATTTTGTCACCGTGATTGGCAGCAACGGTGCGGGGAAGTCCACGCTTTTGAACGCCATCGCGGGCGTCTTTCCCGTCGATTCCGGCTCGATTGAAATTGATGGCACGGACGTCACGAAGCTTCCTGAACACGTTCGCGCCCGCTACATCGGCCGCGTTTTTCAGGATCCGATGAAGGGCACCGCCGCCGGAATGATGATCGAGGAGAACCTCGCCATCGCCGCCCGCCGCGGCAGCCGGCCGGGGCTGGGCTGGAGCTCGAAGCCCGAGCAGACGGCTCAGTTCCGGGAGATGCTGAAGGAAATTGACCTGGGGCTTGAGGACCGGATGACGGCGCATGTGGGGCTCTTGTCAGGCGGTCAGCGTCAGGCGCTCACGCTTTTGATGGCGACGCTCGTGCGCCCGAAGCTCCTCCTCTTGGACGAACATACGGCGGCACTGGACCCGAAGACCGCGGAAAAAGTGCTCGCCATCACGGACCGGATCGTTCGCAAGGAAAAGCTCACGACCTTCATGATCACGCACAACATGCGTGATGCGCTTCGATTCGGAAATCGCCTCATCATGATGCACGCAGGGCGTCCGGTGGTGGACGTCGCGGGCGAAGAGAAGGCGAAGCTCACGGTGCCGGACTTGCTCGCGCTCTTTGAAAAGAAGGCGGGCGCCGACGAGCTGGGCGACGCCATGCTGCTGGGCTGAGTCTTCGACAACGGGACAGCAAAAACGCCGCGAAATGCGGCGTTTTTGCTGTCCCGGCAATCAGTCCTTCTTGCCGAGCAGCCCCGACTTCTGCAGGTGATTCCAGACGATCGCTACGAAAACGGGGCCTGCGGCGGCGGCCGCAACCCCCAAGAGCAGAATCATCGAGAGGTTGTTCTTCACGATGGGGAGGTTCCCGAAGAGGTAGCCGATGCCGATGATGCCTACGGCCCAGAGGACGGCCCCGAGGCCGCTGAAGAGTTCAAAGCGCGCCATCGGCATGTTGGCGGCGCCGGCGACGAGGGGCGCGAAGGCGCGCACGATCGGCACGAAGCGGGCGAGGACGATGGTCTTGCCGCCATGCTTTTCATAAAAGATCTGAGTTTTTGACAGCTTCTCGGCGTCAATCCACCTTACCGAGCCGTCGTAGATGCGGCCCCCGAGCCAGCGGCCCGTGCGGTAGCCCGTGGTGTTTCCAAGACACGCGCCGAGAATGACGGCGAGCATGAGGGCCCAGGGACTCATGGTGCCGGCGGCGGCGACGGTGCCTGACACGAAGAGGAGCGAATCCCCCGGCAGGAACGAGCAGATGACGCACCCTGTCTCAAAAAAGAAGATGAAGAACATGACGGCGTAGACGAGCCAGCCGTAGTCCGTCGCCAGCGTCACGAGAAAGTGATCGGCGTTTGTGAAGAGTTCGGTGATGAGGGAAAGGCATTCCATGGCAGCTGTCGCCAAAAGTGCGAAGAAACGCCTCCATCATAAAGGAAGCCCGTCCGTATAATCGATTCATCGTTATAGCCAGATGTCACCATGTCCTACGAATTGCCTCTGCGTCGGCCCATCCACGCGCTGCCTGACCAGCTCATCAGCCAGATTGCTGCTGGCGAAGTCATTGACCGCCCGGCCTCTGTTGTGAAGGAGCTCGTTGAAAACGCGGTGGACGCGGGCGCCCGGCGCATCGAGGTGCGTTTGAGAGAAGGGGGCGTGAAGGAACTGACGGTCGCCGACGACGGCTGCGGGATCCCTGAGAGCGAACTGAAGATGGCGCTCACGCGGCATGCGACGAGCAAGATTGATTCGCTGCTGGATTTGGAAAAGGTGGCGAGCTACGGCTTTCGCGGCGAGGCGTTGGCGAGCATTGCGTCCGTGGCGGACGTGACGGTCACGAGCCGCACGGCTGATGCGGAGACCGCTTCGGCCATTCATCCCGACGGTCATGTGGGGCCCGCGGCGGGGAATCCCGGCACCACCGTGAAGGTGGAGGACCTTTTTTACAAAACGCCCGCGCGGCGCAAGTTCTTGAAGGTGGAGCGCACGGAAACCGCGCACGTGAAGGAGCAGCTGCAGCGCACGGCGCTCGCAAGTCCCGACATCGACCTGCGCCTCGTGGTGGACGGCGCCCCCGTTCTGACGCTGCCGGCGCAGCCTGCGGACGAGCGCGTCTTTGCCGTGATGCCCGAGGGGTTCAAGGACGCCTGCCGCGGCGTTCTCGCAGAAAGCGACGCCATGCGGATCACGGGGTTCACGGGCCTTCCGACGGCGGCGAAGGCTCGGGCGACGGCGCAGTACTTCTTTGTGAACGGTCGCTTCGTGCGGGACAAGGTGCTGCAGCACGCGGTGCGCACGGCCTATGCGGATGTCTTGCACGGCGCGATGCAGCCGTTGTTCTGCCTCATGCTTGACATTGATCCGCAGTTGGTGGACGTCAACGTGCACCCGCAGAAGTCTGAAGTGCGCTTTCGCGACAGCGGCATGGTGCATCGCTTCATCACGCATGCGATTCAGGATGCGCTTGCTGCCGGGGGCGGTGCAGAAGAAAACGCGGGCGTCGAGCCGCCGCAGACCCCGGATGGCGCGGCGACCGTGAAGGAGCCGACGGGACGCGAGGTGCTGCAGTCGCGGCGCTTTGGCGGCGCAGCTTCGGGGCGTCCGGCGCCTTTGACGCAGGCGCAGTGGATCGCTCTTTACGGGCGGCAGAATTCAGAAAGCCAGACAGACGAAAGGGCCGACGAAAGGCGAGCGTCGGACGTGCCGACAGACTTTGCTCTCCGGCCGCAGAGCGCAGAAGCGCCTTCAAAGCCGGCGACGCCGGCCTGGGCGGATTCGGTGGCGCCGGCCGAAGAGGAATTCCCCGAAGTGAAGGAGGCGGCGCCTCTGGGGCGGGCGCTGGCGCAGCTTGCGGGCATCTACATTCTCGCCGAAAACGAAGAGGGGCTCCTCATCGTGGACATGCACGCGGCGCACGAGCGCATCAACTACGAGCGTCTGAAGCGCGCCGCCGACCGCTCGATGGCAGTGCAGCCGCTTCTGGTGCCCAACACCTTTCGCGTGACAGAAGAGGAGATGGGGAGCTTCGAAGCGCATGGCGAAGCGCTCGCGGCGCTGGGACTCGAAGTGACGGCGGCGGGGGAGGCGGCGCTTGCGGTGCGGGCGCTGCCGGCCGTTCTCGCCCGAGAGCGCACGGACGTTGAAAAGCTTGTGAAGGGCGTGCTTCGGGACTTGGAGGAGTACGGCACGTCGTCCTTGACAAAGGAAATGCGCAACAAGTGCCTGGCCACCATGGCCTGCCATGGATCCATTCGCGCCAACCGACATCTGACAATCCCTGAGATGCAGGCGATTCTGGACGACATGCCCCGCACGCCGCGGTCGGACCAGTGCAACCACGGCCGTCCCACCTGGACCGTCGTGAGCATCAAGGATCTTGACAAGCTTTTTCTGCGGGGGCAGTGATGGCGTATCGCGCGCTCATGATTCTGGGGCCCACGGCGAGCGGCAAGACGGCCTTGGCGCTGGCGCTTGCCCGGCGGCATCCGGTGGAGATCATTTCGGTGGACTCGGCCCTCATCTACCGCGGCATGGACATCGGTTCGGCCAAGCCTGCGGCGGCGGAGCTTTCCGTCTGTCCGCACCACCTGATCGACATCCGCGACATCAACGAAAGCTATTCGGCGGCTGAATTTCGGGAGGATGCGCTTCGGCTCATCGACGACATCACGGCGCGCGGCGCCTTCCCGCTCATCGCTGGGGGCACGATGCTCTACGCGAAGGCTTTGAGAGAAGGCATGGATGAACTGCCGAGCGCGGATGCTGGCGTACGCGAGCGCGTGGCCGCAGAGGCGGCCGAAAAAGGCTGGCCTGCGATGCATGCCGTGCTCGCCCGTGTTGATCCCGTGACGGCCGCAAGGCTCAAGGAAAACGATTCGCAGCGGATCGGCCGGGCGCTGGAAGTCTTTTACCAGACGGGACAGCCGCTGTCTGATTTTCAGACAGGCGGCCGCGAGCCTGATCCGACGATCGGCGTTTTGGGACTCATGCCGGGCGATCGCGCGGCGCTGCACCGCGTAATCGGCGAGCGCTTTGAGGCGATGCTTGAGGCGGGGTTCGTGGACGAAGTGCGGCGCCTCATGGCGGATCCTCGCTTCGAGCGCGAGAGTCCCGCCATGCGCTGCGTGGGCTACCGGCAGGCGATTGACTATCTCGCAGGCGACGCGGACTATGCGGCGTTTGTAGAAAGCGCCAAGGCCGCCACTCGGCAGCTCGCCAAGCGCCAGATGACCTGGATGCGCTCCATGAAGGGCATCTCGCTCATTGATCCGCAGCGGTCTGAGAAGGCGTCGCTCGTTGCGGCGGCGGAAAATTTTTTCCCGTTCTGACAAGGCGGTAGGGACGTCCGGGGAAATTTTTTGCGCGAGACGCTTGCTTTTTTCAGATGATCCGATACAATGCGCATCTCTCTCAGGGAATAAACGAGTTCCTGACGGAGAAAAGCGAAAGGTGTGCCGGTGTAGCTCAGCTGGTAGAGCAGCGCATTCGTAATGCGAAGGTCGGATGTTCGATTCCTCTCACCGGCACCATTTCCACCATTAGACCGATTGGAGCGATCCAGTCGGTTTTTTGTTATCTGTCGTCCTGCGGACGGCTTGACGGGAGACGATCAATCAATGAAAAAGTTTTATTTCCTGCACTGGCTGGCGCTCGGCGTGGCGCTTGCTGCTGGTTTGGTTGCCGGGCTCGCGCTCTCGCAAAACGGCAGTCGCTTTCAAAAGGACGGGGCGCTCACGTGTGATATCGCGCAGGAGTTGAACCGGGCGGTGACGAGGGGGCCGGTCGCCTTGACGGTGAACGGCGCGGCGGTGAGCGCGGCGGAAGTGAAGCTCGCCGAAGCGGCCCTGCGTCGCGAGATGAAGAATGCGACGGCGGACGAGGTGACGGCCGCGGCGAAAAAGCGCCTCGTGGAGCTTGTGGCCGCTGCGGGAGAAGCCCGTGATCTTTCGACGGAAGAAACGATCGCCTTGAATGCGCGGCTTTCGGAAAGCGAGCGGCGCCTGCGTGCGGCGGCAGGCATCGAGAAGCTGCAGCAGAAGGCGACCGTCACGGAAGCGGAAGCGAGGGCGCTTTACGACGAGGAGCGGGAAAAGCGCGGTCCGGAATACCTTTTCCGCCACATCGCCGTGGATGATGAAGCGGTCGCCAAGAAGGTGGCGGCCCTTGCGAAGGCGCCGGGCGCTGACTTTGCGGCGCTGGCAGGTCGTTACTCTGTGGACAAGGTGACGCGCAGCAAGGGCGGTCTTTTCGGCTGGACGTCGGTGAGCGTCTTTTCGCCCGACTTTGCGGACCTCCTTCGCGCGACGCCTGTCGCGGCCGTGGGCGGTCCGGTGCTCGTGGACGGCCACTGGCAGATTGTGAAGGTGGAGGAGACGCGGGCGGCGGCGATGAAGCCCTTTGAAGAGGTGCGCTCTGACTATGAAGCGGCCGTGAAGCGGCAGAAGGCGGCGCAGGAATTGACTCGCCTTGTCGGGCAGGCCGTGGTAAAGTAGCGCCGTCATACGAAGAAAGCAGGGAGTTTTTGCCCGGCTGTGGTTTTTAAAGGAACATTCAAATGGCAGAACAGATCATTCAGGAACTCAAGGTTCAGCTGAAGGGTGGTCAGACTGTGACCGTGAACTTCAAGGCCGAAAAGGCGGAAGTGCTGAATCCCCAGATTGAAGCCTTCTTGAAGGCCTGCGGTGAAAAGGAAAAGCAGGAAGGGAATTTCCTCTTTCAGGGGGCTCGCGTCGTGCTGATCCGTCTGGCGGACGTGTCTGCGGCGGAAGTGGTGAGCTACATCGCCAAGGAAGGCGCCAAGAAGTAATCAGAAAGCGACGTCAAGTTGCTTTGAAGCCTCCGTGGGAGCTGGTTCTCCTTCGGGGGCTTTTTGCTGTTTGTTGATCAGGCCTCCGCGCGGCCTGGGCAGATTGTCGGGTCGTGGAATTTCGCAGGCGGCGCACGATGTGGATGTGAGATTCAGGCACTTGCGGATGGAAAGGCCGCCATGGAAGCCGCCTTTTCTGGCGGCAAGAGGACGCCAAAACGAGCGCCGGAGAAGATTACTTCGCCTTGTGCTTCGGATCGGGCGCCGGGAGGTTCTTGAAGCAGGCGCCTTTGGTGATGCCGTTGGCGGCAAACCAGCCGCGGCTGATTTCGATTGCGTAGGCGGCGGGCGCCACGGAGCGGTGCAGCGTGAGGGATTCGTGATCCATGCTCACAATCTGGAAGATGCAGCCCTCGTCGTCAAGAAACGCCGCGTCAAGGTCCATCGGAGTGTTCTTCATCCACAGCGAAATGGGACGGGGCTCCGGCAGCACGAAGAGCATGCCGTGGTTGACGGGCAATGAGTCGCGGTACATGAAGCCGTGGCGGTGCTCTTCCACCGTGCGGGCGACCTCAAGCGTCACCGAGATCGTGCGAATCTTGGCGGTCACCTCTTCTTCAGAAAAAAACGCCTCATGCCCGACGGCGGCCGTCGAAGCCAGAGCAGTAAGAGACGTCAGCAACCAAAGCCGCAGCGACATGGCGGGTACCACAAATCAAGAAAAGGGTTGAAAAAGAAGCAGTTGGGGGATAAATAGACCATCCCGCCGATAATTTTCGTGCATTCTAAGGCATTTCCCTTAATAACATGTAAGCAATGACACGGAAGGCCGCCGGGTGTAAAACACTTCCGACTTTGCCGCCTCGTGTCCAGAGCTTGCGGCGCAACCATTTTTCGGAGGGCCATCGTGCCGGACATCAACAATGTGAAGATTGCTTTCATCGGCTTCGGCAACATGGCGGCGGCCATGGCAGACGGCTGGATTCGCAGCGGAAAGCTCCGCCCGGAGCAGCTGGGCGCCTCGTCCCGCCGCTGGGACGTTTTGAAGGCGAAGACTGAAGAGCGCGGCATGAAGGCGTTTGAAGACAACCGGGCGGCCGCTGCGTGGGCGGACGTCGTCGTGATCGCCGTAAAGCCCTATCTTGTGCGCGACGTGACGGCGCCGATTGCTGACGTGCTCGCGGGAAAGACCGTGCTGTCGGTGGCGGTGAACCTCTTGTTTGAGGACTACGAAAAGATTCTCGCGCCCGGCACGCATCACTTGTCGACCCTGCCCAACACGCCGGTGGCGGTGAACGAGGGGATCGTCGTCTGTGAAGCAAGGCATTCGCTCTCCTCGGAGGAGAGCGCCTTGGCGCATGAACTCTTCAGCCTGCTGGGGCTTGCGGTCGACGTGGACGCAAAGGCGATGCCTGCGGCTGGTACGGTCTCGGGCTGCGGCCCGGCCTTTGCCGCGATGTTCATTGAGGCGCTGGCGGACGGCGCGGTGCGCCACGGCGTGCCGCGATCGGCCGCGTATCAGCTCTCGTCTCAGATGCTTGCGGGCACGGCGAAGCTGCAGCTTGCGACGGGGGCGCATCCCGGCGCCATGAAGGACGCCGTCTGCTCGCCTGGCGGCACGACGATTGTGGGCGTGGCGGCCTTGGAGCGACGGGGCTTTCGATCCGCGGTGATGGACTCGATTGACGCCATCGTGAATCGCTGACGCAAAAATTGCCCAATAAAAAACGCCGCCCGTCCAATGCACGGTGCGGCGTTTTTTTGATCAGCCGGAAATTACTTCACGGGCTTGATGTGAGCGGCCTGCTTGCCCTTGGGGCCGGTCACCACTTCGAAGGTCACCTTCTGGCCTTCCTTCAAAGTCTTGAAACCTTCGATTTCGATCGCAGAGAAGTGTGCAAAGAGGTCTTCGCCGCCTTCATCGGGGGTGATGAAGCCAAAGCCCTTGGCGTCGTTGAACCATTTGACAATACCACTTGCCATTTCAAACTCCTAACTATCCTGCTCCGCTTCTCCGACGAATGAAAGGTATCCGCCGCTAACTAAAGAACATCAGAGCCAGATGCCGCCAAAAAACGGATATCCAAACGCGGCATCCCGGAAACCGAAGCGACGAGTTTCTTTTGGAAACCGGTCCGCCCCGACCGTGATGCGCACAATACCCCATCCCCTGAGGGATTGGTGCAAAGACGGCGGACTTTTTTTGACGTGACGCAGGCAAGTTGCCGATTGTGCACACGGCGTTCGCCTTAATTCGTGACCTGTTGGCGGGATCATTGGCAGCCTGGACTGAAGGACAAAAGGGCTTTTGTATCGGACAAATGAAGGGGCAGAAGACAAGTCGCAGGGCGTTTTCCTTAGCGGCGGCGGGGGCGGGCGGTATTTGTCTGCTTTGCATGAAACAAAAAGACAAGTAAACAAAAGCGTGAGCCGTTGATATTCAATGAAAACAAAACAGACAAAATGGGCTTGCTTTGACTTTTTTCAAGACAAATGGCGCTCGGACCGAGGCGGCCGGCGGGAATTTCCCAGAATGCGCTCTACCAGAAACGACGGGCCGCCTTCCCGAGAGGCAGAACGAAGGAAAGCGGCGCGCCGGATCCATTTCACGAAATTTCAAAACAAGGAGTCTTCCATGCCCTCTACCGCCATCGACAGCCAGATCCACGGCTGCATGTTCTCCACCGACGAAATGCGCAAGATCTTCAGCGACGAATCCTGGGCCCAGAAGTGGGTTGACACGGAAGCGGCGCTTGCGAAGGCGCAGGCCGAGCTCGGCATCATTCCGCAGGAAAAGGCCGACATCATCAACCAGTACGCCAAGGCGGAGCTCCTTGACATTCCCTCGATCGGCGAGTTCTACAAGTCCTCCATCACGATCGTTCCGCTGCTGAAGGCCTTCAAGGCGGCGCTTCCTGACAACGCGGGCGAATTCGTGCACTGGGGCGCCACGAGCCAGGACATCGTCGACACGGGCATCGTCCTCCTGCAGCGCGACGCCTATCAGGTCATCCTCCGCGACATGAAGCTCTGCCTGCAGTACTGCCTCGATCTTGCGCAGAAGTACCGCGACACCCCGATGGCAGGCCGCACCCACGTCGTGCACGCGCTTCCGATCACCTTCGGCTACAAGGCTTCCATCTGGGCCGACGAACTGGGCCGCGACTGCGAACGCCTGGAAGAAATCTACGACCGCGTGTTCGTGGGTGAATTGGCAGGCGCCGTGGGCACCCTCGCCTCCATGAAGGACAAGGGCCTTGCCGTTCAGAAGCGCACCTGTGAAATTCTGGGTCTGGGCCAGCCCACCGTCGCCTGGCACGTCGCCCGCGACAATCAGGCTGAATTCGTTTCCGTCCTCGCGCTCTGCGCCGGCACCCTGGGCCGCATCAACCACGAAATCCTCACGCTGCAGCGCACGGAGATTCTGGAACTCGAAGAGCCCTTCTTCATGGGCAAGATCGGCTCCTCCACGATGCCGCACAAGCGCAACCCGGCCGTTCTCGAAAACGTGCTCGCGCTCTGCCGCAACGTCCGCTCGATCGCGCCCTCCATCGTTGAAAGCCAGGTTTCTGAAATGGAGCGCGACTGGGGCTGCTTCCTCTCCGAGTGGGAAGCCATTCCGCGCGCCTGCCACCTCATGGCCGCAGCGCTTGAAAAGAGCAAGAACATTCTGAAGAACCTCATCGTCTATCCGGAGCACATGAAGCGCAACATCTTCATCCAGCACGGCCTCATGATGAGCGAAAACGTGATGATGCACTTGGCGAACCGCCTGGGCCGCATGACGGCGCACGGCCTGGTCTACAAGTGCTGCATGGAAGCCTACGAAAAGGAAATCCCGCTCAAGGACGTCCTGATGCGCAACGAAACCGTTGCCGGCGCCTTCACCGAGGCCGAAATCGACGACATGCTGAATCCGCTTGCCTACGTGGGTCTTGCGCCTGAGTTCGTGGACCGCGTGGTTTCGAAGTGGTCCGCCAAGCAGTGGGCCCGCTAGTCTGAGTCGATCGCTCTCCTCTTGCGGGGCGTGCGGCAGCGAGTCTGCCGCGCGCCCTGTCAACGCAAACTGGGTACAACAAAAATGAACAAGGAAAAACTGATTCGATGGGCGGTGCCCGTGGGGCTGCTTCTCGTGCTCTGGTGCATCCCGACGCCGGAGGGGCTGACGGACAAGGCCTGGCACATGTTCGCCATTTTCGCTGCGACGATCGCGGGCATTCTCGCGGCGCCGGTGGCTTCCGGCGCGCTGATGTTCATCGCGCTCGCCGTCACCTACTTCACCGACACGATGGGACTCGGGGACGTTCTGAAGGGCTTTGCCTCGGGCACGGTGTGGATGATCTTCTCCGCGTACGTGCTGAGCCTGGGATTCGTGCAGTCGGGCCTTGGGCGCCGCATCGCCTACAAGATGCTGAGCCTCTTCGGCGGCTCGTCTCTGGGCGTGGCGTACGCGCTGGGCATTGCTGACCTCGTGATGGCGCCGGCGATGCCCTCTGTGACAGCTCGTTCGGGCGGCATCATTCTGCCGGTCGCAAAGTCCATCAATCAGGTGCTGGGCAGCCAGCCCGGTCCTTCCGGCAAGAAGATCGGCGACTTCCTCATCATGACCTGCTTTCAGTTCACGCCGATCACGGGCGCGCTCTTCATGACGGGCATGGCCGCCAACCCCTTGTGCGCGCAGCTCGCAAAAGACGGTCTGGGCGTGGAGCTCACCTGGGGCTCCTGGTTCCTTGCGGCGCTTGTTCCCGCGCTGATCTGCTTCATCGCGATGCCGCTGCTCACCTACAAGTTCATGAATCCGGACCTGAAGAAGACGCCGGAAGCGAAGGTGATGGGCGCGAAGGAATTCGCGGCCATGGGGCCGATGAGCCGTCAGGAGATTCTCGTTGCCATCGGCTTCGTGATCGCACTGATCGGCTGGGGAACCTGCCTGCTGACGGGCTTTAACGCGAACGCCATCGGCTTGGGTCTTGTCGCCTTCCTCTTTGTGACGGGCGCCGTGCAGTGGAAGGATGTCTTGAACGACAAGGCGGCCTGGGACACGGTCGTGTGGTTTGGCGCGATCATTTCGCTCGCGACGGGCTTGACGAAGCTGGGCTTTGTGAAGTGGATGTCGCTCGGGTTTGCTTCCTCGCTGGGCGGCCTCGACTGGATGACGACCTTCCTTGTGCTGGGCTTTGCCTACATCTACCTGCACTACGTGTTTGCGACGGCTTCGGGCCACGTGGCGGCGATGTACGTTCCGTTTGCCTCCGTGGCGATTGCAGCCGGCGCGCCGGCGCCGATGGTGGCGATCTGCTTTGCGATCTTCTCCAACTTCATGTGGGGGATCACGGAATACGCCGGCGGCCCGGGCCCGATCTACTTCGGCCAGGGATACTTCGAGCGTCCGCGCTTTTACAAGATCAACTTCTGCATCGTCACGTTCTGCGTGCTGGTGGTCTTCTCCTCGGGCATGCTCTGGTGGAAGGCGATCGGCCTCTACTAAACTAGCGGCGGCAGTCCTTTAAGGAAAACAGAGCCGCCCGGCGGGTCACAAGAGGACTGCCGGGCGGCTTTTCTTCGGAGCAAAGACTATGGCGCGAGAACTTTTGAGCGAACGTCTGGCGCAGCGGCTGATGCGGCGCATCAAGACGGGACGTTACGCCGTGGGCGACCTCATTCCTTCGGAGCCTGAGCTCGCGCAGGCCGAGGGGCTTTCGCGCAGCACGGTGCGCGCGGCGCTCGCCGTTTTGGAAAAAAGCGGCATGATCCGCCGCACGCCGCACGTGGGGACTCGCGTCATCAGCAAGGGAAAGAGCCAGAGCTTTGACCAGAGCTTGAGCTCGCTGTCGGATCTTGACCGGCTCGCCAGCAAGAATCCCCGCGAGATTCTGGACGTGAGGGAGTGCGTCGTGAGCCGGGAGCTGGCTGAAAAGATTCAGTGTCCGCTGGGCGAAACCTACATCCGCTTCTCCATGATCCGGCAGGGGCAGACGTCCGAGGATCCGCCCATTGCGTGGACGACGGAGTACGTCGATCGCGAGTGGCAGGATCTCATTGCGGAAGCGAGAAAGTCGCCCGAGCTTCTCATGATCGAACTCATCTCCCGCGTGAAGGGAAAGCACTGCACGGAGGTGCGGCAGACGATCGAGGCGACGACTTTGCCCGAGGAGGCGGCGAAGAACCTGAAGTCCGAGGCGGGGGCGCCGTGCCTTCGCATCTTCCGGCGCTACGTGAGCGCGCACGGCAAGGTGCTTCTCATCACCGTCTCCTACCATCCCGCGGACCGCTACGCCTTCAATCTCAACGTGCGAATTGACGACAACGGCGTGCGAAGCGTGATCGAAGAGTGAGCTGCGCCGGGCGCTCGGGAGGCAATCCATCGCCGCAGAAGCGGCGACAGCCACTTCAATGGCAGTGGCGCTGACAGCTCCCGACGACTAAAGTCGCGGGGTTCCGAGTTACTTCAGAGCTTTTG
>CAVJBF010000042.1:0-20812 GCA_963647785.1 Acutalibacteraceae bacterium
TGCCCCGTGACTCAGTAGGGAATCCTCGTCCTTTAGGGCGAGGAGGAAGTCAAATCACACACCGCCCGACACGATCGGTTACAGCATGAAAGCCCCGGCTTTAAGCCTGCTGTCACAAAGAACGCCGTAGAATGCCCTTCAACTTTCGGACTTTGACGCCTTTTTTGGCCGACGCATTGCCGTGAAATTTCTTTTTGACCTCTTTCCCGTCATCCTCTTTTTCGCCGCCTTCAAGCTGGGGCAGGCCAACGCCGATGCGCTCGCCGCCTGGCTTCAGCCCCTCCTGGGAGGCGCCGTTGATCCCGAGCAGGCGCCGGTTCTGGCCGCCACCGCGGTTGCGATCATTGCGTCCATCGTTCAGGTGGTGATCGTCTTCTTGAAAGGCAGAAAGCCCGAGCCCATGCTCTGGATATCGCTCGCGATCATCGTGGTGTTCGGCTCCCTCACCCTCATTCTTCACGACGCCACCTTCATCAAGGTGAAGCCCACGATCCTCTACTGGGTCTTTGCGGGCATTCTCCTTTTTGCGCACGTGACGGGGCGAAACTTCATCACGAAACTTCTGGGCGCCCAGATTCAGCTCCCGCCCGCCGCCTGGCGCACGATGCAATTGGCGTGGATCGCCTTCTTCACTTTCACCGGGGCGCTCAACCTTCTGGTCGCCTTTACGTGCGAAACCGACACCTGGGTGAACTTCAAGCTCTTCGGCATTCTGGGCCTCACGCTCGCCTTCACGGTGGCGCTTGGCTTCTGGATCGCAAAGCTCACGGGCGAACTCAAAAAGCCCGCCGCCAACGCCGAGCGCCTTGACAACCATCACTAATTTCCAACTGTAGGACATCACTATGAACTGCAAGATTCTTTCGCTCTCCCTCATCGCCGCCGCGCTTTGCGCTCAGGGCGCCTGCGCCGCCACGGCGAACTTCAAAGTGAACGGCCAGACCGTGACGAAGGCCGAGCAGGACGAAGTCATCAAGGCGCTCGTCGCCCGCGGCCAGAAGCAGACGCCGGAACTCGAAGAGGCGGTGAAGAACCAGCTCATCCGCCAGACGGTGCTTCTGCAGGAAGCGAAGAAGGCCCGCGTGGACCGCCGCACCGACGTGAAGAAGGCGATCAAGTCCGCTACGGACAACATCCTCGCAAACGCCTTTGTGGCGGACTACGCCAAGAACCACCCGGTCTCGGACGCTGACGCCAAGAAGGTCTTTGAGGAAAACAAGAAGCGCTGGGGCAATACGGAAGTGTCCGTGCGCCACATCCTTGTGAAGGACAAGGTGACGGCGGAGCGACTTCTCGGTCAGGTGAAGGGCGGCGCGGACTTCGCAAAGCTCGCCGAAGCCAACTCCATCGACACCCAGCAGAACCGCGGCCAGGGCGGCCTCATCGAGTGGACCTCCCCCAACATGTTTGACAAGGCCTTCGCCGACAGCTTTGCGAACCTCAAGCCGGGCGAAGTGAACCCGAAGGTGGTGGAGACGCGTCTTGGCTGGCACATCGTGAAGCTCGAAGGCAAGCGCGCCGCGCAGAACTGGCAGAACTACAACGCGTACGCTCCGCAACTGAAGAATGCTCTCCTGCAGCAGCGCACCAACCAGTATCTTGAGGAGCTCTTCAAGAAGGCGAAGGTGACGAAGTAGTTTCGTCCCGCAGCGTCTGATAACGTCAAAGGCCGCATCGCTTCACAAGGACGATGCGGCCTTTTTGCATCGACTCTGGCAGAAATTTGGTATTGCCTTGTGAAAATTTCAATTCATTTTCTTCTATCATGAGCCACTACGTTACGTAACACCACATAACGCCCCTTCTTATGACGACGATTTCCACCACGAATCCCTTTCTCATCCATCGCTGCGCCCCCCGCTTCTTCTGCGATCGGGCGATGGAGCTCAGGGCGCTGAACGACGCCGTGCGCAACCAGCGTCCCGTGCTTCTCGTCGGCCGGCAAGGCGTCGGCAAGACCAGTCTCATCCAGCGCCTGTTTCAGGCGCCCGCGATTGGCGAAGCCTTCCTCTGCGTTCTCGCAGACCTGCAGCCGCTCCCGACCGACGCCACACTGGAGTCCGCCGTTCTGCAGCTGGCCAAGGCCGTGCTGCGACAGCTTCCGCCGCCGCTTGCGGCGCAATTCCTTGCCGCCGTCCCAGCGATTCGCCGGTCCGTCCCAAGCGATCTCGGTCGAGTGCTCCCCACCCGCCTCGCTGACGCTGAAGCCACGCTTTCTGAGATCGTCGCCTTTCTCTCCGCGCAGGATCGCCCCGTGCTGCTCGCGCTCGACGGCGCAGAAGCGCTGATCCATTGCCACGGAGCCGCAGCCTTCTTGAAGACGCTGGCTGCGGCTGACAGCATCAACCTGATTTCCACCTGTGAATCTGGCGTGTCTGCGGCGAGCCTCGAGCCGCTGCTTTCTCAGGAAACGATCCGCCTGACGGTGGAGCCGCTCGCCCTCGAAACCTACCGATGCTTTGCGCAGCGCCTCTTCAGTGAGGGCGATCGAAGAATCCGCAGCGCCGCGTTTGACGAGCTCTACCGGCGTTTTGACGGCAACACGTACGCCATCCACTTCATTCTGAACAAGCTCTACGACGCGACGCCCGTCGGCGGAACCGCCGAATCGGCCTTCGTGCCCGAAGCAATGCTCCCGGTGCTCGCCGTCCATGAAGCGCACTTTCTGAAGGCCTTCAACGATCTCACGAGCGGACAGCGGTCGCTGGTCTCAACCCTCGTCACGAAGCGAACCGTCGCGCACCCAACGCGCCTCGACCTCCTTCCCCCATACGGCCCGGCCGCACCGAACACGGTGCAAAGCGACATGAAAGCGCTGCTCGCGAAGGGCCTCATCGAAGAGACGGACGCCGGCTGGAGCCTCGTGAACCGGCTCTTTGAAGTCTGGCTGAGACACCGGCTGGATCTTTCCTTCTGACCGAAACCACTATTTCCCCGGCGTGCGGTTCCTTTGCGGCGGCCTCCGAGCCGCCTTTCTGCCGTGTTGCAACATTGATACACGTCTTTTTGCTTAGATCTTGATGAGATACATTCTCATTTCGATTTGCGGCAGGCATTAATTGACAGTTGTTTTCATTTCACAAATTGAAGCTCTTCTGCCGAAAGGCCCATTCCGCCTCGATGGAGCCTTGGATTGTTCGATCCATTCCGTCGCCGTCAATTCTCGTTTCAAAAAGTAGCGTACTGAGAACAGTTCTCATTAAACTGCGCGCCATTCTGACATTCAGAGGATGATGCACGCGTGCGTTCATCACCCTCAAAACACTCTTGATTTCCAGATTTGGAGAATTCTCAAATGAAAAAGACTCTCGCTGCGGCCGCCGTTCTCGGCGCCTTCGCCAGCTCGGCTTTCGCCGCCAACGTGACCCTCTACGGGTCGGTGTCCACGGGCCTCGTGTTCACGCATACCGATTCCTACAAAACCGAAGACGGTGAACACGTTGCCTCCAAGAACTCTTTTGGCATGGAAAGCGCCTGGGCCGGTGATTCCGTCTTCGGCCTGACGGGGGAAGAAGAGCTTGGCAACGGCTGGAAGGTCGGCTTTACTCTCGAAAATGAATTTGAATCCGATACGGGCAAGCTCGCCGGCGCTGATGACCACAAGCTCTTCGATTCCATGTCCTACCTCTGGGTCGGCAATGACACAGTGAAAATCGCAGCTGGCAACCTCGGCGGCGGCCTCGCTTCCGGCGGCGGCGACTTTGACCTCGTGGGCGGCTTTGACCCGCTCGAAGCGGCCTACGGCAACGGCGGCATGGGTCTCTTTGCCTCGAAGGATGCGGCCTACGACAACGCCATCGGCGTCGAATTGACCCCGATCGACGGCCTCAAGTTCTCCTTCCAGGCTTCCCTGGAAGATGAAGATGGCAAGGCTGGCTGGTCTCAGCGCACCCATTACTACGGCTTGGGCGCTTCATATGAAAACGGCCCTCTCGCCGTTGCTGCCGTCGTTGAACGCGTGAAGCCGCAGAATCACAAGGCGTTCTACAACGCCCCCGTTTACGAGAACGAAAACTCCGATACTATCACCGGCGAAGGCCTTGCTACGGAATACAAGTCTTACACAACCTATACACTGGGGGCTTCCTGGGACTTCGAAGTTGTGAAGCCCATGTTCATGTATCAGCACGCCGACAATGTTCCTCTCTCCAAGTTTGCTGACGGCGCCCTGTATGAAACTGAATCGTTCGAGATCGGTGACGATGAATTCACGACGGAAGAATATCTCGGCAAATCTGACAGCATTCTGATCGGCGCCACCGCTCCGATCGCCAACGGCACGCTCGGCGTCTCTGCCCAGTACGTTCAGTACAAGTTCAATGACACGGATGCAGGTGAAGATGATAAGGGCAAGGCCTACGTCTTCGGCATCTCCTACACCTATGAACTCAGCAAGCGCACTAGCCTTTACGCTGCCGGCGTTTACAGCCACGGTTCCAAGGCCTTCAAGGACTTTGACACGCTCAACACCTACCAGGTCGGCTTCGGTCTGAACCACACGTTCTAATTCGGGCTTTCCCCGCTGTCTGACCACAGACAGTTGAATTAGATCTCCAATCCCTCGCATTTCACGATGCGGGGGATTTTTCCATTGTTAAAATTCGAGAAATTCCACCTTTCCATTCTCCATTTCATGCCACCTCTTTCCGCCGTCACTCACGCTCAGCGTTCTCCCGAACGTCCCTCATCGGCACCTTTTCTCCGCTCCCTCGCCACATCCGGCGGCTCTTACCTTTTTCTTCGTCCGCCGCGCTTCGGGAAGACACACTTCCTCCGCACGCTCGAGTCGCACTTCACCAGCACGTTCAGCTCCGTCGTCTCACTTGACTTCGCCGACCTTCCGCCCTTCACCTTCCGCAAAGCCTTCAGCGCCCGCTTCGAGTCATTCCTTGAAGCGGGCTTCAGCAAAGCCGGCTTCACCACGGCCCTCAGCCCGCACCTCAACTTCTTCGAAA
The DNA here is from genome assembly GCA_963647785.1 of Acutalibacteraceae bacterium. GTDB lineage: Bacteria > Pseudomonadota > Gammaproteobacteria > Burkholderiales > Burkholderiaceae_F > Duodenibacillus. The sequence continues at coordinate 4,956 of CAVJBF010000042.1, forward strand.
CGCTCCGCCTCTGGTTGGCGTCACAGCCCACCAGCTCCCTCGTCGTCCTGATCGACAACTACGACGCGCCGCTCGCGGCGAATCTCGCCGACGCCGACGCCTTTCGCACCGTCAGCGCAACGCTCGCCAAATTTTTCGCCCTCCTCAAGTCGCAGGAAGGCCGCCTGCGATTTCTTCTTCTCACCGGCGTTTTGAAACTGGCCGATGAACACCTGCAGCCAGAACTCAACTACCTCACCGATCTCACGAACGACGCCCAAGCTGCCGAGTTCACGGGACTCACGCCGGAAACGATCGAACCCGCGGCGCTGCAGCGCGCCGCCAAAGCGCTCGACCGGACGCCGTCCGAACTGCTGACAGAACTCGATCGTCGCTTCGGCGGCTGCGCCTTTGACTTCGCCTGCCAGCACCGCGTTCTCATGCCAGGACCGGTGCTTCAACTCCTGCAGCACCCCGAGCGCGGCTTTTCCGCCTGGAAACTACCCGATGCCCTGCGCGACATTTTGACCGCCGCTCTCAACCTTCCCCCTGACTACGCCAACGCCCCAAAGGCCGTGACGGCGCTCCGCTTTGCCGCCTTTCAGCTGCCTGGCGCCCTCTCGCCCGAAGCGCTTCTCGCGCAAGCCGGGCTTCTCACGGTGGAAAAGCGCCTTGCAAACGGCGTCTCTCTTCTCAAAGCGCCCAACGCCACCGCCGTCCGCGAGCTCAACGCGCTCTGCCGCTTGCCGTAACCCGCCTGCAGCGCCCGCCGCTTCAGCCATTTGGTCGCCCTGTTGGCTATCATCACTCCCTCATTGACTGGATATTCTCTCCGCCATGGCGTCCTCCGACTTTCCCCGCGTCTTTCCTTCTGACCTCACGCTGCCCGCCCCGGGCCGCCGCAGCGTCGCCGAAGCCCTCCCCGGTCTTTCCGCCGGCTGCGCCGCCGCGGCCGTGGTGAGAAAAGCCAAAGACGCCGGCCGTCTTGCGGTCTTCATTTGCGCGGACGCGAGCGACATGATCCGCCTCGCGGACGAACTCACGTGGTTTGATCCGACGATCACAGTCTCGGTGCTCCCCGACTGGGAGACGCTCCCCTACGACACGATGAGTCCGCACGAAGACCTTGTGAGCGAGCGCCTCGAAACCCTCTGGAAACTGGCGATGCACGCCCGAGGCAAGGACGCGGCCGCCAACGCCAGGGCCCCCGTTGACGTCATCCTCACCTCGGCCGCCACCGCGGCGCAGCGGATCGCGCCGCCCGAATTCATTCTGGGGAGCTCGTTCTTCTACAAGAAGGGCCAGAAGATCAACGTGGACCTTTTAAAGACGAACCTTGTCGCCGCAGGCTACGGCAACGTCGAGCAGGTGATGGCTCCCGGCGAATTCTGCGTCCGAGGCGGCATCGTGGACGTCTTCCCCATGGGCTCTGCCGCACCCTTTCGACTGGACCTCTTTGACGACGAAATTGAAGAGATCCGTCGTTTTGACACCGAGTCGCAGCGCTCCACGGACGCGATTGACGAAATCCGCCTCCTTCCCGGGCATGAATTTCCAATGGACAAGGAAGCGCAGGCGCGCTTTCGCGCAGCCTGGCGCGAAACGTTCCCGGGCGACCCCAACAAGAGCCCCGTCTACAAGGACATGGGCGAAGGGCTCGCCGCGGCCGGCATCGAGTACTATCTGCCGCTTTTCTTTGAATCGACTGCGAGCCTCACGGACTATCTCCCAGAAAACGCCCTCATTGCCCAGTACGGCGACACAGAAGCGGCGGTCACCCGCTACTTCACGGAAGTCACGGACCGCTGGCGCTTTCTCTCGCACGACGAAGAGCGTCCGGCGCTCTCGCCAGAAAAGCTCATTGCCAAAGCAGAGGACTTCTTCAAGGGGCTGGCGCCTTTTGCGCGCCTTTTGCTAAAGACCGCCCCCGCGGCCGCACCGCTTGACGTTGCGATCAGCCGCAAGGCCGCAGAACCCCTGGCCAAATTGAAGCTCTACCTGGACAAAGCGACGGTGGAAAAGCGACGGGTTCTCATCTGCACCACGAGCCCCGGTCGCACGGCACGTCTTGAAGAGATGCTTTCAGACAACGGGATCAAGACCGCTTCGGCCGGCCACTTCCCCGCGTTTCTCGCATCAAAGGCGAAGGTCATGCTCTCCGTGGGCCCGGTCGCGGACGGCTTTGAAGCCGACAATCCCGCCATCGCCGTTCTGACGGAAAGCGAGCTCTACGACATCCGCGCGACAAGGCGCCGCTCCCGAATTCGCGACACCGGCGCCCGCGTCGAAGCCGCGATCCGCGACATTTCGGAATTAAAGCCCGGCGATCCCGTGGTGCATTTGGATCACGGCGTGGGCCGCTACATCGGGCTCGAAGCCATCCAAAGCGACGAAGGCACGAGCGAATTCGTGCGCATTGACTACGCAGGCGACGCGAAGCTCTTCGTGCCCGTGTCGCAGCTGCACCTCATCAGCCGCTACACGGGCGCTGATGCCGAGCACGCCCCCCTGCACGCTCTCGGCCGCGGCGACTGGGAGAAAGCGAAGAAAAAAGCCGCGCAGAAGGTGCGCGACACCGCCGCCGAGCTCTTGAACCTCTACGCCCTGCGCGAATCCCGCCAGGGCTACGCCTTCGTGCGCCACACCGCTGACTACGAAGCGTTCTGCGAAGGGTTCCCCTTTGAAGAAACGCCCGATCAGGCAGCGGCGATCACGGCGGTGATCGATGACATGACAAAGCCCCGCCCGATGGATCGCCTGGTGTGCGGCGACGTGGGGTTTGGAAAAACCGAAGTCGCGCTGCGCGCTGCGTTTGTGGCGGCGATGAACGGCAAGCAGGTGGTGGTGCTCTGCCCCACGACGCTTTTGGCGGAGCAACACGCCCAGACCTTCCGCGACCGCTTTGCGGCGTGGCCCGTCAAGATTGCGGAGCTCTCGCGCTTTCGCTCTGGCAAGGAAACCACCGCGGCGATTGAGGGCTTGAAGGACGGCACGATCGACATTGCGGTGGGCACCCACAAGCTTTTGAGCGAAAAGATTGAATTTGCGCGCCTCGGACTCGTCGTGATCGACGAAGAACACCGCTTTGGCGTGCGGCAGAAGGAAAAGCTGAAGTCGCTGCGCGCTGAAGTGGACGTTCTGACCCTCACCGCCACGCCGATTCCCCGCACGCTCGCAATGAGCCTTGAAGGCATCCGCGACTTCTCCGTCATTGCAACGGCGCCTCAAAAGCGCCTCGCGATCAAAACCTTCGTGCGACGAGAGTCGGACGAACTCATTCGCGAAGCCGTCATTCGAGAATTAAAGCGCGGCGGTCAGGTCTACTTCCTTCATAACGAAGTGAGCACCATTGAAGCGCGAAGGGAGCGCCTGGAAAAGCTCCTTCCCGAAGCCCGCATCGCCGTGGCGCACGGGCAGATGAGCGAGCGGGAGCTGGAGCACATCATGCGCGACTTCTACCAGCAGCGCTTCAACGTGCTTTTGTGCACCACCATCATTGAAACGGGCATTGACGTCGCCAACGCCAACACCATCCTCATCCACCGCGCGGACATGTTTGGCTTGGCGCAGCTCCACCAACTGCGCGGCCGCGTCGGGCGCAGCCACCATCAGGCCTACGCCTACCTCATGACGCCGGGCGAAGACGCGGTGACGAAAAACGCCGTAAAGCGCCTTGAGGCCATTCAGAACCTCGAAGACCTGGGGAGCGGCTTCTACCTCTCGATGCACGACCTGGAAATCCGCGGCGCGGGCGAAGTGCTGGGCGACGAACAAAGCGGCGAAATCGCCGACGTGGGCTTTGACCTCTACAACCAGATGCTCAAAGCCGCCGTGCGCGCGATGAAGCGCGGCGAAACGCCCGACTTCTCCCTGCCCTTTGCAGCGATGAGCGAAATCAACCTGCATCTGCCCGCACTCCTCCCCGCGGACTACGTCCCCGACGTCGCAAGCCGCCTGGGGCTTTACAAGGAACTGGCCGCCGCGGACCAGATGACCGCGCTCGAGCACGTGATCGACGACCTGAACGACCGCTTCGGCCCCTTGCCTGACGCGGCGAAGGCCTTGATCGCCACGCACCGCCTGAGGCTTGCGGCCGCGCGCATCGGCATCGCTAAAATTGACGCCGCCGACGAAGCGATCGTCTTCTCCTTCAAGGCAAAGCCCGCCTTTGACCCGATTGCAATGATCAAGCTGCTGCAGAAGTACCCGGCCATTCTTCGCATGCTGGGCCCGGACAAGCTGCGCATGACGGTGAAGACGGGCTCGCTCGACGATCGCGTGCGCGCCGTGCGCACCATCACCAACCCGCTTTTGTCGGCCGTGCCTGACAACAAGGAGGACCATCCATGACTCAACACGCCCTGCGCCGGCAAGACCGCGCAATTTCCCCGGACGACGCCCTGCAGGTGATTCGCGCCGCCCACTACGCCGTGCTCTCCACGGTGAGCGAAGACGGCCGCCCCTACGGCGTGCCGGTGAACGCCGCGCTTGTTGACCGCGTCCTCTACTTTCACGGCACGAAGGCCCCGGAAAGCCGCAAGGCGATGAATCTCGCGACGCACCCCGCGGTGTCGCTCTGCTTCACCGCGTACGAAAAACGCGACGCCGCGGAATATTCCACCGACTACGCGTCCGCCATCGTGGAAGGCACGGCCGAGCTCGTCACCGCCCCCGAGGAAAAGGAAAAGGCGCTTCTCGCGATTGCGTCGCAGCACGCCGCCGGCGCCGAAGCCGAAGCGACGCTCGCCTACATCCGCAAGGGCGCTGCGTGGGCCAACGTCTGGCGCGTCACGATCGACTCCGTGACCGGAAAGTCCCGCAACTGGCCCGCCGCTTCCGCCCACATCGCTGGAGAACTCGCGTGAGTGAACGCCTTCATCCCGACGCCTTCGTTTTTTGCGCCGACGCGCCGGCGCCCGACTTTGTCGCTGACCTCACGGCGTTGCTCGCCCCAGAAAAGCGCTTTCAGTGCGGCCAAACGCTCAAATTCACGAACGTCACCACCGACGCCGTTCGGCGCCTCAAGGCCGAGGCGCTTTGCGACGCGCATCGCGCCGACAGCCTTTTCTGGAACGCCGCAACGTCGATCACGTCCTTCAAGGCCTTCTTCTTTGACATGGACTCCACCCTCGTCACAACAGAGACCTTGGACGAAATGGCCGCGCTCTGCGGCACCGGCAGGCAGTGCGCGGAAATCACCGCGGCCGCGATGGCCGGGACGATCAAAAACTACGCCGAAAGCCTCCGGGCGCGCGTGGCGCTTTTAAAGGGCATGGACGCTTCGGTGCTCGAAACCGTCATGGCGCACGCTCGCGTCAATCCCGGCGCACCCGAACTCATCGACGCCCTGAATCGCCACGGCGTGAAGTCCTACGTGCTGAGCTCCGGGTTCACCGCGTGCACGAGCCGCATCGCAGAGAAGCTTCACATGACGGGCTTTCACTCCAACGTGATCGGGATCGAGGACGGAAAGTTCACGGGCGGCGTCACCGGCATGAATGGCGGCCCCATCGTGGACGGCGCGGGAAAGCTCGCCTTTGCCGAGCGCACCGTGAAGGCCCTGGGCGGCACGATGGCAAACGCCGTCTGCTCCGGGGACGGCAGCAACGACCTTCTCATGGTGAGCGCCGCGGGGCTTGGGGTGGGATTTCGCCCCAAGGCCGTCTTGAAGCCCCGCTGCCGGCTCGCCTTGAACTTCACGGGGTTTGACAGTCTTCTTGCGCTTTTTGTCGAAACAGCGCCCGGCTGGACGGAGCTTTGACATGCACGTTCTCGCGCCCGCTCCTGCTACCGCCCCCTACTTTGCCGCGACCTGCACCTTCGACGTCGCCGTGACGGACGAAGACCCCACGGCCGCCGTGCGCTTTTTCAACGTGCCGGGCCCGGCGCACGACGCGCTGGGGCGCCTGGTCATTTTCTGGGGCGACGGCAGCGAAAGCCCCGTCGCCTGTGAAGCGAGCCGTGACGACCTGGAAACCATGATGGAAACGGCGGACGCCTTTCCCACCACCGACGTCGCCCACACGTACGGCCACGCGGGCGTCTTTCACGTCACCATCGGCTGTCCCTCGGGCTTTGTTCCTCTCGCCCAGCTCCCGCGGCAGACGACCGCCATCACCAGCGCCCTGCCCGCCTTGACGATCGGCGAAACGGACGAAGGGCGGCTTCTCCCGTCGGACACGCTGCCGCCCCTGGTGCCGGCGCCGCTTCGAGCAGCGCCCGCTGAAGACGACGAAGCGGACGACGCCAAAGGCGCCTCAGAAAGCGAAGCGCCTGCCGCCGACATGCCGCCCGAGCCCCTCTATTCGGCGCTCGCTGCGATCCCGGCGGATCTTTTGGCAAACAACCCGCACCTTTCCTATTTTGACGACGCCTTTGCGGGCTCGCAGATCACGAGGGTCTCCCCCGACCTCTTTGCGCCGGTAAAGCGCATCGACTCCGCGCGCCGCCTTTTTGCCGACTCCAAGCTCGAAGCCGTGCCGGCGGGGCTGCTGAAAGCCGCGCACGAAACATCCGCCCTTGAAAAAGCGTTTGCAAACTGCCCGCAGCTCACGGCGGTTGCCGATCCCTTCGCGCCGACGCCGGTGCCGCCATGCGCCGAGGGACTCCTTGCCGGCGCACCCCTGCCGCTTTTTGCCGCCTTCCCGCGCGAACTGCGCGCGGACCTGGGGTGCGTGAGACCGCCTGCGACCGAAACTGACGCGCCCTTCACCTTCTTCTGGCATGCGTCCGCGCTTTCCGCGGCCGCGCCGATCGTTCTTTTTTACCCCACGGACTTTGCCGAAACGGGCGACTTCTTCATTGACTGGGGCGACGGCACAACAGAGTCCGTCGCGTGGAATGACGCCGCCGACATCACGCATGACTACGCTCGTGACGGCGTTTATCAAGTGACGCTTTTCTCCACCCCGAACGAACCGGTGCGGCCCTTCCGGCTCGGACGCTTTGTGACAGAGATCGTCTCCCCCTTGCCCGCCTTCTTCCCGCGAAACGTCACGGAGAAGGGGAACTTCTGCGGCTGGGCCGCGGACGCCCGCGAGCTCGTGCGCGTCCCCTCGAACCTTTTTGACGCCATCGGCCAAGACGTGACGAACTTGGACGAAGCCTTCGCGGGGTGCACGGCGCTCACGACGGCGCCGGATTCGCTTTTTGCCTTGGTCAACGCCCAGGCCAGCGTCGACGGCGCCTTTGCGTTCTGCAAGAAGCTCGCGCGCCTGCCCTCAAGCTTTGCAAGCCGCGCGCGTCGTGCGGAGCGCGACTACTTTGCGCCCAGCCCCGCCCCGGCGGTCCTTGAGCCCCCCAAAGCGCCGGCGGAGGATTTCCAATGACCACGCCCTTTCACTCCACCGTTCCGATTCCGCTGCGCTTGACGCTCGACAGTCCGCAGCGCCGCGTCGAAACGCTGCGCTTTGCGCCGCAGGCAAGACGCGCCTCGGCGTTTGAAACCATCACCGTCACCCTCGACGGCCGAACGATCGTCAAGCACTGGCCGGCGGGCGCGGCGCTTGAATTCACCTGGGACCTTGCGCCAGGCGCCCATCGGCTCGCCGTGGACGCGGGGGGCTTGTGGCCCGCTCTAACCGTAACCCTGCCCGAATCCACCACGGCCATCACGGGCATCGTCCCCACGATCGCGGATCCGGCGACGGGCGAACCCAGCCCCGACGCCTTCTGGCTTGCGCCGGGCACGGAACTCGCAAACCTCACCTCCATCTTTGCGTCCGCCTTTGTCCGCAACACCCACCGCACGAGCTTCGCCCGCTTCTTTGCGGGCGCCAAAAAGCTCGCGAGCGTGCCCGAAGCGCTCTTTTTTCCCACCATTCTCGTCGAGTCCTTTGCGGGAACGTTTGCGCACTCGGGGCTTGCCGCCGTGAGCGGCCAGCAGTTCAACTGCACGCCGCTTGTCACGGACTTTTCCGAATGCTTCTTTGACACTCCCCTGGCGGTCGTGCCCGAAGAGCTCTTTGGGGAAACGCCCTTGGCAAAGAACTTCACCCGCACCTTTGCCAACACGCGGGTGACGCAGGTGCCCGAGGGGCTTTTTGCGGGCACCGCCCAAGGAGGCGTCTTTACTGAAGCCTTCGCCCGAGACGACATCCGCGACGTGCCCGCCGAATTGATGGCCTGCCTCGCGCCCGCCGACGTGGACGGCATGTTCACGCCGCCCCGGACGACGACCTATGACCCCATGAACATCAAGACGGCCGCGGTGCTCCCGCCCGAATTCCTGCGCGACACCGTAAACGCCTCGGGCGTGCCGACGAAGGCCTTCGGCGACTGACGCCGGGAGCGGGAGTTTCCCGCTCCGGCTCCCTCAGGACAATTCCCCAAGCCGCCCGCAAAAACCCGCGCGTAGAATTCCCGCCACTCGCGGGCCGCCGGGGCCTGCCCCACCTTTTTCCTTTCACATCATGTTCATCTTTCTTCTCTTGGCGTGCACCATCGCCGGGCTCATCGTGATGCTCCGCTTCAAGGTGCCGCTGGGCCCCGCGATCTTGATCTGCGGCCTCGCCCTGTGGGCGGTGGAAAAGCCCGACCTGCAGCTTCTCTACGACTCCGCGAAAACCATGCTGCTTCGATCCCGCACCTGGGACCTGGTGGGAGCGCTTTACTTTGTGGTGTGCTTGGAGATTGAACTTCGAAAAAGCGGGTGCCTTGCGGGCATGGTGAAGTACCTGCAGCAGCTCACCCCCAACAAGAAGATTTCGATGGCGGTGATGCCCGCGTTTCTTGGGCTCCTGCCCAGCATCGGCGGCGCGCGCTTTTCCGCCCCGATCGTGGAGAAGCTTGCCGAAGGCGAGGATCTCAAGCCCGAGACGCTCGCCGCCGCGAACTTCTGGTTCCGGCACATCTTTGAATTCTCCAGTCCCATCGTCCCCGGCATGATCCTTGCCTGCGCCATCACGAACAACCCCGTGGGCGACGTGATCCTGCACGTGATGTGGCTCTCGGTGCTTGCCTTCGTGGTGGGGTGGTTCACGATCCTGGCAGGCGTCAAGATGAAGCCCGCCGTGCGGCCGCAGATTTCGCCGGAGGAATTGAAGAAGGAGCGCGCGGACTTCATCCTCTGCTTCACGCCCATTTTCTTCATGCTCGCCCTGATGCTGATCGTGGGCCTCTCCGCCGGCGAATCGATGGGACTTACCGCCGTCTTTGCCTGGGCGCTCCTCAAAGTCTGCCACCGCTCCGTCACCCTGAAGGAAGTCTTCATCGGCGCCCTGGAGTGGAAGCTCTTTCGCGACGTCTTCTGCATCTTCCTCTTCATTGAGCTCCTCACGGGCACGGGGCTCATGGACCAGATCGTCGCCACCATCACGCAGGCGCCGCTCCCCGTTGAATGGATCATCGGGATTCTGTCCCTGATCGTAGGCATCCTCACCGGCATGTCGCAGGGCCACGTCGCCATCGTGATGCCCATCGTCGCCGCCCTGGCGCCCGCCGGAAACCTTGACTACATTGCGATTGCCTTGGTGTGCGGCGTGGGCGGCCAGATGGTGACGCCCACTCACATGTGTCTGGTGATCACCTTGAACTACTTCAAGAGCGACTTCTTCAAGACGCTCGTGCCCTGCATCGTAAGCGAACTCGTGATCTTCACGGTCTTTGCGCTGCAGCTCTGGCTCTTACCGTCAGCGTAGTCCCGGCGGAATGTTAAAGCGCCGCCGGTCCGAAGACCGGCGGCGTTGCTCTTACCGCTTCAAAAGCGCATAAAGAACAAGGACCGTGGCGCTGAAGGAAACCGTCATGTCAATGTTGACATGCAGCTCGCCGTTGAGCCACAATAGGCCCAACGAGCTGAAGTACACGAGATAGGATTTAGGGTAGCATCTCGTAGCTCCGTTGTTGCGGAGCCCGGAAGCCTGCGAACTTCCGGGCTTGTTTTTTAAGGTCTGCCGCCGGGAGTCGTCGCCAGGAGTTCCTTGCAACAGAGATCCGAGGCTCATTATCCGGAGCCAGTGCATTCCATTGTGATCAATCTCGTGATCTTGGCGCAGCAACACAAGCTTCGCCCTTTAGGCGCCTCACGCCCGAAAGGCACGAAAGGCACGAAAAACCGCCGATCTTCCGTCCAAGGAAGCGGCGGTTTTTTTTGGTCAATGCTGGGCGAGCTCAATCGGCGCCCAGCACCGTGAGCGAACTCATGATCTTCACGGTCTTTGCGCTGCAGCTCTGGCGCTTCCCGTCGGCGCAGTCCAGGCGGAATGTGAAAAAAAACGCCGATCCGAAGACCGGCGGCGTTGCTCTTACCGCTTCAAAAGCGCATAAAGAACAAGGACCGTGGCGCTGAAGGAAACCGTCATGTCAATGTTGACATGCAGCTCTCCATTGAGCCATAATAGGCCCAACGCGCCAAGGTACACGAGATAAGTTTTGGGCGTCATCTCGTAGCTCCTTTGTTGCGAAGCCCGGCAGTCTGCAAACTTCCGGGCTTGTTTTTAAGGCCAGCCGCCGGGAGCCGGCGGTTGGAGTTCCTTGCAACAGAGATCCGTGGCTCATTATACGGAGTCAGTGCATTCCATTGTGATCAATCTCGTGATCTTGGCGCTGCAGTAGCACAGGCTTCGCCCTTTTGGCGCCTCACGCCCGAAGGGCACGAAAAACCGCCGATCTCCCGTCCAAGGAAGCGGCGGTTTTTCTTTGGGCGATGCTGGGCGGCCCCAATCGGCGCCCCGCATTGCCAGGCTGTCGCTCGCAACGGCTTTCAGCACCTCAGGTACTCAGACGGATTGAGGATCGCTTGCGCCAGCCCAAGCAAATCGTCGTGCGAGAGACTCGAAGCGCTCCGCGTACCTGCAGCGGAGGTCGCGCAGGATTTCCTACAACGTGCGGCCGATGGCGTCCTGCCCGGCATCCGTCATGACGCCATCCTCACCCTTGTTCTGAGGCGCGGCGCACGGCCTGCATGAAGGCGTTCACCTTGTCGGGATCCTTGATGCCGCGCGCGGCTTCAACACCCGCCAAGACGTCCACCGCCCAGGGCTTCAACAGCTTGATCGCCTGAATGACGTTGTTTTCCTTCAAGCCCCCCGCCACCAGCAGTGGCTTCGTGATCTTCTGTCGAATGCGCGCCGCCTCTTCAGCGTTGATGCCAGCGCCGCCCCAGATTTCGCTTTTGGCGTCCGCCAATAGCCCTGCCGCCCACGGGTAGTTCGCCTGCGCTTCCGCAAGGCGCTCAGGGCGGTCAAAGTGAACGGACTTCAGGTACGGGGCATGGAACTGGTCGCAGAAGGCGCGGGACTCGCTGCCATGAAACTGCAGCGTCGCGTCCGGAAAAAAGGCCAGGTATTCGCGCACTTCTTCGGCGGTAGGATTCACAAAGACGAGCACCTTCGTGACGCTTTCGGGCACGAGGCACGCGAGACTCATGAGGCGCGTGGGCGGCACAAAGCGCGAGCTTCCCGGATAGCACACGAAGCCCACGGCGTCCGCGCCCGCGTCCGTCACGGCGACCACGTCGTCTTCGCGCGTCAGGCCGCAAATTTTGACGCGCACGCGATCCGTGCCGTCCGCCGCGGTTTTGGAAAAAAGCATGTCACTCACCTCGCCAAAGAACCGGCCCTGCGAGCGCTTCATGGGAAGCGGCGCTCTGTTTTTCGTTGACGGGCAAGTTCTGCACTGTTTTTCTGTCCGGGGCCCTTCCCCGGAAAAATCGCGGCGAATCGTACCGTGCAGCCTTTCGAGAGACAATAGGCAGAACGCTTAGAAAAGAAAGCGAACCTTTCAGCGAAGGCCGTAGGTGTGGCGAGCGCGGGGCGCGAGGATGAGGTAGACCGTGGCGAGCGCGACGCCGCAGCCGATGATGGCAAGCGGCACAATGTCCGCCGTCCCCTTCTGGCTCCACCACGCGAGCATTTCGTTCACGGGGCCTGCCACCCACATGAGAAGGACCGCGTAGAAAACCGCCTTCTTGTCGCGCCCCGTCACCAGCCGGTGAATGGCCGCAAGGCAAAGGACGCTTCCCGCGATGCCGGGCGTGCCGTAGCGCAGAATGGTTTCCGCCGGCAAGCCTTCAGGCGTTCTTTCACTGATGAAGAGGAGGATGTTCGCAGCGCTGCCGCCGTCCACCACCGCCACCGCAAAAAGAAACGCCACGACGAGGAAGAGCCCGCCTTTGACGCCATGGGGCTTCGCCGGGATCGCCGCCGGATATTTTCGCGCCGTCTGCCAGAGCGAATGAAGCACCAGCGCGCAGAAAAAAAGGAGCGCCGCGGCGCCCACAAAAGTCATGGACTCTTCGGACATCATGGAAAACCCTCAGATCACCGAGCGCCTGTCGACTCGGTGTTTCTACTTAGTCATTTCCCGATTCTACCGGTTTTCGAATTCATCCTTTCGGCGTACGGGGCAACCCCTAGCTTCAAGTCCTACTTTGGAGGCATTCCACCCCATCGAAACCCTTAACTAGATTCCTCTACACAGCGGGTACTACTTTTGGAGGAGGCGATTTAATGTGACATACGAAAAAAGGAGGGGTGGGCTTCAGGTCGCTCGGTTCATTCTCCGGACGCCAGCAAACGCCCGCAAGCCTCCTCTTCACACAAAAACAAATCGACAGAGAGAAGGAGAAAATTCCATGATCGATATTTCCCGTCGCAGCCTTCTGGGCGCCGCCGGCGCCTTCACCATCGGCGCTGCCGCCACCGCTGCCAATGCGGCTGTTCCGGCGCCTGCCAAGTGGAACCGCACGGTTGACTTCCTCATCATCGGCACGGGCTTTGCCGGCCTCGCCGCGGCGCTTGAAGCCCATGAAAACGGCATGAAGAACATCCTCGTCGTGGACAAGATGCCCACCGCCGGCGGCAACTCCATCATCAACGGCGGCGCCATCGCTGCTGCGGGCACCGACATGCAGGCCAAGGAAGGCATCAAGGACAGCGCCGACCTTCTCTTCAAGGACATCTGCAAGGCGGGCGGCGGCATCGCCCACCCCGACCTCGCTCGCCACATCGCGGACGAATCCGTCGCCAACTATGAATGGCTGCGCGACCACGTGGGCGTGAAGTTCAAGGCCGTGACCTACCACGGCGGCCACTCCGTTCCCCGCAGCCACGCCGTGGTGGAAAACACGGGCGCCGGCTTCATCAACCCGATGTTGAAGAAGTGCCAGGAATACAAGATCCCCGTTGAACTGCGCACCATGATCGACGACCTCATCGTCGACAAGAACGGCGCCGTGATCGGCGTGAAGGCTCGCAAGAACTACCGCTTCGGCAACGAAAAGTCCGGCCGCGTGGACTACATCCGCGCTCGCTACGGCGTGCTGCTTGCTTCGGGCGGCTTCTCTCAGAACGTGAAGATGCGCATGGACCACGATCCGCGCCTCACCGCTGACTTCACCTCCACGAACCATCCGGGCGCCACGGGCGAAATCATCCAGGACGCGCAGATGATCGGCGCCAACACCGTGCACATGGACTGGATTCAGTTGGGTCCCTGGACGAGCCCCGACGAAAAGGGCTTCGGTCTTGCGCCGCTCTTTGTGGAATCCACCGTCGGCTACGGCCCGATGATCGATCCCGCCACCGGCAAGCGCTTCATCATGGAAACCGGCAACCGCAAGGTCCGCGCTGACGCCATCGTCGCCATCGGCCACCCGGTGCTGATCTACTCCTGCGAAACGAACATCATGAACAAGGTCGTGAACCACAACATGACCCCCGAGATGTTCAAGAAGGTGCAGGAACGCGGCACGATCCGCAAGTTCAACACCCTCAAGGAAATCGCCGACTACTACAAGATCCCCTTCGACGCCCTCAAGGCTGAGAACGACAAGTTCAACAGCTACATCAAGGACCAGAAGGATCCGGACTTCAACTGCAAGATGTTCAAGGACGCGGTTGTGAACGAAAACGGCCCCTTCTACGTCTGCCGTCTGTGGCCGCGCGTCCACCACTGCATGGGCGGCCTCGAGATCAACAACAAGGCTCAGGTTGTTGACGCCCGCGGCAATGTGATCAAGGGCCTCTACGCGGCTGGCGAAGTGACGGGCGGCGTGCACGGCATGGTCCGTCTCGGCACCGTCGCGGTGGCTGACTGCACGATCTTCGGTCGTACGGCTGCTCGCACCGCCATCGAACAGATGAAGAGCGCCAAGTAATCTGGCACAATGAAAGGCGGTTTGTCTTGCAAAAGGCGGCCGCCTTTTAATATCCTATGCATTGAATGAACTGGCACACCCCGCCGGTTCTGCAAAACAAAAGAGAATCATCAAATGAAAAAGACTCTTATCGCCTGCGGTGTGGCTTCGGCCTTCCTCGCTGGCTCTGCTTGCGCTGCTGATGTTCAGCTCTACGGCCTCATCAACACGGGCCTTTCCTATGTGAACAGCAACTCCGACCTCAAGGGCTCTTCTTCCGTGAGCAAGTTCTCCATGGAGAACGCTCAGGAATTCGGCTCCCGCTGGGGCATCAAGGGATCGGAAGACCTCGGCAACGGCTACAAGGTCTCCTTCGTGCTCGAATCCGGCTTTGAATCCGACACGGGCAAGCTCGATGAAAAGCAGAGCACGACCCGCCTTTTCGGCCGCGAAGCCAACATTACGCTTTCAGGTGACTTCGGCGCTCTCTCCTTCGGACGCCTGAACATCTTCGGCAGCGTGCTTGGCGCCAACGGCCTCTTCCGCGCAATCGACCCGCTCTTCTCCAACTACACGACGTTCGGCTCCGGCAGGGCTTCCGCCTCCATGTGGACCCGCGTGGACAACGCCATTTCCTACAAGACCCCAACCTTCGGCGGCTTGACGGGCTACGCCATGTATTCCTTCAAGAACGATTCAACGAAGGGCGGCGATGAAGGCAAGGCTTCCTCTGACCGCTACGCATCCATCGCTCTGCGTTATCTGAATGCCGGTTTTGAAGCGGTTCTGGTGGCTGACCAGACCAACTGGGGTTCCGTGACGAAGACGGTCGCCAACGGTTGGACGAAGGGCAAGGATGACGATGACGGCTACACCATCACCCTCGGCGGCAACTACACGTTTGCCAACGGCATCAAGCCGATCATCTGGGGCCAGTACTTCGACAATCAGAACCTCAATGTCAACGCCAACGCGGGCACCGATCAGTTTGCCGCCGGCATCAAGGCCATCAGCAACAACGGCTTGTCTGGCAACAACAGGTTTGAAGGCTACGGCTTCGTGACGGGCTGGGGTGCTGGCCTCGGTCTGCACGTACCGGCCTTCGGCGGCGTGGCCAAGTTCGCAGCCAACTACCGCGACATGGACAACGAGCTTGACATCGACTTCAAGCGCTGGAGCGTCTATGCGGGCTACGACTACAGCCTCTCGAAGCGCACCTCTCTCTACGTGATGACGGGCTACAACGAAGAAAAGGCTGAGAGCAAGACGAAGAGCGCCACGCCGTACGCCTACGAGTTCTGCTTCGGCATCCTGCACCGCTTCTAATCTGAAAACGATTAGTTAGGTCTCCCCCGTCGGAAGGTTTTCTTGTTTGCCTTTCGACGATTCCGAATCCCAGCTGGAACCAGCATTCCGGTTGGGATTTTTTTGTCCGCACTCTCCCAAGCAACGGCTATGCCATCCGTTGGAAGCGATGAGTTCGTTGGCATCGTCGCGATTTCCGATAGATTGCCTGATGGAACCAATGCCACCAATTCCGACTCACGAATCCCTGACCGCAGCGTTTCATCGCGAATGGCCCGCGGATGACGCCCGCCTCCTGCAAACGATCGGAGCCGTGGATCGACTCGAACCGGCTCGATTTCTGAAGGAAGGCGTCGTCGCAAACTGCCGATAAAAAGGGGCGCCCCCTTTCGGAAAGCGCCCCCGCGCATCCGGGCTTTCGCCCGGATTGAGTACCGATGGTCTACAACCGTCGATTAGAACGTGTAGCGAACATTCGCGTTGAAGCTGTTGTTCG
>CAVJBF010000043.1:0-19592 GCA_963647785.1 Acutalibacteraceae bacterium
GCCAAAAGACATTTGTTTTAGCCTGTCAATGGTCAATACATTTAGCCCGTGTACAACGGTTCGTTGGATGGGGGACCAGAGCCAAGGAGGGAAGGCCTCGGGCAAAAGAAAACCCGCCGGCAGAACCAGCGGGGGCGGTTGGAGCTCGGGAAACGGATCAGTTGTTGTCGAGGAGTGTGCCGGCCATGAGCTTCTTAATCCAAGCAACGAACTTGTCGGCCCAGCCGTTCATCTTCTCGCCGATCTCTGTGATGTCGTTGGAGAGGTTTTCCCGCGTCACCTGCCCCTTCGTAGCTTTGCGGTAGTTCCAGGGCGGTGTAGGGTTGGTGTCAGCCCACAAGCCCTTATGGTTGGCTTTGGCCTGACTCTCGGCCTTTAAGTAAGCGCGTTGCCAGTCGTAGGGGAGTTTCTTTATATAGCTTCTGTAGACCCAAGCATGGCCGCCTTCCAACATATAGAGCCCTGCATCCACGTTCCGAGCGGTCACTTGTCCGACGATGCGCCCGTAACGGTCCTTCTCGTCGTAGTCCACCACCACGTCTGCCTCGCCCAAGAGCCATGAGAGGGCGCGAGTTGCCTCTGGACCGTGCGTCTGCGACTTTTCCGGCGCGTCGATGCCGCGCAGGCGGATGCGGAGTTTTTCGTTGCTCGAATTCGTGACGATGGTAATGGTGTCGCCGTCGGAGACGCGGACGACATGGCCTTCCAGCGTGGCGGCGTGGACAGTGTTCGCAATGACGAGCGTGAAGAGGGAAGCGAGGATAAGGCGTTGCATGGCAAGTGAAGAGTACCGATTGGGAGGCCAGTGTAGAGGTGGTTCTGATGGCAGTACTGCCTGAAACAAGCGATTTGCGCTTGAAGCCACCCCTTCTCGCTAAAACTCATCCATGAACGAAAAGCTATTGTCGCTTTTCCAAGATTTCCTGCTTGTAGAACCTTGATTCGATGTATCGAGTTCTCTTTTCGTCTGCCTCCTGACGCCCTTTGATGCGGTTTTCCAGCAAGACCGCCAGACGGCACCGAGGATTGTGTTGCTCGGACCAATTAAAGATAGGGTCAATCAGGCTGTCAAAGGACGACCAGAGCAGGCCATTGCGTTCAAAGCTCTGTCTTACGATGTGTTTAGCTAAAACACGAATGTCGTTGTCAAGGGCAGGGTGACCCAAGGCTTCCCCATTGGCGAAGCCGACATAAACGCGATCTTCTTTCATATGGATGCGGAAAAGGCTGTCCCACTTGGACAACTGGCCGCGGCCGTTCCTTGTCTGGCCTTGCATGCATGGCGGAAAGTCGCCACCGTAATAGAGCTTGTTTTCGAGCTTTTCCTTTTCCTGAGTTAGCTTAACGTTGCTACTCAGCAAACCCTTGTTCTGAGAAAGAAGGTCGGCCTTTTCCTTTTTCAAAACTTTGTTTTCGTCGGCGATTTTCTTCAGCCGTTCGTTTTCTTTTGCGAGTTTTTGGAACTTCACGTTTTCCTTTTTTAGATCATTGATTTTCTGAACAAGCGACTTGGATTCCTTCAGGTTATCCGTGAAGTCCTTGATTTTGTCTGGCGTGATGTCTCCTTCATCTTTCAAGTAGACGCTCGCCGCTCGTCCGAGTTCACGAATGCGGCGAGCTTCTTCCAGAGGGATGTTGTAGTTGTTGGCGACACAGCGGTCGCATGGATAGAGCCGAGATTCAGGTTGATCAGGATCAACCTTGGGATCATCTGGCAGGAGTTTGCAAACTTTCAGATCTTCAAGCTCATTCTCCAAATTTTCATTTTTAATCAGATTTTCTCTGAGGGGGAATCCGAGCAACAAAACTAGCGCCAGAATGATCAGAAAAGCGATTTCTGTCAGGGAGAGATGGAAGACGTTGCTGTCTTTGTCTACAACGCGATGACTCATGACAACGCTCCACTATTTCCAGAACTGCCACCAAGACTTATGGGGCTTGATGGAATCCTTGGTCATCATGTAGCGATTGGCGGCGGCAGCAATGTCTTTGTTGGTTTTCACAAGCTCCTTGTTCAGGTAATCGATGCTGCCGTTGAATTCCTGCGCAGCAGTGTTCAGGCTTGATGTAACTTCAGGCAGTTTGTCAATCAGGCCCGCCGTACGGGTCAGATTGTTTTCAAATTTTTCCTGAATTGTCTGGTACTTGCCTTCTGCCGCGCTCAGAGCATCAACGATTTTGTCGAATTGGAATTTGACGCCGTTGTAGGTGGAGGCGCTACTGCTCAATGATGTAGCGAATTCTTTGAGTTTTGCGACATTGTCTTGAACCATCATCAGTTCATTGGTGACACCGTTCTGAGTGGTATTCAGTGTGCCGCTCAAGGATCCCAACGAGTTAGCGAGCCTGTTGTACGCCCTGTTGAGAAGTTTGGAACTTTCCTTGACATTCGTACAGATCATCGTGGTTTCATCATTCCAAGATTTGTAAACGGACTTCAAGTTTTCAATGTTCGTCTGCAATTCTTGTGTGGCGGTGTTGAGAGCCGTGAGTGTCGTGTCGATGCTTTGTCGTTGTGTCTGTGTAGCTTTCGAGAGAATCGCCAGAGCGGCATGCTGTTCCTCGGCGAGCTTTCGTGCACTTTCCTGAAAGATCGGAGCAATGCCGTCGAGCCCTGCCCGCAATGCCGCCTGCGTTTCTTCTGTGATAGCTGCGTTCCGGCGCTGGGTGTTATTGAAGGAATTGGATATCCCTGTGAGAATGTCCTGCATGAGCGCTTTTTGTGCGACCGCGTGCTCTTCCAATTGTTTTTGATTCTTTTCAATCAACTCCTGATTGGTGGAGGCCATCTTGGTGGCGGAGTCAATGATAATTTTGGACGCCTCATCCATCATTTGGGTGACAGAATTCTTCAGGTGAGAGCCTGTACTGTCCACCAGAACTTGCGCGGCAGCCTCCAACTTGTTTTTGACGGTGACGGCATTGGTCGCCATGTCGTTAAAGCTGTGAATGGCCTGATTCATGGTGTCCTGCAACTTGCGGAACACTTCGTCATCGGAAATGGCTTTGATGACAAGGCTCACAGCATATTCATCATCCCGCTTTTCGCCACCACGCGATGGCAGGGCGCTAGGAGGCTGGGGAGCGGAAGGCTGATCCGTCTTGTTGGAAGTGTCTTCCGGCGTGTCGCGCGCATCTTCGTTCTGGCGGGGCGTGGCGTCTGGCCTGAGATTGGGATAAGGGGCGCTGTTGTTTGGACTTGCTCCTCGGGAAACGGCTCCAGCGGCGTCCTCCTCATCAGGGTCAAACTCGGTGAGATACGTGCGATAGGTCATGCCGAGCAACGTGGTGATCATGGCGAGCGCAAAGCGGGAGGCCACATAGGTCATCGTGCCGTCCTGCATGTTGGTGAGCGCCATGTCGCCCATTGCGGCAATGATGGAGGCGATGGTGAAGAGAAATCCGAGGAAGTAGGCGCTGTCGCCTATAGTTTTCTTTAGTTCCGGGCAGATGATGACCTTCTGGTATCCATACCATAGGTACCAGATCATCACGCAGAGCGGTACAAGGAAGCCGATGATGATGAACCGGCCTAGCAGGGGGAGAAAGCCCACCAGGAGGATTTTCCAAATGCCGAGGTTCAGGATGACTTGTAGGGACAGGACGCAAAACAGCGCCTTCAGACCGACGGCGATCAGCCAGTTGCGCTTGATGTCTTGCAGATGTTCGGCAACAGTGGCTTCTGGATTCATGTTGATTCGCATTTATTTCCTCTCAGCGCTGGTGACGACGGCGCGTGCTTCATAGAAATAGTCTTCCCAGAACTTCTTGTTGCTCATGGTCATGGTGTTGGTGAACCAAAGGTCAACGTTCAGTCCACGTAGATTTACGTCGGCGGAGTCGAGGAGAAGCGCCGAGCCGTAGCTCGTGTGGGAGAATTTTCGGTAGTCAAAGCGGTCAGGGTTCTTCTTGTCATACATCGAGAACTTGCCGGGGAAGTGTTGCATGAAGTCGGAGATGACGATGAGGCGCCGAGTTCCCGAGATCTTGATGTCGTTATTGGAGAAGGATTTGACGGTTACGGCCTTGATCATTTCGCAAATGGGCGAACGGTCCCGGGGGGAGTTCATTGAGGTTAGTTCTTGAATGGTGGCGTCCAACTTTGACTTGAAGTTTCGAGTGAACTCCTGCGTTACGAGCTCGACGTTTTCCGTCAGTTTGCTGGCGTCGTTGGGGTTTCTCGGAACGCAATGGAAGAAGTCACGGTCGTAGTTTGAGATGCGATCATCTAGCGCGTAAAACTCAATCAGCGCTCCCTCGGGCTGTTCGCTGACGACACGTTGCAGATTACTGCGGAGGCGTTCGGCGACGTCTTCTGCGAGATTGTCTGTGACGTCCATGAGGACTACGAGTTGGCTAGGGGCGACTTTTTGATTTTGTTCCAGTCGACACCCTGTGGTTTTGTCGTATTCCGTTTCGTTGAGGTAGAACCAGACAAGCCCGACGCTGCCGCCGATGAAGACGAGCACCATGGTGATGATGGAAATAACGGCCCAGACGGAAACGTGGTTCTTTTGGTGACGGCGGCTCATGCAGCTTCTCCCGTTTCAGAGTTGAGTTGCTTTAACTGGTAGCGTTTGACGGCATCGGCGCTTGCTTCCTGCACGGTTGTAATGAGCTTTTCCAGTTCTTGCTGGACGGCGCGTTTTTGCTCCGCTTGTTCGGCAAGGCGCTGTTTGTCAGTAGCGATGTCAAATCGTGGCATGGTGCGCTTCCAGATTTCAGCGTCCTCGATGTTGACTGGAACAGAGAAGTAGGCTGGCAACTCTTTTCTAAGCTCTGGCGAGCGGTTGCGGATGTTGGTTTCCTGATATCGCTTGATCAGCGCTTTGTAAGCTGTGCGGCTTGTGGAGATGGCGTTGTTGAATTCGGTTTCCGATGTTTCCTTGTCAGAAACGGCGTTGCTGAAAGCGGCGAAGTTGGTCTCGATCTTATCGATGGTATTCCGAATCTCGTCTACCGTTGAGTTCTTTAGGGTGTTAAGTTCTTCAAGAGCATCTTCAAAAAGATCCTGGAAATCATCCCGCAACTTTTCCGCCTGATCGTACTTGTACTCGTAGTGCGGGAAAGGTTCCTTGTGCCAGATGCCATCGAGGTAAGCGATCGTGCCGAAGATGATAGTGAGCAGCCAAAGGCCCCATGAAAGGATGTCGGAAAGCGGATGGCAGTAGTTTTCCGTCGCAAGTACTGCTGCGTCCGGCCCCGAGAACCCGTTGGCGGCGTAGATGGCGAGCGCTTCGCGGTAGTGAGCGACGCCAAAGCTGAAGGCTACTTCGATGACGAGCCATAGTAGGGTCACAGCAAGACCGATTTTGAAGTGTGTAGTTTTGGTGCTGCAACGGATCTTGAGGCCGCCCATGAGCTGAGCGAAGACATACCAGCTAGCGGCGATGTTGACGCAAGCTGCACCCGCAGCTACGGCGAGACCGCCAGTGAGGCCAGTTGACATGCCTTTGGCGAAAAGACCAGCATTGATAGCGCATTCAACGAAAAGCAACAATAGCAAAAGCGCATAGTCAAAAAGCTTTTGCGAGGAGGAGCGCTTGTAGGGTATTTCTTTGAGCTCGTTTTTCTGGCGGAATGCTTCAAGATCTTTGGCGGCCTCTTCGGACTTCTTTTTTCGGTCATTCAAATCTGCGGCGTAAGTAGCAGTCCAGGTTTTGAGGTCCTGCTCTTCAAACTTTTTAACCGCGTTCTTAAGTTGCAAGACGATTTTGTTTTCCACCTCGTTGTCATGCATGGTGTCATCGCAGAATTTGAGCCGCGCATTGCCCCAGTCGATGTATTGATCCACGCGCTGAGAAACGAAATTCTGAACGTGAGATTCGGCGCGGCCGGGAAATTCGGCTTGGGCGAGCGGAATGCCAGCTTGAGCGTCTTCAATGGCTCGCGTGTCAAGCTTCAGCATGGCGGCTGCTTCATCAGGATCAATTGGGGCAATAGTTCCCCGCATGGTTTCTAGTTTGATATCAACGTTCTGTCGGTTTGTACCGATCTTGTTGACGATGGTATTGAACATTTTGAATCCTCTCTGTACCCGATGAGTAATGCTGACGGCGGCTAAAGCCCGACGGCCGTGCTGGTCGAGGAAACGTTTAGCAACATGAGTTAGAAATTGTACTCATTCGAATTCTGAGCGGAAAACGCGCGGATGAGGCAGACGACGGGAAACGCAGATACAACGATTCCGCTGTGCGGAAGGAGGGAATAGCGACAGTGAAGCCAGATGTGGTTGTCCGAGCGAATTTCGCGGAGATCGGATTGGTGTGCTTAAAGTTTAAGCACATCAAGGAATTTCCATAGTCTCCGTAGTTCCACGATGTTCCACACATTTAGAGGACGAGTTTTCCGCAATTTCTGGGGAAAGTTGAAGTTGACTTCGATGCCCCGTGGCGACAAAATCAAAAATTTGTCTGGATTTTCTCACCTGCAGGAACTTCAATATGACATTTGTTCGAGCCCGCGAAATTATCCGTCTGGGCAGAGGTACTTCGGTGCAGACTATTCGTGGCAAAGAGCATGTTTTCTGCTGGTGCTGTTCCCGTGCTGCTGATCGCAAGATCAAGCACGAGCGCGGCTATCTCGGTACGGTGGAAGTCAATCGGGTTGTGCCCTATTTTTTCTACGCGGTATGTCACCTGGCGAAAGAGCATAGCGACCCGCGTCATGGGAAGGATACCAAGCGCCGAGCTCGCGCGGAGAAAGAAACCTTGAATCAGAACAGAAAAAATCGCTAGATGTGTTTCAACCTTGAAATGGGCGCATTAGGATAGGGGGTTGTTGTGCGATTTTGTCAGACACAAACAGAGGCGATGCTGGATTCCATCGATTCAGTGTCGCAGACGATGCGGGCGTCGTTTTCTGCCAGAAAATCGTCCATTATGGGCACCATGCCGGGCGTCTGAATGGCCCGCTGTGCGACCTCAACCTCTTCCGTTGTGACGGTTCGTAGGAAGTCCGTGAGGTTGGGCAGAAAGTCCATGAACTTGTCGAACGCCGCTTGAGAAATAGAGCCTGGGCGGCGGGCTTCTTCCACAAGGTTCGCTATTTGCTCGGCAAAGAGGGGGCGCAACGAGGTGTCATGTCTTTCTGCCAAGTACCAACCGATGGCGAGGTAAACGATCAAGAGCATCAGGTCGCCGCCGTTCTTGTTTTCGCCAAGCTTCAAGCGAAGAAGCGAGTCGTACATGGCGGATAGCGAATCGTTGATGACCCTTTCCGAAAGCGGGAGCTTGCGCAAGAGGCCTTGCATGCCGGCGCCCGTTTTCGGGTGGTATTTCTTGTTGCGCTTCTTTTTCTGGGCCATGGGGCGATGGAATAATGTTGAAAAACAGAGGTATTCTATCGACATTTTTAGTGTCAGGGCGCCTTTCGTTGTCTGAGATTTGGCTACACTCGCGCCTTGTCCAATCCTCATCCCTCTCCCGCCATGGAAGAAAGAAACAAAGTTCCTACTCCGCAGGAAATCTTGCTCGCTACCAACCGCGCTCACCCCGAGCTCACGGGCGAAGTGAACGGCATTCTCAGCTTGCAGGCGCAGGATGCAACGCGCCTGTGGCCCGAATGGTGCTTTTTGCCGACGAGTTACTGGTATGCCATTCTTGAAGTCGAGCTCGAAACCGGCGCCTACCGTGGTACCAGGCTCAATCTGATGGAAGAGCTGTCTCGGCTTTCGACAATTGGTACATGGCGGTTTTCGCAAGGCATCTATCGATTTGACGCTTCGGTGCTTGATGCGGTGAAGTCCACGACGCTAGCCGGCGATATTCCAGTAGAGGTGTTGGAGCGGTTGCCCGAATGGGCGGTCTACGTTGAGACGCCTGGCATGACATTCTTTGAAGCAGACACTGCGGGATTTTTCGCAAACCTCGACGTAGGCAATTCTGGAGATCTGCCGACGTTGCAGATGCTTTTCAATACGAGCCTTGATTTGATCTCGGTCGAGATGCCGCTGCGAAAGGCGACGCTTGAAGAGTGTGTCAAAGAGTACGTCGCCACGGCACAGGATGTACTGCCGGCGAAGCAGGCTCGGGAAGTGCGAGCAATTCTGAGCGAGCTCTCTGAAACAGATCTGGCGGAGGCGCTGGCGCCCTACTTGTCGCTACTTCTCTACCTCTGCTCTGATGAGCCTGAGATTGACGACGACCGCGAGCCAAGGCATTCGCCAAGCCGAGCGCAGGCGCGGAAGACCAAAAAAGGCTGGAAGTTCTTCCCGCCGGATCGTTTGCGGACGTGGAACGTCGGTACCAAGTTGGGAGAGCTTTTGCGCAAGGAGAAAGTGGGTGAAGGTACCTCTACCGAATCTTCTGGTGGGCATAAGAGTCCGCGCACGCACCTGCGCCGCGGCCATTGGCACGGGTTCTGGATGGGGCCGATGACGGGCAAGCGACGTTTTTCCTATCGGTGGCTTGCGCCGATGGTGGTCAACGCGGGCGAATGATCGGAGCGAGCCAAAACTCCAATCATACGGTTCATCAGCGCGCCGTGTAGTTTCCGTCTCAAATCCGTAGAATTTAGAAGTTCTCGGAGCGGCCTTGCCGCTGATCGAATGCATAGATTATGGTTGGCACCGTTATGAGTGGGGAAGCGAAGAATTGGAAAAAGCTGGAACTTGTTGATATTGCAAGAAACTCCGTCGAAGGCATGGAGGAAGTGCTGAACGAGACCGAAAGGGAGTGGGACCGCTATGAATATCCGCTCAGTCCTCAGCAAGAGACTCAGTTCAACATGTTGCGCAACGAGCCGGTTCGCGCTCGTGTGGTGGCGCGAAATGAGACGACGGACCGGGAGCTTGAGATCTTTGTTTGTCCCGCCATGCCGCCGACGGGAGCTGGAAGGCCTTCGCCCTTGCAATTACCCAGTGATCCGCGAGAACTAAGGGGGCGGCGCTTTGCGTCGGAGATGTCGCCTATGGGACGCATGGCGTCTTATCCGCCCGGCGATGTTTTCGTTTGGAAGAAAGCAGAATTTACGGTGCTTGAGTCGGAGGTCTACGACTGCAAGGTCACGAATGGTGTTCCTGATTCGAGCAATACGGTGGTGAGACATGAAGACCGGCCAACTGTGACGCTGCCGGCATTGCGAGCCTTTCTGGAAGAGAACACAGACACGGAAGTCGTGGCAGGAATCGTGCGCACGACGAACACGGAGTTGGGGCTTCGCAATCCCATCGTGGATAAGACGCAGGCGGAGATTGCTTGTCAGGCGATTGACTCGGTCATCGTCATGTTGGGAGCGCCAGGTACGGGCAAGACCACAACGCTTGCAAAGCGCTTGCGGCAAAAGACCTATGCCGAGGGGCTCGACGAGGAGGAGACGGAGATTGTTGAGGCGGCCGAGGCGGCGGGCATGCGTGACGACTGGATTCTCTTCACACCGTCGGACTTGCTCAAGCAGTATCTGGTGCGGTCGCTGGACAAGACAGTTTCGAAGGAAGCGGGTTCAAAGATCACGACGTGGACGGACTATCGAGCGCAACTTTTGAAGGGGATCTTCTCATGGATTCAGGAAGCCGGGGACAGCGTCAAGACGGAAGTCCTGACAGCCGCCGCACGCCGGTCGCCTTTGCTGGTGAGCGAAGCCTTTGAAGCGTTTGAGCGCCGGTTGCTTTCATCGGACGTGCGGAATTTTTGCGCCGATCTTCGTCAGGCATCGGATGAATCCCTGCGTCAATGGGCGGCGTCTCTGAGCCAAAGGGCAGGTGTGAAGCGAGTAAAGCTGTCAGAGGTTTTTTGCGAGATTTACGACGCTTCGGACTTCCTCTCGGCTTGCCGCCATTCGATTCATCAGGCGAGTCAGACCGCATTGAAACAGTTCGTCGATGAGGCAGAGGCGTCGAGTGTGCAGTTTCATGACCGCTGGGTCAGTTTTCTGCAATCGCAGAAAGCCGCACCGGAAGTGATGGAGGAGTCGGCGGAAACTGGACGCCGCCCCGGAGACGCGGAGCTTATCGCTACACTGGCCGCCTATTGCCGTGCTCTGTCCCAGGGCAAGACGGTGCCAGAAGGTGTGACGGCGGAGAGGGTGCAGTTCTTGCAACTCGTGCTGCCCGATGAGAAAGCGGCAAAGGCTGTGGGGCGTTTGTTGCTAGAGAAGGCGGCCATTGATCAGTTGCTTCGCCTGCCTGGCTCATGGCTACGTCGTAGCGTGCGACGCTGGAAGCAGTTCCGTCAGAAGGATCGCGAGGCTAAGAAGCCAAAGTGGTTTGTGAAGGCGAAAGGGCGAACCGGAGGCTTGTCGCCGTTGGAAGTAGATCATCTGATGCTGCATCACTTGAAGACGTTGCAGGATTTCTTGTCTGATCGACGGCTACAGACTCGCTTTGGTGCGAAGATCAAGCCCGATGTGGATGCGCTGTGCTTCAAGATGGTCTTCGCTGACGAATTTACGGACTTTTCGCCGGTGCAACTGGCCGTTATGCGGCGGCTAGCGCATCCGAAACTCCAGTCTTTCTTCGCGAGTGGCGACTTCAATCAGTGTCTAGCGCCGGATGGGATTCAAGATAAGGCGCAGCTTTTGGCCGTCTTGCCAGAAGCGGAAATCAAGCCGCTTGAGAAGGTGTATCGCCAGAGTCGCACGTTGCACGACTTTGCGCAGAAGTTGCTGGAGGCTTTCGGTGTTCGGTCGTTAAGCAAGAGTTGCGTCAACCCAGAATTTGCGAACCAGCCAGATCTGGAGTTGCGGCCCAAGCTTGCACATTCGGTGTCAGGACTTGATGAAGAAGTCCATTGGGTAGCTGAAAGCTTGGCGGAACTGTTCGCTCGGTGCGGTGATACGGTGCCGTCAGTTGCAGTGTTTGTCCCTGATCGAGAGCAAGTGATGCCGATGGCGGATCGGCTCAAAGAAGCGGACATCGTGAAGAGCCGCGGCCTTGCCGTTGAAGGTTGCCCCGATGGCGTGCTCAGTCGTAGTGACGTCCGAATCGGCGTCTATCCTACGGATTGTGTGAAGGGGTTGGAATTTGAAGCGGCGCTTCTGACAGGAATTGATACCATGGAACGTCAGGATCGGCGCCTTTTTGGCACGCGACTTTATGTGGCAGCGACCCGCGCAGTGCGTTTCTTCGGGGTTTCCTGCCGTAAGTTGCCGCCGCGGCTGGAGAGTTTGCGAGACCAATTCTGCGAGCATTGGGTGGATGCGCCTCTGACGATGCCTGATACGGCAACGTCAGAGAAACCGACGGTCAAACAGGAACCGTTGAATATCAGTCTGACCGGGAAGTCGGGAGACTCTGGCGAAGAACAGGCCACTACAAAGCCAGCGGAGGTTCCAGACGAAGATCAGCCGCGTGCGCCTCAGTGGGTGACGCCCAATGGCCAACTAGTTGAGATTCATCAGGATGACAAAGACAAGATTTCCTCCGTTGCCTTGAAGCCGAGAGAAGGGACTTCAGGCAAACCTGTTGGTGAGAAGAAACATTCGCCAGAAAGAGGTAACCGTGATGATCAAAAGTTGGAGTCTCGGGGGAAGAGGTATTGTTTTTGGTATCTCGTGGCGCTTGCTAGTCTGTGTTTGCTTGTCTTTAACATCAAGAGCTGTTCCAACGATGAAGAAGACCGGGAGCCGCCCAAGGAGCGCTCTGTGGCGCAGGTGGTAGAACCATCTTCGGACACGTACTACCGGAATTTTTCAGGGAATCCCAAGGATGATCAGTTCTTCCCGAGAAATGAATCCGTAGCCACCGAGGAAGTTCAACAGGCGACGGAGCTGATAATTGAAAAGGAAGACGCGCCGACAAAAGGGGAGGAAACTCTTTCCTTGCAGATGAATCTCGACAACAGCACGGATGCCTATGAAGTCTTGCTAGAACAAGCCGTGCCGGACTGGCGGCAAATCCGCGGGAGCGTGAAGTTCACCAATTGGTTGCGTTTTGGTTACGTGGCTGATGGCGATTCACCGTGGGCGGAGTCAACGCGTCGGGCCGTGTTGAGCGAAGCCGAAGAGAAGCGTTGGAGTAACGTCGTCATTTCGATCTACAACGATTTCAAGCAACAATGGGCGCTGTACGAGTCCAGTCTCAATACTTTTGTCCCCGGTTGGCAGAGTGATGTAGAGAGTGTGGAATTCTGGCGCTGGGTGCGCAAGGAGCCCGCGAGAATGCAGCAGGTTGAGCTTTGGCAAGACTCGCTTCGGGCTGACCAGATGCAGGAGTACTTGAAGCAGTACCGCCGCGAGATGGAGGAAGAGAGGTAGAACTAATTCGAAGATCTATTAAATCAAATTAAGAAGTTTTTGATATTTTTATCTAAAGTGTCTTGCAATAGAGACGACAGGAGGCTAAATTGGGAATAGCATATTTTTTGATCATCAGCATTATTGCTGCGAAAAGACGGCTAGCTTGTTTTAGTAGTTTTTTCTATAAATCTCTTGGTGTATATGCAATAATTATTGTTTTATCAAATTGTGGTCGTTGGTCTCGATACACGGAAATGTATAGTAACCCAAGTATCGGTGAATTCCTTGCGACAAGTTTTATTGGGGCAATTGGCGGGCTTGTTGCTTATTTTGTGTTCTACTTAGTATTTAGTTTGCTGTTCAGGGTTTTTGGGGGTAGTTCAAAAAAACGCACTCGCGCGGAATTTGATTCGGGCGATGACGTAAAATCTGGATCGGGATATTATAAAAAAGAATCATAGAATCATCGACGACAGATGCAAATCATCGCGATTCGTCTGTTGAATTCTAAATTCTTCTGAGCGTGTACGTAGGGCTCAGGAATGGATGCAACAATCCCCTTCTTTCGAAGGTTTGCCAGGGCGATGCCCGCGCCGCCATGCGCTGTTACAAATTTGTCGCCAAACTTGATGACTAAAGGACGTCCGTCGGCAAGCGACAATGAGGTATAGTGCTGTCTCATAAGAGGTGGTGTGACTGTTTTGTAGTACAACGAAATTATCTCACACCATCTCTTTTTATGTATTGTTCTATGTCAATAAAATGCATATTAACGATGACGTTTAACAATGCGTGATACGGAAAGTTTGTAGATTGTTCTATGACATAGAAAAATCCGTCATCCCCTTGTTTTTGGAGATGGCGGATTAGTCCGATCACCTTATTGGTGAAATATTCAGGTTAAGGGTTAACCTTTATATTCGGTCCCCGCTCAAAGAAGGTCTAAATTTATAGAATCTCCCCAAATTGAGTCTCTAGGGGGCAAGGTTTTTTTATTGGCGTTGGTGGTCATTTTTGACTCCTAATTATATAAATATTATATCACACAAAACATAAAAATAAAGGCTTGCGCCTTGTTCTTTTTAAAATTTTTAGGTTTCGGAGGTCAAACTAGTCGGGAGTTTCCGGTTAAGAAGAGCGCTCCTGCCTCCTGTAAGGACAATATCAGAACCTACTGAACCAATACCTTGAAATGCATCTTTAACAATATTTCCTGTTCTAAACCCATTAGCAATAGTATTTCCCCAGAGGGTAGCTTCTCTCTTAGCGGCTGCCGAGGTAGGATCCATACCATTAACAATATCTTGCTCAAACTGAGCTTGAGCTTTTGCTTTAGCCTCTGCTTGTTCAGATTCATACCAAGCTTGCTGAGCTTTCTCTACATCTGAGCCAAGAATCTCAGAAACATTCTGAATAGCTCTGGATCCTTCAGCAATAGTCTTAGAAAGACCTCTAGCACCTACAAGACCAGAAACAAAGGAACCAGTATCTAAAAGACCAGTAGCAACCCCTGAGAGTACATTCTTAATAGCATCAGAAGCATGTTCAGCATTAGTCTTACCTAGACCAGCTCTAGCAATTTGACCTGCTAAATATTGGGAGCCAGCATTCGTGCTGCAGTTGAGAGAAGGAAAATAGTTCAGCATTTCGAGTGTGCCATTTTTTCCGATGTAGACCGTGGCGTCTTTGCTGAAGTAGGCCTTCTCGAGCGTGGTTGTTCCGCTGTTGACGGTAGTGTTGCCAGTGAATTGGGACACTGAATCGCTAATTGTGACAGTATTGTAGGTAGTGAGCGATTTG
This sequence comes from Acutalibacteraceae bacterium, assembly GCA_963647785.1. GTDB lineage: Bacteria > Pseudomonadota > Gammaproteobacteria > Burkholderiales > Burkholderiaceae_F > Duodenibacillus. The sequence continues at coordinate 13,975 of CAVJBF010000043.1, forward strand.
TTATCTGTGACGGCAGGATCAGCGGTGACTTTAGCATCGTGCTGCAGTCCATCGGACTGGCTGAGATCCATAGTATTATCAATGACTGTCAAGTCATCCGCTGAGGCGGTGCCTGAGGCTAGCGCGGCGGCAACGATAGCTGCGCCGATCACTGTTCTGATACCTTTCCGCTGAACAGAGCTGGTGATTTCGTTGGCAACCATCAGCGCTCCACGCGCTTTGTTGAAAACGACTTTGAAAGTTTTATTCATAGCGAACTTCTCTGGTAAAAATCAGGTGGAAGTAAATAACAAAAAGCCGAAAGAAAGACAACTTTCGATACAAGAAACAAAACATAGCCATCATCCCCCCCCCCATCCGGACGACTTGTCAAGTTCGCTGTTTTTTTGCCATGGTGGCGATGGAATAATGTTGAAAAACAGAGGTATTCTATCGATATTTTTGTGTTGTTGCGACTTTGCCTGATGTTTTCGCCTGCGAGGGCCATTGGAGTCAAAAATCAAGAGACCGCGTTGTCTGCCCAATGAAGTCTTCGTCGGTCTTGAGCAGGATCGGCGGCTCGTCGGGGATCTCATAGCCCGTTTCTACGGCGAACTTGAGCAGGGTGGAAATCAGAAACTTGCCTTGTACCCAGACTGGCGGTTTCTTGCCGAAGAGATTCTGATAGTCGTGTGGAAGTTGAGCAACTTCTTTGCATTCAGGCTTGGTCACGAGCTCTGGCGTTTCTTCCGCTAGCACCAGCCTGTGTACGAATTGCGAGAACAGCACGCGCTTGACCGCGTCCTTCTGCGCTTCGCCAGAAAGGTTGAGCAACCGTTCCCAGCCCGCCACGTGGTGGTCGATGCTGGGGTAGTCAGGAAGGGGCTTGCGCCGTTCTAGCGCCAGCTCAATGATGAGGTCCGCAGTAGGCGTGCTGAGAAGATGCATCCAACGCGGAAGCTCGGTGCCGATCTGCTGGCGATACTCATCCTCGCGTGCGAATGGAACGCCGTTGAGCCGACGCAGGCCGAGGTTGAACCGTATGCCGAAGAGGATTTCTTCCAGCGTGTCCTGCAAAGGAATTGGGGGCAGTGCTGTTTTCTTGCGTCGTTTGCCGATTGAGCGAGAGTCGCGAAAGAACGGACGATGGGCAAGGTCGGGGCCTAAATCTGGGAGCCCCGCTGGCCGATGGGTTTCAACGGCACGGAGCAACGACAATTGGCGGAGTTGCAACGATTCATTGATTTCGCCTTGAGCAGGACGCCAGCTGCAGATCTCGCGTTTGAGTGCCTGAGGCACGGGGGTGTCGCTTTCGATGCCGATCACGCGGTACGTATACCCGCCGGGCTCTTTGATGGCGGTGACGGAGCAACGATTGCAGAACTTCAGCGTCACCAACGTTTCTGCGATATAGCAAGACCACGCGGCGCCAAGGCGATCTGAATTGACGATGTATGTTCCGATGTGTTGACGGCTACGGTAGTGCACACTCACGCGATCGGGGTGGTTCTTTAACCGGCAGGCTGAGGCAACGAAGCGATGGGAGCCAGACGATAGCGAGACAGTATCGGAGCTTTTGATGATGGGCAGACGGCACAGCGGATGCTCTGGTCCGAGGCGGCTCTTGAGCAAGGCAGCGAGCGTTTTGTCGATGTCGGTGAGATAGTAGTCACGAATGGCCGAGCCCGAGATGACGAGCTGTTGGTCGCAGTAGCGAACGGCTACCCGGAATTCTGGCCAATCGAGGAAGTTGTCACGGTTGGAAAGTTTGTAGGATAGGGCCGAGGCGAGGCCTTCGGTGCACCAGAGTTCTAAGGGTTTGAGGTTGTCGAGCGAAAAGAAGTCTGGGGATGCAGTGGTTCGCGGCATGGCAAGGTCTCCGTATTCCGGCCGACGGGCCGGATGCCTTGCTAGCTTGACGGATTTTGCGACAGGCGACAAGACGGGAAATTCACTAACAGAATCAAACTTCGAAGTTTGTGCTTTGGTAGTTGACGCTCGTTGAAAATAAACGAAAATATTTCAGGCGGGAAAGCGTTTTTGCACGATACTTTGTATTTTTGTGTTTGAAAATAAACAAATATTTTGAATGAAAGGGCGAAAAGTGCAATTGTGTAGTTCGCAAGAGGTACTACTTTCGGAGAGGTATCCCGCTAGCCAGAGGCTCCCAGAAACGCAAAAAGCCCGGATCACTCCGAGCTTCGTGCGTTCTTTTTAGGAGACATACCATGACAACCCTGCGGTTGCAGCCACGCCTACGGGCGCACTTAAGTTTGTCTACTGGGAAGAATATTAACCGATAAAAAGATTTCCGTTGGCTTTTGCAACAATCGCATACAACCTCGGCGCCCGGAAGACTATGCCGCCAAAGCGCCGGAAGGCCAGACTAGAACCGGAACGTCAAGCTCGCCCGTCCGCCCATGACAGTGGCGCCGTCATTGCCCGAGCCGATCAGGAAGTCAAGGTTGAAGAGCGTACGGCCACGAGTCGCCATGAGGCCGAAGTTCCCCTGCAAGGGCTTCGTGTCGAGCACCGTCTGCTCAAGCCCCAGAATGTCGATTTCCTTGTCGCCGAAGGTGGGCACGTAGCTCACCTTCATCCTCGGGGCGAGGTACCACGTGCCAAGTTTCGTCGTGAAGCCCGCCATCGTGAGAGACATCGGCAGCTGGACGAGGTTCTGCTTCTGCTTGTCGATCAACACGCCGCCCACGCGCATGGAGTCCGTCTCCAAGCGAGAGAGCCGGACGCCAATGGCAGGCACGAACGAGAAGTTGCCGACCGCGATATGGTACTGGCCGCGCAAGCCCACGGAGTACATCTTGGAGTCCACCTTCTGCGTAAGCGCTGAGTAGTCGGAGGACGAGATGTCGTTCTCATTCAGGCTGTAGGCCGCATCCATCACCAGACGGAAGTCGCCGAAGTCAGCGGAGCCATAGGCCGTTAACGCGTTGCCGTCCACCTTGTTCTTGGCGTCAGAGATGTCGCTTTTCACGGTGCCCTTGGAGTACTGATAGGCAAAGCCCGCCTTGCCGGTCTTGCCAACGGGCACGTCAAAGCCGAAGGTGCCGTAGCCCGTCGTCGCCTTGAAGGAGCCGCCATTTTCCATGTCGTCCATCTCATAGCGTTCGCCCGAGACGTCCACCCACAGGTTGTTGCCGCGACGATCCCCGACGATGGACAAGCGATCCGCCACGGACTGCGAGAGCACCAAGTCGGCGCGGCGCTGCATGGACTGGATGCCGGTGGAGGCGATGGACGCCAAGCCAACCGTCGGCGAAAGGGCGTTCGTGACGGAGCCGTCGCTGTTCACGGAGGCCGTCACAAAGGGGGTGTCGGTGGAAACCGTTTTGAGGCCCGTCACTGTGTCCGCGATCTTGATCGTGCCAGGGGTGGCGTTGACGATGCCCACTTTGCCGTCATCGGTGACGGTGAGCGTTGTCTTGCCGGAAGAGGCCGTGAAGACCTGAGAGCCAACGCTCGCCTGATCGATGATGAGGGCGCCCTTCGAGCCCACGGTGACGTTCTTCGAACCGATGGACGTTTCTTCGGTGAGGCCGTCTCCAATGGCAATGGAGCCCGAGGAGATGTCGAGCGATTCACCCACGAACACCACGGCTGCGCGGTCCGTGAATTCGAGCTTCTCGATGGCGGCTTGAGCTTTGCTCAGTTCGGCGCCCATGGTGACGAGGGCGCCGGAGCCCGCGATCACGTCCACCTTGAGCTTGTTGTCCTTCACTTCGTCCACCGTGAGGACGGAGTGGCCGTAGAGAGGATCAACAAAGATGAAGCCGCCTTCCATGGCGAGGGTACCGATATGGAGATCGGCGCCCAAGCCGTCATTTTCACCCACCGTCACAAAGCCCGCGCCGTTCAAGGTGTCCACCTCGGCAGAAGTGCTGTTGAAGAGCTGCAGGCTCGTCATGTCAGCGCCTTCCGCGGCCTTTGTGAGCGTGAGCGTTTCAAGAGAGGTCGTTTCTCCCGTGCCAGTGAGCGACAGGGCAGTGCCAGCCTCCAGCACCGCTGTCGTGAAGCCCGCCAGGCTCTTCATCGTGGCATCGGTCGAGAAAGTCGCCGTGTCGGAGTCGTTCTTTCCCTTCGTCAAAGAGGCGTTGAGGAAGTTCACTTCCGAGGCGTTGCTCTTCGTGAGCACGTTCTTATAAAGCGAGTAGGCGTAGGTGCCCGAATCGGTGATGTTCAAGGCGCTGCCGGCTTCAAAGGAATAGCCGTCCTTCAGCGCTACGTCAGTGCTCGAAAGCGATGCATCGGCCTTGCTCGACGCGTCTGTGAAGACGGAGCCGATCTTTGTTTGGAGCAGGCCGCCGTCCTTCACTGTGATGGTGCCCGTCGTCACCATGAGATTGCCATCGCCTTCCTTGTAGCTCGCGTCATTCCAGGTGAGCGTCTTGGGGGACGACGCGAGCGTGATGTTGTCGGCAATGAGCGCGGCCTCGGCACCCGAGCCGCCGACCGTCACGTCGTTCATCACCTTCCAGTCCTTGGTGACGGTCAGGGCGCCTTCTTTCACGTCTACGGTGCCGTAGAACTTGTCAAGCGAGCTCTTGATGGTGAGATCCCCGGCGCCCGTCTTCACGAAGCCCGTTTTGCTGACCGTGCCATCGATGCTGATGGAGGAGGCGATGGAGTCCATGTTGCCCGTGGATGCGTCGGTGCCGATGGTGAGCGATGCACCTTCACCGATGCTGAACTCGGCGGAGGAGTGGCGATCCAAGAAGAGGAAGCCGCCCGCCGCCGTGGACACCGTGCCGTAGAGGCCGTAGTAGGTGTTGGGATCGGCGGAAATGACGTTGTTGCCGCTGTAGGTGAAGGACTTGCCGTCGCTGATCTCAAACGTCAGGGCCGAAGGCTTGGTGCCGTCGGTGGAGTTGATGACGGCATCCTGATAGACAGCGCCGCCCGCGATGAGGGTGTCGCCCGAACCTTTGATCACATTGTTCGTGAAGAGCGTGTCCTTGAAGGTGTTGGAGCCGTTCTTGATCATGACGGCGCCGCCAATGGCGTTCCCAGCTTGGGTGTCTTCGTTGCTCGCGGAAGGTGATTCGGCAGAAGAGATCACGGTGTTCCCGGAAATCACAGCGTCCGAGAGGGTCACATCGGACCCGTAGAGGTCGAAGAGGCCGCCGGCAATAGCCGATTCCGTGGAGACGGTATTGTTGATGGCTTTGAAGCCCGAGGATTCGCCGGAAACCTGGTAGAGGTCGTAGATGCCGCCCCATTCATCGGTGGCGGTGACGGCCTGATTCTGGATGCTTTTGAGGTCATCCAGCGTATCGACGGCAATGTTTGCATGAGCAGAGCCCAGAGAGGTCGCGACGAGGGCGGCGGCCACGGTGAGGCGCAGGGCCGCAGAACGCGGCTTGCGAGAAGATGTAGGCATGAGGATTTCTCCGAGAAAATGATGCCGCTCCTGCAGCGGCAGACGTCTCGGATAGCCTAGAAGACGAAAATGCTCAAACCTCCCGGCTTTGACGCGAAAATCGCGATGGTGGAGGGGACTTTCGACGCCCTCCTTCCTTGGCTTCGGTCCTCAAACCTTGCTCAAACCTTGCGCTGTTAAAGCGCTTTCACCTGCACAATGCAGGATTTTCCGCAGAACGCAATGCCGTAAGCAAAGCTCTGAG
>CAVJBF010000044.1:0-6068 GCA_963647785.1 Acutalibacteraceae bacterium
GCCGGTCGAAGCCAGCGCTCCGAGGCCGCCTTCGGCGTCAAAGGTGTTCGTGAGCGTGCCGTCAGAAGAGACAGAGCCCTTGATGAAGGGGGTGTCGGTGACGACAGTCGGCGTGCCATCAACCTTGTGATCGTTATCGACAAGCACAATCGTGCCTTCTTCAGCATTCACGATGCCGAGCAGGCTGCCGTCATCGAACGTCACCGTGGCGCCCGAAATAGCCGTATCTTTGCCGATCGTCTTTTGATTCACAGCGAGGAGGCTGTTCTTCGCCACTTTCACGCCTGAGTCCACATAGGTCGCCTCTTTTTCCATCTCTCCATTCACGTTGATGGAACCAGTCACCGTGATGGGCTTGCCGACATAAAGGGCCGCCGTCACATCGGTACCCCAGTTGAGGTTCAGCCTGTCTTCAATCGCGGACTGCGCTTCTGCCTTCGTAGCGCCAAAGGACGCCACAGAATTGTGGCCAACAGCGATCGTGCCGCTCACCTTGGAAGAATCCGTATCCGACACAACCAGCCAGGAACCTTGATCCACCCCACTCCCATCCCAAGCCGGGTCAAGGAAGATCTTGGAGCCTGCGTTCATGGTGAGCGTTTTCACCACGAGTTCGCCACGCTTGCCGTTGCTTCCACTGGTGCCGATGTTGACTTCAGCTTTGTCATTCAACGTCACCTCGTCAACTGTTGCCACAATGTTGGCAACATCCACCTTGGCCGTATTCTGGCTAGAGCCTTCACCAACAACCAGCTTCTGCAACTTGCCCTGAGTTTCTGCTTCGACACTTGCACGACCGAGCTTCAGTGTCACACCACTGCCGACGGACACATCCACCGCATTGCCGTCAGCGTTCGTGAAGAGATCACCACCTGACGTCGTCCCAACAGCAACCAGCGTAGCGTCCGAGCCCTCCAGCTTCACGGTCGTCACGTCTGCATCAACCTGAATGGCTGCGCCGCCAGTAGCCGCCTTATTCTCAGTCGTCGCAAGGGTCAGCGTCCCTGTCTTTTCATTGGTTGTGACCGTCGCAATCGTTGTTTCCGATTCCTTGACTACGCCAGTATCCAGAACAGCAACACCATCGGCGCTCTGCGCCGTTGTGATCGTCAGGCCGAGTTTGTTCGCTTTCGCCACATCCATCATCACCTGCAGCGATTCCTTGGTGTAGACCCCCTTGTCCGTAATCGCCAGCGTGCCGCTCGTGTTATTCCCCGAAGTATCGATCTTGGTGTTGAGCGTCAACGTATTTGTCGTGATCAGCTCAGAAGCCGTTTCCGCAATGAGCACGTTCTTGTTCAGCACAAAGACAACCGACGAAAGCCCCTCCAACGTGCCACCCGAAAGCGTTATCTTGCCCGTCAGGTGTTCAAGAGTGCTTTCTTTTTCCACCACCAGCTTGCCGCCGGTCACCACATTGAAGGTGCCCTTGCCCTTTGGATCCGTCGTAAGCGTGCCACAAATATTGGCGATGCTGTTTTCTGTCAAACCTTCACCGTCAGTCCAGTACAGCCTACCAGTACCATCCACATCGACACCTTTGGTACCTACAAGCTTCAGGTCTTTGAGGGTGGCTTCGCCATTCACCGTGAGCTTAGAAACAACCGCGCCAACCCCTTCCGGCGTGCCCAACACAACCGTCTGTGCCTTGGCACCGTTCGTCAGCTTGAGATTGGTCGTCACGTAGGCGTTGGTATCCGGCGTATATGTAGCATCATATGTAGTTGTTGAGTTAGTTTCCTTTTTTTTGACTTCAAGCACCCCCTTGGTGCCATAGATGTTCTGAACCGTTGCCCCGTCGATCGTAATGTTGGACGTCGTCACACCAACCGTTGCATACGCATTCGCAATGCCGCCAGCATATATATCTGCCTTGTCCCCGAACTCGCCTCCCGTCACAGTCAGATTGGCCGTTCCCACCGTGGATTTGACGTTTGTTGCGTTGCCTGCCTTCGATGCCGATGCATAGCCTGCTGCGGTAACTGCGTGCGTAAACTTACCGCCAGTGATTTCCAACGCAGACTTTGTAACCTGTGCTTCAAGCTTGTCTTGGTTGCTGATCGTTGTTACCTCTGAATCGCCGTTGTATGCCATCGCCATGCTTCCCCCAACGACGGGAGCATTGAACGTGCCATCCGAAATCTTCATAGTGGTGGAGGCCAGGTTCGACGTTACTTTGGACTTCGAGTCCTTACCAACAGTCACCTTGATCGCATCGCCAGCGACAACATACGGTTCAAAAATCGTAGATTGACCGTTATCTCCCCCGAATGTGCCACCGTCAATCGTAACCGTGGTCGTTCCCGTTCCCTCGTTTCCAAAGGCAACATACTGGGGTGCGGCACCAGATTCATGCGAGCCGCCGGCCAGCTGAAAAACTTTTGTTGCGTCGCCTTCTACATGGACTTCCGAGTGCCCTAACACCGGTTTCAGTACGTCGCTAGTAGCGCCGGTGTATTTAAAGCTATTGCCGCCGACTACCTTGTCCCATTCACCGCTTGTAACCGTCACAGAACCATTTTCTATGTTGCCATGGGTCAAAGTTTCGAGTTTAGCTTTGTCCTTAACCAAATATCCGCCAAATACGCTCGTTTCACCTTTTACATCAGTTGTAGTTACTGTTTTCTCTTTACCCGCAGCTTCAATGTCGGTCTTTTCCACCGCCTGCGCATTCGCCGCTACGGTGAGCGCCCCCACCACAGCCAATGCAATTGCAGTTTTTCTCATGTTTGATTCTCCTTAGCAGGCCATTTGGCCTGTATTTTCACATGTAACATCAGAAAAGCATGGCCGCCATTAATTGAATTATTAATAGCGACAGCACTGAAATGTATGGCAATTCAATACCACTTTATGAGTTTACCCCCCCCCCCCGAGCGCCCTTCAGTGCACCCTTTTTCAGCGTACCTACCACCTATTTTCTTTGCACTTCTTTCGGGCGCCGAGGTGCCGCACTCCCTTCGAAGCAGATGTGCTGGCGAACAAAAGAACCTCGAATTTGTGACTCTCCCAAGCGAATTCCGCTAAAACCGGGGCCTCAGAAATTCGCCCTTCCCGAGGACAATCCTGCCTGTCTATGAATTCCATCCTGACAGAAACAGGCATGGCTGACGATTCCCTCGACCCCGTTGACTCCCTCTCCCCCGCCTCTCCGGTGAAAGCGTCGGTGCCGCCACCAATCCTTGCACCACTCCCCAAAACCCTTCCCTTGCCCAAAAGCCATTTCCGGACGGCGAGCCGGAGTCGGCAGCAAAGTCATATTCTGCGGATAGTAGAAACGGATTTAATGAAATCGAAATTACTTTGGCTAGCTGGCGTCTGGACAAAGTCGAACAATGTCCTGTCAGATCGATTGGTGATGAACGGTCGGAAAGACGATACGGGGCGTCGCACGGGCCAGTCACCGGCAGCGGCTAAATTCGAGCTCCCTGTGAAGTGACAGGATCCCCGCGGCGGTTTCCGCTTCATAGGGAATATTTATGACGTGGGAGGGTCTCGGGCTGCTGGCGTCTTCCAACTGCGGCGCCGAGTCGAGCGGGGGCAAAACCCGAAGCAATCGTCCGCTCACTTGGTTGCTGAAGGCAGGATTCACGGTCATCAAAACGCATAACCATTCATATATGAATGTGTTCCAGCCCATACCATTGCAATCGTAATGGTTGTGCAACTCACGGGTTCGGATGCTGCCGGCCTGTCGGGAGCATTTTCGCCCCTTTGGGACAGGGTTGCGTTTCATCGACATAACGATCATAATGAGAATGGTTATCCCTTCTAACCACTTCAATTCGAACATTATGAGAGCATCGCTTGCTGTAGAAGAATCTTTGTCAGTGCTCGGGAACAATATCCGAGTGGCCCGATTGAAACGTCGCCTCCCCCAGACCGCCCTCGCCGAGCGCGCTGGCATCGGCCTGAGCACCTTGGTGAAGATAGAAAATGGCAATTGCGGCGTGGCGATCGGTGCCGTCGCCTCCGTCCTCCTCGCCCTTGATCTGGGCACGCCCCTGGCCGACATCGCCGGCATCGATCCGCTCGCGCAGGCGCTCGAAAACGAGCATCTTCCCAAGCGCATCCGCAGCCCCAAATCGGAAGGCTGACCCCTTATGCCCGCCGTCCATGAAATCCGTCTCGCGGCAGCATCGCCTTGCCTTCCCGGCCGCTTGATCGGTCGTCTCGTCTGGGACGACGCTGCCCGGATCCGCTCCCGCTCCATGGCCTTCCAGTACGACGCCGCCTGGCTTCGGACGGGGTTTTCGATCGGCGCTGAACTGCCCCTGAAGCCGGAAGTCCTGTACCTTCCAGACGACTTCGGCGCCCCCGGGCGGCGTCGCGCGCTTTACGAGCGCCCGTTCCTTTTTGGCTTTGTCGCGGACACGGCGCCCGGCTTGTGGTGGTCAGACTGGGTGCAAGCGGCGCGAATAAATCGCCTCGACCATCCGTTGGCAGAGTCCCAGCCCGCTCCAGGGCGACTGTGGGCGTCGATGGGTTCGAATCTGACGCGATTTTCTGCTTTGTCGATGCCGGCAGCGTCTTCATGTCAAACGGAATCCAACGCGGATTATTTGGAGAAAAAACGCTTTGCCGCCCTCGTGAATTCGCTGCAGCGCCTGCGGGACGCGCCGGATACGCTGGGGAAAACGGATCTTCTCTCGCTCGTGCCTGCCATCAGCGACCTGGGCGGCGCGTCCGTCAAGGCGCTGGTGACAGGAAAGCCCGCTGCCTCTGGCGCTCTGGAGGACTGGGTGCTTCGTCCCGCTGAACTTTCGACCGGCATCAATTCCGCCCGCTGGCAGGCAATTGGCATGAAGCTGGCGTCGCTTTGCGGCATTAGTACGATCGAAAATACATTTCTTGAAAATACTTTCGGCGGCGCCTATTTGGAAAAGCGCTTGGATCGTGATGCCCAGAGACGGCCTCTCTTTTGTCTTTCCGCCGCAACGCTTGTGGCGCGGCGAAAGCGGCCGGGGCTCCCTGCAATGCCGCCCGGCTGGGCGGACGCGGCGGACATACTGAATCGCAGCGGCGCAACGCCCGCCGCCGACTTGAAAGAGCTCTTTCGCCGTCTGCTTTTTGACACCCTCACAATGAACCGGCATGACGCCTTGTCGGACCTCTGGTTCTATCGAACAGACGCCGGCTGGAAGCTCTCGCCCTTTACGGGCGTTCGGCTGCTGCCGCCTGAGCAGCGCACGCGCCTCCTCTCCACGCCCATTCTCCGCAACGACACGGCGGCGGATCCGGAGCTCGCCTTGGAAGCGGCCCGCTATTTCGGCGTCAGCCTGAAGGAGGCGAAGGAACTGCGGCTGGCCATGCAGAAGACCGTGGCTCAGTGGCGCAAGGCGGCAGCGGAATTCAAGGCCGGACGGCAGGAAATTGAGGCAGTGGCAGGGACGTTCTGGGCCGAGTCATGAAAGTACTTTCAGAACCCGTTTGACCGAAAGTACTTTCGTTGCCTCCCGCCGCTGATTCCTGGCGGCAGGATGGCCCGTTGCTTAGCAAAGAAGTATTTTCTGCGACCCCTGATTTAAAAATACTTCAACTGCCGCTACTCATTAAATGACGGGTGAAACGCCTGAAAAAGCTTCGCCAGCGCTGCTAGCACAAAAGGAATCATCGACTGCAGTTCGGGAGGAATCGCCTCAAAGACCTTTTTCGCCTTCTTTTTGGAAAGACTCTGAACAACGGCGGCCGTGAAGTAAAAGAGCGCGAGGCTGTCCGTCAGGCTGCCTCGCACCCTCGGACTCATGCTTTCAATGGCCTGCTCAACCGACTTTGCCCAGGCTTCCGGCGTCTCACACGCTAGCGGAAGCTTGTCTGTGGGCGTGGGAGGCAGCGGATTTTCTTCCCAATGCTCGCCCAAGGCGATGATCAGGTCATAAATTCGGCATTCGCCGCGGATGGTGTCAGGAAACAGCACGCCCGCCGGTCCGGCCTGTCGGGCCATCCGCAGGATTTTGTCAGGATCAGGATCCGACAGCAAGCTGCGGTAAAGAGCGTGTCCAATGGAGAAGGCGTTGCAGACCGTCACCAGCATGATCGGAGACAAGACGGCGGCGAGATGCTGACAG
>CAVJBF010000044.1:6078-19438 GCA_963647785.1 Acutalibacteraceae bacterium
GACACTGCCGGCGCGCTTCGCTCGACGCCCGGCTTTTCTTCTTTACAGCCGGCCGCTCCTTGGGCTCTGCGATGGGCAGGGCGGCTTTTGGGTCGCCCGTGAGCAGATAGTGCGCAAACTTTTCGCAAGTTGTCTCCGCTTCTGCAAGGCGGCCGTTGTCGTCGGCGACACGAAGCAGCGTGAGGAGCGACTCCAGCAGGGAGCGAACGGTGCCGCACCCTGGAAGCTCCTCGTTGGCGAGATGCTCCACCCAGCGATGCTGGTGCTGAGAGAGCGTCGCCTCGAGCGACTCGCCGCTCATCTTCCAGAGCTTGAGGTCTTTCTGGCAGTAGAGAAGGCTCTCGGCGACAGCCGGGATCCAGTGGACCGCGGTCTCTGCTTCCTTGGGCGCGTTCAAGCGCTTTACCGCCTCAAGCGCCGCCTCCTCTGTGTCTCCGAAGTGACGAAAGACCGTCTGCGCCGCCTCCGCATAGAAGGCGACGAAGGCTCGAAGGCCGTGCTTTCCTCGAGTCGCGGCGAGAAAGGCCTGCAGATCGTCCGCAGCGCGGCTCGAGGCAAAAAGCTGGTCGGTGTAGCAATCCGGCATGGCAGCGTCTCCCTTCAATCACGGTTCGTCGCACGATTGAGCGATGCGCTTTCCCAGCTTGCTCAAAGTTGAGACGCAGAGCGCGTAATAGTCGCGCGCGCCGTCGTCAAGACTTCTGACAAGATCAACGCCTTCGTCCTTCTCCAGGACATTCAGAAAAGTGTTCAGCACAGCGGCGATGAGAAGCCAGTTCTTGAGCGCGATGAGATCGTCGCCCGGTCCATCAATCGCCTTCATGAACGTCTCCGCCATCTTCTCGCAGCGCTCCTCGGCCGCCTCTTCAGTCTTGGGGCTGGGCAGCCGGATTCGGTCCATGTCCACGCCTTCCAGACGAAACGCGAGGCACCGGCTGAAGTCTTCCAGGCAGAGCACGCCCTCCATGAAGCGGTGGAAGGCGGCGTCCTGCTCCAGCCCCGAAGCCTTGCGGCCGCGCTTCAGAATCTCGGGGCGCCTCGTCATCCAGACGAGGGTCTTCAGGAACGAGGCGAGCATCAGGCCCAGAAACACCTGATTGCTTGCGGCAAGCTTTGGCTGAATCAGGTCGCAAAGGGCTTCAGAACGCTTGCGGTAGCCGTTTTCTGACAATTCGTTTGCCTCGATCTCCGACGTGTCGTCAATGTCGTCTGCCGGATCCCCGGCGCCCGCGGCGTCCGACGCAAGCCGAAGCGCAGCCAGCGTGACGGGATCCGTCTGAAAGTCCGCAGCGAGGTCTTCGAGAATCTCCAGGGGCGTTCCCGCGCCCGTCGCGCACGCCATGAGGGACAAGTCAGCCAAGAGGGCGGCTTTGGCGGGCGCGTAGTCCGGGTGGTCAAAGAGGTCCTTGCCGGCGCGGTCCGCCGCGGCCTTTTCGGCGTCGTTCAAGCCCCAGCTCTTTGTCATCGGCGCGAGGCTGTCCCTCAGCGCGAGGGCGTCGCGCCACCAGGCGGCGCCTCGCCGCGCGACGGCCGCTTCGATGCCCACGGCCTTCAGGGTCGCCTCGACGTTTTCCGGGCTCTTTCCAAGCCGCTCGCGCACGTAGGCGATGAGCGTCGCGTGCACCCAGGCAAAAAGGCGCTTCTCCTTTTTGGCGAGGCGGTTGAGGATGTTCATTACTTCGGCGGCCGCAAGGGGCTTTGCCGCAAGCATCTTCGCAGGGTGAAGCGCGGCGTCCTCGGCGAGGGCGGGAATCAGGAAAAGCGGAGCGTTCATGGTGTCAGTTGAATTTATTGCTTTTTCGGCGGATAGAGCGGATCATTGTCCACGATGGCCTGGCCGAGAAGCGCCAGCCGTCGCATGGCAAGCGGGAACAGCCGGGCGTCTTCTTCGGCAAGCGCCGCGGAAACGAGCTCGGCAAGCGACGTCTCGCCCGCTGCGCGCAGAAGTTTAACAGCCGTCGCAAGCTCGCCCAGCATGCCGCGGGAGAAGAGGTCCTCGCGCTGGGTCATTTTTTCCATTTCTGCCATGAGGCGCGCCGCGTCTTCGGCGGCCGTCGCTTCGATTTCGTCGGGCGTGCCGGGATCAGCCGCCGCGGGCAGCATCAACCCCGCCGTCGCCGCGCGGGTGAGGAGTTCGTTTCCAAGGTTGCTCGCGAACTTCATGAGGCCCGTCTCAACGGAGATCATGAGGGGATTGAGCCCGACGGACCGGCAGGCGTCTGCGGCGAGCTCCGGCTTGCCGGTGAACTGCTCCCAGACCGCCATCACGGTGACAAGCGACTTTCCGAGAAGAAGCCGGTCGGCGACAGGCATGAGGGCTTCAATCGTGTCGGCAAAGCCTTTGATCCGATCTTCGTCGGGCGTGACGCTGGCAATCATGTCGCTTGTGAGCGGCACCGATCGAGTGACGGGCGGCTTGTTTCCTCGGGTGACCGTCACCTTGATGTTGATGGGCGAATTGCTCTGCCGGGCTTTTTGGAACTGCCATCCAAGAAGCATCTCGGCGACGCTTGCAATTTCCGTTCCTGCGCCTGCCACCAGGGCGCAGAACGCGGGATTCTTCACCGACGCCTGAAGCTCAGGGTCGTCCGCGGCAACGTTGACGAGCGCCCTGACGTCTCGAACGCCGAAGCTTTGCGCCAGCGCCGTCACGAGAAAAACAAGGGCGCTTCGGGCAGGCTCGGCCGTGCGGCGGGCAAGCGCCGCTTGAAAGGCCGGAGCCGAATCCATGCAGTCCGCGTAGAGCCCGTCGGGCCAGTCGGCGGCCTGGCTCGCAGGCGTCTTCGTGAAGGCTGAGATCGCAAAGAAGGCGGAAATTCCCTGATCGATGGCGTCGCCTTCGAGTCCAGAGCGCGCCAAGAAAGCGGCGATCTTCTCGTGCGTCGCGCCTTCGCGACAAGCGACGGCCCCATGAAGGCTCTTCGCGAGAAGCCGGACGCGCAGCGCAAAGGCTTTGGGCAGACGGGCGACAGCGGCTTCGAGCCGGTTTGCATCCACGGGCGCCGAGGCGACGGCTTGCGCCAGGCTCAGTTGAGGATAGGGATTGTCTAACGTGCAGCGAATCATGAGTCTTCTCCGAAAAGCGTCATGCAAAATGGAATCCCATTATATGGTGATGCAACGACCAATCACACTCGCCAGTACCAGCCGCAGCGGCGCCTCGCCTGCACCCGCCGCGAGAAGTCCGGAATTCCAAACTGCCGCAGCGGATGTCGATCGTCATGTCGTGGGACTTATTCCGGGGAAGCCGCAGGCGCTTCGGACAGCCGGCGGCTGGCGCAGGCCATGGTCTGCAGGGCGTTCGCAACCTGCGCCCGCCGCTTCATGGGCAGCTGCAGGACGAGCTTTTGAAATTCGCCGGGCTTCAAGGTTCTCAGAAGCTCCACCATCAGGCCGCCTGCGCAGAAGGCGTCTCTGGCGCGGTCCTTCGTCTCGCACGCGACGGCGTCCGCTGCAGCGGCAAGCCGGTCCCCCAGCGCCGCCGCAGCCTTCAGCTCCTCGCGGCGCGACATGGCGGGCTTCGGGAAGCTGACGTTCAATAGCAGATGTTCAATTGTGGCGTAGTAGATGTCAGTCAAGAGCACGCAGGCGTCTTCGATCTCGCCTTGGAAGCCAGTGCGTCCTGCCGCTTTCAGGGCGCGTTCGTAAAGTCGCGGGGTGTCTCTGAGATCGCTCGTCATCTCCGTCACGATGAAGATGGCGTCGGAAATCTCCCGGCGATCCTGCATCGAAAGCGGCGAAACCAGCTCGTGAACATAGCGGCGCGGGAGGTCGCCCGGCGCTTCTGACAGTCGGAAGTACTTCTCCGCGGCGGCAAGCCACGGATCGCTGGCGTAAAGCGAAGGCTCCTCAGCCTCTCCGAGCAAAAAGTCAGCGTAATGGCGCAGCAGCACTTCAGCGGTTGTGAGGCGCGGAATGCCCCCGGCGGCCGACATCAGCGCGTCAAGCGCTGAGATCAGGTCCGACAGCAGGCCGCTCACCGTTTTGGCGCTGGCAGCTTCCTCCTCGCTGCCAGCCTTCATGGCGTCAAGCGTCTCCCGCACGCTGTGAAGCGCATGGAGCGCCTCTCGCGTGAGGAGCCAGTCCTTCGCCTGGGCTTCGCAGCGTTCGGCGCAGGCCTTGATGACGTGGAGTTGAGTCGCAATCGCCTCGGCTCGAACGTGAAAGAGGCCGAACGCGGCCAGACGCCGGGACACGACGTCTTCACTTTCGCCCACTTCGCGCCGCACGGCGCCCGCGAGTCTCGCAAAGAGCGCGCAGAAAGGCTCGCAGCCCGGCGTGCCGTGGAGTTTTGTGAGAAAGGCGGTGAAGTCGTTCACCGCAGGAGTGCTAATCATTTGAAATCCTTTTTGTTTATCGATTGGGGTTGCACTGCTCGTCAAGCCATACGGCCACTTCCCAGATGGTCAGCATGGATTGACCCACCAAGGGGTGAAATTTTTCGGGGAGCTCGTCCGTGAGCTGCTTCACTTCCCGCGGCTTCAAAACGGTCAGGAGCTCCACGAGAAGGCCCATGGCTTGAAAGGCGTCTTCGGCCCGGTCTCTCTCGTCGCATCGCACCTTGTCCGCTGCCGAGATGATTCGCTGGGCGAGCAGGCGGGCCGCGAGCGGCTGATCACGCTTTCGAACGGGCGGCTTGAAAAAGCGAACGTTGAGCAGCAGAACTTCTGACATGGCGAAATAGAGGCTTTGCAGCAGGTCGGCCCCCTCTTCAAGCGCTTCCTTGGCGCCCGTGCGGCCGGCCGCTTGAAAGGCCCGCGCGCAGAGCGCCGGTTGTTCCTGAAGGCGGAAGACGAGCTTGAAGGCAATGCACATGACGTCAGCCACCTCCTTGCGCTCCATCATGGAGAGCGGCGCGACGAACTCCCGAATGTAGCGCCGCGGCGCGTCGCTTTGCTCCTCTGCGAGCTGCACGTATTTTTCAGCGTCGGCGATCCATTGATCCGCTGCGTCGGCAGAGGGCTCCGCCCCCTGCCCCAGCAAAAAGTCGGCGTAACCGCGATAGAGCATCTCTCGGGACGTCAGGTGCGGCATGGCTTTTGCGGACCTGACGGCGTCAAGGGCAGCCGTCATTGCGGCAAGGACGTCTTCCACGGCGTGCGCGGCGGCGGGCTTGGCGGACGCCGCAAGGTCCGCGAGCTTCTCCTTCACGCGCCCGAGTTCGTGCATGTCCGCGCGATGGCTGAGCCAGTCGTTGAGAAGCGCCTGGGAGCGATCAGCGCACGCCAGAGCCGCCATGAGTCTTGGCGCGAGAGTCTGCGCTTTCCGCCTTGGCAAGCCAAGATTCATGAGCCGGATGGCCGCCCCCTCCTCCGTGCAGCCGATTTCACGCCGCACGGCGTCCGCGAGCTCCGCGACGAGGTCGCAGAACGGCAGACGGCACGCGAGTCCGTTGAGTTCGTCTAGAAAGACGGAGAAATCCTCTTCGATGTCCGAAGTCATGTCCGTCCTTTAGTCGCGAAGGAGCCGAAAGACCGCGGCAAAGTCCGGCTCTTCCGAGGCATAGGCCGTGAGCCAGTGCGCCATCGCAGCAAGCGTCGCCTCGTCGTCGGCTTGGTCGGAGAAAAATTCCAGCGTGAGCGCGAGCCCTTCAAAAAGCGCCACGGTGTCGCCCCAGTCGTCGGAGGCCACCGGATGGCGCACGCGATCAAAGTGGCGCCGAAGCTTTTCATCCTCGGGGACGGCCCAGTTTTTCAACATCGGCGCAAGCGCATCGCGAGCCGCGAAGGCTTCTGCAAGGAGCTTTGCCATCGTCTGGGCGGCGGCCTTGTCGGCGCCTGCGGCCGCCAGGCGCGACGCAATGGCCGTCGTTTCGCTCCCCGTGCGTTGCTCGACCGTGCGGCAGAGCGTCACAAAGAGGAGCGCCAGAGGCCGCTTCCCGTGCCCGAGCTTGGGGTTGTCCAGAAATTTGAGAAAAACGGCGCTTCTCGCCTTTTCGGCTTCAAACGGAAGCTTCAGTTCATTTGTCATGTGTTTTTTCCTATCCAATCAACCCAGCGCCAGCTGTCGAGCAAGACGCGCCCAGGCGAGCGATTCGGCGCTCGCCCTGCCTTCGGGCGCGATCTCCACGGCGCACGCCATCGCCCGAAGGAAAAGCTGAATGGATTCGCACAAGCCCTTGGGGCCGAGGCCGCGCACGTAGTTTTGCATGTTGCTCATCCGCGTCTCCACCGCCGAAAAGTCGAGCGGCTCTCGCTTGAGTTGGGCGGCAAAGCGCTTTGCCGCCGTGAGCGAAAGCGCCAGGCGCCGGGCCATGGCTTGCGCCTCTTCTGGCGTGAAGCCTCGCTTTGCCAGGCGCGAGGCCATCGTCTTTTCCGAGATGCCCCAATGCGCCTTCACAGCCTCTGAGATCGCCATGAAAAGCGAGCACAGCGGATTTTTGGCGTGCGAGCGTTCAATCCACGCAAGGAAGTCGTCCAAGTAATCGAGCGACGCCGGCTTCGAGAAGGCCTCGGGGTCGCGCACGACAGGCGGCGCGGGCAATGGCTTGCGAGGATCCGCAAAGCGCCGGGCCACCTCCTTCAAGAACGCCTGGCTCAGCTTTTCCATGAGCGTCTCAGCGGTGTCAAAGTATTCTCTGCTCATGCCCAGGGCGTAGCCGGGATACACCAGCTCGTCGCTCACGCCGACGTCAAGCTCTGCGACGGAGTCGCTCCAGCGGCTGTCGGCCCCGTTGAGCATCGTGTGACGCAGGCCGCGCAGCGTGTCGTAGTAGCCGTCGCGATCCCAGCGGAAGTAGTCATCGTCGTAGCGAATCTTGTTGCTGACATCCTCGAGCGTTTCACACTGCCGGCGAAACTTCGCAAGAATCACGGCGCCCAGCGCCGCCGCAAGCGCCGCCGCTTCCTTTTCCGGCGTGACGGCGTCGGTGAAGACAAGCCCCGCCGCTTTTTCAAGGGACGCCATCATGTCTTCGAGCGGCGCCCTCAGGCTTTGCGCCGTCTGCCACAGATAAATCGCTTCGTGTTCTTTTTCCGGCCTCGGCGGCAGGCGCAGCGGCCCGGCGATCGTCTCCCAGCGAAGATCGTCAAAAAGGGCTTGGAACTTGTCGTTGTCGCGCTTGAGCTCGCCCGTCTCGCTGCGAACGATCCAGGGCTTCACGTCGTCCGGACAAGGCAGATCCGGGTTCTGGAGGCTCTTTCGGATGTAATCGTCGCAAAGCCTCATCCGGCGAACCGTGTGCTCGCGTCCCCGCATTTCGCAGCTCACCACGGTGTACTGGAACCACGCCGACGCCTTTTCGAGCAGGCAGCCGGGGAACGTGACCGCGGGCGCGGGCTTGTCAATGCCAGCGAAAAAGATGAACGAGCTCATTTTGTCGAATTCTTTCTTGCAGCCTTCGACAATGGGGCTCGGCCACTGGGCTTCGGCATACACGTCCCGATCGCTGAACACGGCGTGAAAGTCCTCCGCCGTCAGCGTGCCTCGAAGGCAGTAGATGGGATCGTGAGGTCCGCCCAGCGCTTCCACGAGGCTCGTCAGAAATTCCGTCGTCCAGGGCTTGGGCGGCTCAAAGACGTGAACCGCGAGAATTTCCGGCTCGTCTCGGGCGGTTCGCAGGGCGATGCCCCGCGGACCGTCAATGAGGATCATGGTGTTTCGCGCCTCGGCAGTGTCGGCGCGGGCATTGCAAAAGCGCTCGAGAAAGCCGGTCATTCTTCCGGCGCGCTCAAGCAGCGGCCGAACCCCGTTTTCAAAGGGGGCCTTCCCGATGAAGCGCTGCGCCTGAAAGTCGCAGTCCACGCGCTCTGCTTCCTCGGCATTGAGCGAGGCCGCCGCCGCTTTGGACCAGAGGCCGAGAACGAGGTTCATGAGGTCGGCCGCGGCGTCGGCGTCTCCGGCAAATGCGCCGCAGGCGAGCGCTTCCGCTAGGCCGTTCGTCCAGAGCTGATCGGCGGCGTAGCCCGTGAAGCCGACGCAATAGCCTTTGCGGAGCTGCCGGCCCTTGAACAATCCATAGTCCGCCAGAACGCAGGGGCTGAGCTGGTGCTCCAAGGCGTGCCAGTTGGAGTAGCGCTCGCTGTAGCCCTCCTGCCGCATGTAGGGGCTCTGCCAGCGATGCACCGGGCGCTTCGTCGCCGTGGGCTTCCACTTTTTGTAGTAGGCGTTGGGCTTGAACTTCCCGTCCTTTGCCATGCCGATCAAGTCGCGCTCCTCGCGCCTTTCAGTCTTGAAGCGGTTTTCGAGATAGTCCTCGTCAAAGGTCTCGGTTAATTCGGCCTTGCGTTCGTAAACAAAGAACACTTGGTCGTCAACGACTTCAGCGCCGGCGGGCAGTCCTTCAATCGGCCGGGGCGTCTTCGTGCGTGATGCAGCTTTTGCCATGGTGTTCGGTCCTTTTGAAAAAATCAGTGGAAACGAGCGAGTTGCGTCTGCCGGTGGACAAAATGGCGATGGGCAAGCTCGTGCGCAAAGCGCGCCAGGACGACTGCCGCCTCCTTCACTTGAGAAACCGGGATGAGTTCAATGGCGCACGCAAGGGCGCTCAAAAAGATCTGGATGGATTCGCACATGCCGCCCGTGCCGCTCTCGAGCACAAACCGCTTCGCGTAGTAAAGACGGCTCGTCGCCTCTTTGAGCGAGAGAGGCTCCGTCTTCATCTCGTCGCCAAAGCGCCGGGCGCAAATGAGCGCCTCTTGAAGCCGCTTCGCCATTCGGTCGGCGTCTTCTGCGGCAATGCCTTCCTTGGCTAGTCGCTTCGCGATGGTTTCCGCCGTAGCGCCCCAGTGCGCCTTCACGGCGTCTGCGAGCCACATGAAGAGCGTGCACAGCGGCTTCTTGCCGGGGCTGCGGCCGAGCATGACGAAGAATTCGTCGAGCCGCTCAAGCGTTGCCGGGTCGCTGAAGCACTCCGGATCGCGAATGTAGGGCGCTGGAGGCTGGGGATTGGCGGGATCAGCAAAGCGCTGCGCCACGTCCGTTAAAAAGGCCGGACTCAGCTTGTCCATGAGTCCCGTCGTTGAATCAAAATAGGCGCCGGACATGCCAAGCGCGTAGCCCAGCTGATTGTCAATCTCCTCCAGGCTGCGAGCGCAAAGTTCAGCGATGTCGCTGCCCGCCCATCGGTCCGGCGCTTCCAGCGTCGTGTCTCTCAGACATTGCAGCAGGCGCGAGGGAATGTCGGCATCCCCCAGCGCATCGTTGTCGCGGTACCGGAACTGATTGACGACGAATTCCAGCGCCTTGCTCTGCCGTCGGAATTTCGCCACGACCACCGCGCCCAGCGCCGCCGCGGCCGTCGCCGCCTCCCTTTCCGGCGTGACCTCGTCTGTGAAGACGACGCCGGCGCTTTTTTCGAGGCACTCCATCATGTCGGCAAGCGGCTCCCGAAGGCTTTCCGCGGTTTTCCACAAGCGGGCCGCCTGCACTTCGTCAAAGGGCTTGTCGTCGCGGGGGCCGGCGATGACTTCCCAGCCCCAGCTCTCAGCCAAGGGCTTGAAGTCGTTTTCGATGGCGATTTCGCCTTCGGGGCTGCGGGTGATCCAAGGCGCCACTTCCATCGGACACGGCAGACCAGGGTCCTGGCGGGCGTCGGCCGCATACTTCTCGCAGCGGTTGAGCGTGCGCTGAAAGCGCTGGCTCCCGCGATACTCATCGCGGATGATCGTGTATTGAAACCACGAGGATTTATTGCCAAGCAGAGCGCCGGGAACCGAAACCGCCGCCGCGGGCTTTCCGCGCCTTGCGTAACGCTCCAGAAGCAAGGCGTCCTTGAATTCCTTTTTGAACCCTTCGATCACGGGACTCGGCCACAGGGCTTCTGCAAAAACGGAGGAAGACTTCGACTTCACCGCGAAGTAGTCGGCTGCGTCGAGCGTTCCGCGCAAGCAGTAGACCGGGTCTTCAGGGGCGTTGAGCGCGATGATGATGTCCCGCAGCAGGTCCCTTGTCCAGCGCTTTGGTCGCTCGAAGGCGTGAATTGCCAGGATTTCGGGGTCGTCGATGGCGGTTCGAACCGCAATGCCTCGCGGTCCGTCAATGAGCACCATCGTGTCGCGCGCTGCGGCGGCATCGGCTCGGGCGTCGGCAAAGCGCTTTAAAAAGCCCGTTCGGGCGCCGATGCGCGAGAGAAGAGGCCGCACGACGGGCGGCATCGGGGCTTCGCCAATGCAGCGCTGCCGCAAGCGGTTGTAGTGAATGGCGGTGACATCCTCGGAAAAAAGCGGCACCAGAGCCGCCTCGGGCCAAAAGCCGAGCACCAGGTTCATGAGATCGGCCGCCACCCCTGCGTCGCCCTCAAAGGCGCCGCAGGCGAGCGCTTCAGCTGCGCCGCTAGTCCAGAGCTCATCAGCGGCGAAGCCCGAGAAACCGACGGAGAGCGGACTTTCGAGGCGGGCGTCTTTGACATCGTAGTCCGCCGCAACGCGCGGGGTGAGCTTTGGCGCATAGTCATCCCAATTGGCGTAGCGCCGGCAGTAGGCCTTTTGCCGCATGAAGGCATTTTTCCAGCGATGCGCCGGCCGCTCCTTGGCGGTGGGATGCCACTTTTGAAAGTAGTCATTGGGCAGAAACTCGCCGTTTTTCACAACGCCGATTTCATCCCGCTCCTCGCGCATTTCCGTCTTGAAGCGCTTCTCGAAAAAGTCCTCGTCAAAGGTTTCCGTGAGCTCCGCCTTGCGCCGGTAGACAAAAAACACCCGGTCGCCCGCGACTTCAGCGCCGTCGGGAAGTCCTTCAATCTGCGGGGTGGAGCTCGCGCTATTGGCGGATTTTTCCATGGTGAGAGACCCTCATTTCCAATGAAGTAGAAAAAAGGCGCCCGGGAGCGAAGGGCTCGTCGGACGCCTGCTGGGCGAAGCCTTACGCTTTATCGGAATCCGGCGCCTTCGAGGGCTCCGCGGCAACATCCGCCGCCCGAGCTTCCTCCAACGCCGCAACTTCCGCTGCCGGCGCTTCGGGCGCCGGGGCGGCGGCAGCCTCCGCTTCCGCCCTCATCGCCTTCTCCGTCTTCTTTTCAAGCACGGCGCCAAAGAACCCGTCAGTTTCCGAGAGATGCGGCAGCATCACAAAGCCTTTGCCAAAGCGCTCTTTAACCCAGGCGGGGATGACGATGCCCTGCTTGGCGAGCACTTCGGTGGCGCAGAGCTGCTCAAAGTCAGGGTGCTTCGCGAGGAACGCGTCCACCACGGCCTGATTCTCTTCAAAGAGCATCGAGCACGTCGCATAGACGACGCGCCCCCCGGCCTTCACAAGCTTGGCGGCTTCTTCCAAAATGGAATGCTGCAGTCCGCTGATGCGCGTCAATTCCTCTGGCGACAGCCGCCACTTCAAGTCCGGATTGCGGCGCAGCGTGCCCGTTCCCGTGCAGGGGGCGTCCACCAGAACGCGGTCAAACTTTCCGCGCAGGCGCTTTACGCGATTGTCCTTTTCGTCGCGAATCGCCATGGGGTGCACGTTGGAAAGCCCGGCGCGGCGCATGCGGGGCGTCAAGCCCATCAGGCGCTTTTCATTCACGTCAAAGGCGTAGAGGCGGCCCGTGGACTTCATCTGAGCGCCCAGCGCGAGGGTCTTGCCGCCCGCGCCCGCGCAGAAGTCGCAGACCATGTCGCCGCGCCTGGCGCCCACCAGACGCGCCACGAGCTGGCTACCCTCGTCCTGCACGTCGATGCGCCCTTCCTGATAAAGCGGCGTGCGGATCAAGGCGGGCTTCGAATCAAGGCGCACTCCGTCAGGCGACATCGCCATCGGACGCCCTTGCACGCCGAACTGCGCGAGCTCCGCAATGACGTCTTCAACCTTCGCCTTCATCGTGTTGACGCGAAGGTCAAGCGGAGCGGAGCCGGAGCTCGCTTCGCAGATCGCACGGCATTCGTCGTCGCTAAACTGCTTGAGAAGCCGGTCGTGGAGCCACTGGGGCATCTCGTCCTTCACGTGCGCGGGAGCCCGCGTCATGTCGGTCTTGAGCAGCTTGGCGAGCACTTCAGCGTCGTTCTTTGCGACTTCCTTCGGCACGGCGCCTTCGCCGTGCTGGAGCGCGAGCGTCAAAAGCGCCGCCACGCGCGGAGCGCGCGCGGGCTTCATGGGCTTCATGCGGTAGGCGATGCCCGCCAAGTGGCGCAGGCCGTAGAAGATCGCCTCCGCAAGAATCGTGCGGTCGCGGCTTCCCAGGCTCGGATTGCTCTTGAAGAAAGCCTTCATCAAGACGTCCGCGGGGCCGTCGAGCTTCAAAATCACCGTGAAGGCGCGCGTCAATTCGTCCGCGATGAGGCTCGTGATGCGCACGCGGCCGGGCTCGGCCTTTGCGAGGCGATGCTGGCTCGGCGCCCCCTTCTCGGCGCGGCGGCGATTGTTCTCTTCGTTCTGACGCTTTTTCGCGGCCCGCTGGCGCTCCGTCATGCGAGGCGACTCGGTCTTCGCGCGCTTTGCGCGCACGGGCGAAAAGGGCATGTGCTTCGTCGTTTTTTTCTGTTCAGCCATTTTGCTTTCTCAAAATTCAGTTCAGGCGGCGCTGCCGTTCACGACGTCAAAGACCGCGAGGCTCGCGGCCGTCGCCTCGTCCATGACGGCGCGGCCGTCTTCAATCGTGACGCGGCCTTCGGCCACGGCCTTCACGGCGCACGGGTAAAGAATGTGCTCCAGGCGCAGCACGCGGTGCGCGAGGGCGTCGGCGTCATCGGCAGGCAACACCGGCACCACGGCCTGCCCGATGATGGCGCCGCCGTCCAATTCGCTCGAAACAAAGTGCACGGTGCAGCCCGCGATCCGCACGCCGGCGTCGATCGCGCGCTGGTGGGTGTCGAGCCCCTTGAACAGCGGCAGGAGCGCCGGGTGGATGTTGAGGATGCGGCCTTCGTAGTGGTCCACGAAGTGCGGCGTCAGGATGCGCATGAAGCCCGCGAGCACGATGACCGCGGGATGGTATTGATCAATCACGGCCATCATGGCGTCTTCGAAGGCTTCGCGACCGTCGTATGCCTTGTGGTCCACGACGTGCGTGGGGATGCCGCAGGCGCGGGCTTTCTCGAGACCTGCGGCGTCGGGGCGGTTGCTCACGACGCAGGCGATGCGGACGCCCTCCTTCGCCCAGTCTTCTTTTTTGGCAGCTTCAGCGATGGCGGCAAAGTTGGAGCCGCGGCCCGAGATGAGAACGACGATGTTTTTTTCCATGATGTTTGAATGCGGACGCTTTGCGACCTGCAAGGTGTTTTTTGGGCGAGCGCCATTTTAGCGGCTCAGGATGCTCCACAGATTAGAAGGAGCGCTTTCTTGAAGGAAGGCTCATGAAGAAAGACTGCAGCTTCTCAAGCTGCTCAGGCAGCGCTTCTTGTCGATAGTGAGAGAGCGCTTTAAGGAAGGCTATATGCTGATCCCAGCGATTTTGCACATTTTCAGGCATGCAAGACCGCGCCTTCTCCAGATC